>JBGPNZ010000001.1:0-60645 GCA_041487795.1 Nitrospiraceae bacterium
GAGATGGCCGAGGACAAGTCTTCGGCCATCTACGTCATCGAAGAGCCGCCTGGCAAGAAGGACATCCTGTATGGCGGGACGAAGTACTCGCTTCCCATGCCGTGGATCTACTTCTTCGTCAAGGCGACCAAAGACGCGACCGTCTCGGCGTTCCACGCGATGTACATCCTCTTCTCGAAAACGCGGCTGGAGACGTTGGAACAAGAGACCCTTCTTGTCCCCTACCTCTCCAACCTCTTCAGGCATGGCGGGGTATGCATGAGCCACGTCACGGCGTACAAGGCCAAGACTCCGATGAACGTGGTGCGGCTTGCCATCGGATGGTTCTGGGACTCACCAGGGAACTATTTCTGGGACTTCACCAAGCCTCCGCCAGAACTTGCAGCAGGAGGTTCGGGCCTTACGCAATGGCAGGCGATGTCCGTCGAAGAGGCGCTCAAGATCTCCTGGGATGTGCCGCGCTTCAAGTCGATCAAGGCCGCCATCAAGGGCCTGTCCTTCAAGTACTACACCGAGAATTACTGGAGGGTGCGCGACACGAAGGACTGTGTGAATGATATGACGGGGGAAATCGGCAACCCCTTTTGAAAAGAGAGGGATAAATGGATCTTTCGCTCTACAAGATCGCTCGTATCCCGAAGGCCAACGGGAAGATGCGAATCCTCCACATCCCGAGTCCTGAACTCAAGGAGAAGCAGCGAGAGCTTCTCTTCAACGAGTATCGAACGGGAGTCGGGCCAGGGCCCTACGCAACAGGCTTCGTCCGCGGACGGTCTATCCTTGACCACGCCAAGCCTCACGTCGGGAAGAAGTTCGTCGTAGAAGTCGACATCAAGGACTTCTTTCATTCCGTCCGCCCTTGGCATCTCTACAACGCGTGGAAAAGGGAAGGATTGAAATCGTCCGAGATCCTCGTCCGAAAGATGGTCGTCCGTGATCGGGCCTGGCAAAGGATGATGCCGCCGATCGGGCTCTTGGACATCGCCTTCGTCTGGGCTGGAAAGAAATGCTTCCTTCCGCAAGGAAGCCCGCTTTCGCCCTATCTTGCCAACCTCGCCATGAAGGAGGCGGACTTCAGGATCGGGATGCTGCTCAAGTTCTTCTTCAAGCCGGCAGACAGGGCCGCCTTCACGCGCTATGCAGACAACATCGCTCTGTCTTCGGACTCCGAGAGGATCGTCATCGCGGCAAAGCACATCGTCGACAAGATTCTTCTGTCTCTCAAGTTCCGCGTGAACCACGCGAAGTTCAGGGTCATGCGGAAATCGGCAAGGCAGAAGATCTGCGGGATCGTGGTCAACGAGAAGGCCACCCTCCCGAAAAGGAAGCGCCACGAGATCCGTGGTCGGGTGGAAAACCTCTTTAAGGACGCGAAGGCCGGCAAGGAGATCGGTCTCGCGGAATTCAAATACGTGGACGGTTATCTGGCTTACGCAATCGGCATCGACCCGGCATGGGCGAACCGATTCAAGGCCAAGATGGCCATTGTTCGTGACTATCTACAGGCAAAACAGCTGAAGGAGGAAGTTTGAAATGCGTAAACAAGTCATCGTGATCATGGACGGCAAGTACTACGCCATCGACGGCAACGTGGTGGCCTCGGGAAACGCCGCCGAGATCAAGAAGGAACTCGAGGACATGTCCCTCATCCCGCTCACCATCCTGCCGCATGAGGAGATCTCCTGCGCGGCCTTCGCGAGGGTGGACGAGCGCCGGTTCTTCCTGATGTACGCCCCTTCCAAGCGCCGCCGCATCATGTGGAAGAACAAGGCGACCGGCGAGCGAAAGGAGTTCATGGTGTGGTTCCCGCATCTCTACATCGGTCTCTTCTTCCGCAACGGCGCGATCGAGCATGGCCACGCCATGGTCTCGTCGAAGAAGATCAAGAGCCCGAAGGACATGCTGAACCGTCTTCCCTTGCCGAACACGTCGGGGACGTTCGGCCACATCTGCGAAGGCGCCAAGGGAGCCTGGGACGTGACCGCGGACACCGGGGATACGGCGTTTTCGTACATCAAGTACTTCCTGGACTCCGAGTACATCGCGGACATCAACGATCACTTCATGCAGGTGCCCAAGCTCTTCTGGCCCGCGAACTGGGACTTGGGGAAGAAGATCTACGAGGAGTACATCGAGACGGTGAACCAGGAGATTCTCGCTTCCTGGCAGCACTGCTCGGAAACCGATGTCGAAAGGGTGAAGGCGCTCGATTGGGGCGCCCGGTTCACGATCCCGGATCTTATCCGCGCCATCTGGGAGACCAGCCCCGATGGGCTTGGGCCCGCCGCCGGCCAGATCGTGAACAACATCCTCGGTCAAGTCCAGGTCGTCGGCGACGAACAGTAAAGGAGAAGCCATGGCAGCAAATGAAGAGGAGGGGAAGAAGTTCCAGAACGAGATCTGGTTCCTTCTTACCACCAGGCACAAGAAGGTGAAGACGCCCATGCTCATGGATGTTCTTGAGAATCCGGAAGGCCACGGCATCAAGAACGTCTACCCCGAGATGATGAAAGTCATCCATCGGACGCTCCGCAGGCAGGGCTTCGTCGCCGACCTTCCCGACACGCGCATGTCCGATCGTCTTTTCAAGAAACTACATGAGAATGGAAAGGAGGAGCTTCTGTGACACGGTTCTTTGTCACCCCGGACGGCGTCTATGAGGAGTACGAGGATCAGCTCTTCAAGGGGCTGATCAAGGTGTCGTTCCCCATCCACAACTACGACAAGGATGCGGGGGACACCTTGGACATGTCGAACGAGAAGATCGAGGAGAAGATCAAGATCGTCTTCCCCAAGATCCCGATCAACCTGTTCCAGGAGGCGCTCGCGTTCCTGGAATGGTGCTACAAGGAGAAGCGGACGGAGGGATTCCTCACGTTCCATCTTCTCAACAACAAGTGGAGTCTGGGTTGCCCCGAACAGTGGAACGGGGCAACATCGGTGTGCTACCATCCTGAGCTCCGCGAAGAGAGAGGCGGGCTCGTGGGAGACATCCATTCCCATCCGAAGTTTTCGTCGAGTGCTCACTCGCATACGGACTCCCTTGACGAGCGGAAGAACGCAGGCCTCTTCATGGTCGTCAAGGACTTCTCCCTCATGAACTGTGAACCCGACATCCGGGGCGTCGTCCGCGGCACGACGTTCCAGATCAAGCCGAAGTATGTCTTCTCGATGGCCGGCATCAAGGATGAGGCCAACCCCGATGATCCCGAAAAGGCGGTCATCTCCTTCCCCGATGAATGGAAGGAAAGGGTGCATGTTGCTCCCTGCGAGCAGTGCAAAAGGGTCAAGGACGCAGGAGAGAAGAACGTCAAGGAGACAAAGGAGAAGGAGGAGAAGGAGAAGAGGCTGATCCCCAAGCGTCTCCTCGAAGCCTGGCGGAAGTCCCTCGACGGGAAGCCCTTCGGCGCCGAAATCATCGACTACCACGATCGGTGGGCCAAGGATTCGAAGTACAACGGGCACCTCGTCTGCCCGAACTACGGCTGCGGAAAGTTCGTCCGCAATCTCGAGTGCCCCGAATGCAAGAAGACCCTCACGCTGTACGAGGTCGCCAAGATGTTCGCCGAGCTCATCGATGAGACCGACTGCTTCGCGGAAATGAAGGGCGATCTCAAGAAGCTCGAGGCGATCGCCGAGTTCTTCGAGAAACAGGCTGCTGGCAGCACGGCCACGGGTACGAGCAGCACGCCTGCGCATGATCACGCGCATGATCACGACACCAAGAGGATCATCGTGCGGCCCGCAGCCAAGGATCCGGATGATACCGACATCATCCTCATCGTGGACGGGGACAAGTGCGAGGAGGACTGCCGCTTCAGGAAAGAGCAGATCTCCCACCAGCACATCCCCAACAAGAGCCAGCCGATCGTCGGACAGGAGCCGTGCCAGGACAAGGAATGCGCCGAAATGGGGCATGTCCTCATCATGTGTAAGAACGTGTCCGCCGCAAAGGCGGCGCGTGCCGCGGAAATGAAAGATCAGGAGGCGGTCGCCGCCGCGTCGGCCAGGGAGGCCAGTGATGATCTTCCGCGGATGATTTACCCCGTCGAGTGCAGCGCCTCGTGCAACCTCGCCGGACAGCCGCACACCCATGGGCCTCGTCCGACGACGGAAGAGGCGCCGGCGAAAGTCGAGGAGACGAAGGCGACTCCCGCAACAGAACCCAACGACATGGTTGGGTGGGAATGATTTGAAACATCTTTTTTCAAGAAAGGAGGCTGATGGAAGGGACATTCGTAAGAACCGTGGTCGTAGGTTGTGGCGGTGTCTTTTCACGCCTGGCGCTCATCCTGGCCGAGAACTCGTTCTGCATGAAGGACGCTCCGAAAGAGATCCTTCTCGCGGACGGTGACGAGGTCGAGGCGAAGAACCTCGCGAGGCAGAGCTTTCTGCCGCAGGACATCAAGCGCAAGAAGGCGGAGGTTTGGGCGGATAGACTCGGGAAGCGGTTCCCCGATCTCAATGTCCGTCCCATGCCCGAGTTCGTCACTTCGAAGAACATCGCCACGGTCATCCAGGACGGATCCATCGTGCTGTCGGCGGTGGACAACAACGCGACAAGGCTTCTCCTTTCCCAGCACGTGCAGACGCTCGGGAATGCCATCCTCATCTCGGGTGGCAACGAGCTCACGGACGGGAACGTGCAGCTCTTCATCCGCCTGAAGGGCGATTCGAGAAATGCTCCCATCGAGGAGGTGCACGAGGAGTTCAAGAATCCCAAGGACAAGAATCCGGGGGACATCTCCTGCGAGGAACGGCTGGCCCTTCCCGGGGGCGAGCAGCTCGCGGAGACCAATATGGCGGTCGCGCTCTACATGGCGCGTTTCTTCAGAACGATCATCACGGCTCTCGGGAAGCCTGAGGAATGGAAGGAGGTGGAAAGAGGGAAGTTGTTCGCGGAAGTGCAGTTCGACCTCGCGGACTTCACGAGCTGTGGATACAAGCGAGGGGCAGTACTCAGGTGAGGTAACACACGTGCAGTACGTTTACTTTCTTTTCCATCCTTAATTGGAGGAGGTTCCATGGCCGCACAGATCCGTTCCGGCCCCCGCGTGACGCCGATGGGCGACTCGTACAAGGGGAAGACCATCGTCGGGAAGTCGGTGCGTGAGCTGCGCCAGTGGCTCGAGCACGATCTCCAGATCCCCGAGGGGGCGGAGGCCCGTGTCTCGACCGACGGCGGCGAGACGTCCAAGCGCGTGGCGGAGGATCACATCCTCGACCACGGTCAGCTGCTCGAGTTCACGCGTCCCGCGGGGACGAAGGGCTAGAGCCGGGTTGAAGTGAGGTAAAGGGGAGGGGGGCGGGAGGAGGTTCCAATCCCCGCCCCCCTCTTTCCACACGTGTCACTAGGAACTCTATCTGTTGGCAGACGGAGAGTCAAGAAAATGCCGATTGTTATTGGGGTCAAGAAGCCGGACAAGGCCATCCCGATCTACACGGCGAAAAAGGCCGCCGAGCTTCTCAAGGAAATCCGCGAAGAAGAGGATGAGGTCTTCTGCTGCATCTACCTCAATCCCGATCTTGAAATCACCGGTTTTGGCCCAGTGGCCGTAGGCTCGCTCATGTCCGTATCCATCGAGCCCAAGAACGTTTTCCGGTTCCCGTTCACGGACAAGTGGACGAAGTTCGTGATCATCGCCCACAACCATCCTGGACAACGGGAACCCAGGCCCAGCTCGAAAGACGAGGACAAGACGTACGAGTTGACCGCGGCGGGGCGCATCACCGGGTTCCCGATCGTCGATGCACTCATCATCGGCCTTGAGGGGTACTACTCCTTCATGGAGCATGGGAAGATCTGGATTAAGGGAGATTCCTATCGCGAGAAGATGAAGGAGGAAGAAGACAAGGTCGGCGAGAACAAGCACAAGGGATCCACGCGTGCGAAGCGCGATGAACTGCGCCCGTACCCGATGGTCTTCAGACGATCTTAGCGAGGTCGGTAGGGCCCGTATTCGCCGACAGGCGGATATGGGCCCTACTTCCTGCCGGGATGGCCGAAGAAGTAGTGTTCGATGACGGGCTTGGGCTCGTTCGTGTTATGCGACGTCTTCCCATACCAGCAATAGGCTTTGGGAAGGTACTTGACCTTCGCGTCCGCCCTGTTGAGGACATGCTTCTCGAGAACCAGATCCTCGGAAGCGATCGGGAGCTCGTCCGTCATCCCAGACCACACGCGGGTGAGCAGCCTCCCGATGTCGTTGTTGCGGACGAAGATCGTGCCGCCCCAGACCGATCCCTTGTCGCTCCTGTGGACGGCGATGTCGAACCCCGTCTCGGTTTCAAAGAAGCTAAGAGGCTGGTGGACTTTGGCGTCGCAGTCGAGATAGAGGATGTTGTGGGTCGGATACAGATAGAGCATCCTGTTCACGAAGCTGGGTTTGATCCGGCAGTTCTTGAGCCAGGCTCCGCGATCGGGGATCTCCTCGACGTGATGGCCCATGTCGAGCGCACGGAGGGACTGCGTCAGAACCGTGGCGGCGTCACGGTACCTGGCGTTAGTGTAGAACGAGACTACTTTGAGCATCGGCCATCCTGATCAAATCGGCTTCCTTCATCCGTTTCCCGAAGAGGTACTCCACAAGATCCTTGTGCTGCTTGAAGCTGTTGACGAGATATTCGTCGATCGAGTTCTTGAGCGCGACGTCCACGTAGAGGACGGCGTTCTTCTGGCCCTTGCGGTGGAGGCGTCCTTCCGCCTGGGAGCGGACGCCATAAGACCACCAGTTGTTGATAAAGCCGCAGGTACTCGACATCTGAAGGTTAAGGCCGAATCCTCCCTTTTGAACCTGGGAGAGGAAGAAATCGGCATTGCCCTTCACGAAGAGCTCGCGTGCGTTTTCGGCGTGTTCTGCCGGCATGCGTCCATGGTAGGAGACCGCATGGAAGCCGGCCTTTCCAAGCAGCTTCTCCATCACCCAGAGGTCTTCCACGAAGCGGGAGAAGATCACGACCTTCTGCCCGCGGGTCTCCTCGGAAAGATCCAGTACCGCGTCGCCCTTGGCGTTGTCCTTGAAGTAGATGACATCGCCCTCGGCGTTCTTCGTCCAGCCCATGCCGATCTGCTGGACTCGGGTGATCCGGGACATCGCATTCTTGATGAGGACGAACTGCTGAGTAGAAGTCTCCGCGCCCTTCTTGACGGCTTCCACGGCGAAGTGGAACTCGTCCATCGCGCGGTCGATGGCCTCCTTCTGGTCGCCCACCGGTTCGACCCAGCGCACGGAATAGCTTTTAGGCGGCAGATCCGTAAGAACTTCTTCCTTCCGAACGCTCATGCCCGCGTAGCCCATCAGCTCCTTGAGCTCGGGCTTCATCTCCTCCTTGACCTCCTTGGGCGTCTTGCCTTTGGGGTCGAACTCCATGTACCGTTCGGCAAAGCGCATGAAGGAAGGGCTCGAGTACATCTCGCCCAGGAACCTCATCTGCGACCAGAAGTCAGTGACGTTCGAGATGAACGGCGTCCCGTTCAGGGCCACCACGTACTCGGCCCTGTCGGCGATGGCAATCGCCGCCCGAGTCCTCTGGGCGGCCTTGTTCTTGATGAAGCCCGTCTCGTCCCCAATGACGAAGTCGAACTTGTAGTCGAGGAACTCTTCTTCCATCCGTCGAGCCACGTCCCAGGACATGATCCCGAACGTGAGCCGGATCGGGTTGGGCTTCTTCCACTCTTCGAGCAGTCTCGAGCGGCGCTTCTTCGCTCCCTTGATCTCGATCACTTTCGGGATCACCGTGAGGTGCTTTTCCATTTCCTCGATCCAAGTCGACGTCAGGGAAAGCGGACACAGGATGAGCACCTTGCTCTTCCCTTCGAACTTGAAGAGCTCCTCGGCCACCCAGAGGGCTCCGTAGGTCTTTCCGACGCCGACATCCCACCAGAGGCCGTTCCGCTTCATGTAGCGGATGCGATTCTGGCCGATCTCCTGATGGGTCATCGCCTCGTTCTTGAGAGCGACCGTCTGGCCGTTCGGAGAGATGCACTGCTCGGAGAGAAGGATCTTATGGCGAAGTTTGGCGAGCCACGCTTCGACTTCCGAGATATCGTCCCCGGGCTGGTGGGGAGAGTTGATGGCCGAAAGAGCGACCAGGACGCTCGCCGGCACGATCCAGGCCTTTCGGATCTTATCCCAATGGGCACCTAGCGTCCGTACTTCTTCGTTCCTTTCGACAGGGAGATCCCTGAAGACGAAAGTGTTCCCAAAGTCGACGTAAACCCGCACGTCTCAAGGATACCCGAGTTGAGGCCTCCGTACAACCATCAACATTAAAGAAAGTAAAAAGGAGAGAATCCATGGATGCCAGCGATTTCATGCTCGAAGATACCAGGGAAGAGAAAGAACGCCGTGCCCTGAAGAAGGGCATTGAAGGCGTGAAACAGGTTGCCTACGAGATCCTGGGCCGGGCGAACGGTCTCTACAAGCGAGCGGCCAGGGAGAACGACCCGAGTCCCACGATCGTGGGGAAGGCGATCGCCTACCTCACCTGCTTCATCGACCTGGCCAAAGTGCTCGGGATTCCCGCGACATACTACCAGAAGACGGTCGGGGAACTCTACGAGCGCCTGGGAGCCTTGATGACCAAGGTCGAGGAGAACTCAAAGACGACCATCGTGCAGCACCGGCGTGATCCCGAAGGGATCAAGGTCGAGGCGGAACGTGTGGAAGTCGAGAAGAAGAAACTTGAGCTCAGGGAGATCAAGGTGGAACGCGAGGCCAATCCCGCTCCCGCGCCGGCATCCAGCAATAACACCGCCATGATCGAAGACATGGTTGGATACTTGAAGGGTCTCGGGTACGATAAGAGCGAAGCACGCAAGCGGGCGGAAATGGCCTACCAACCCGGCGTCAGGATCGAGGAACTCGTCGCAGCCGCCTGCCGCTTGTAGGAGGTAGAATGGCGCCCTTCGTCTCTTGCATCATGAGCACGGGACTTCGGAGGAAGTTCCTGCCCCACGCCATCCGTTTTTGGAGCCACCAGACGCACCAGGATCGGGAACTCATCATCCTGGACGACGACCCTGAGAGTTCCGAGGACTTGATCCCCAAGGACGAAAGGATCCGCTACGTCCGCGTCCCCTACATGACGCCGCTTGCAGCGAAGATGAACAAGGGGATCTCGATGGCCCGCGGGCCCTACATCCAGAAGATGGACGACGACGATTATTACCCTCCGAAGTTCCTGGGGATGATGGTCGAAACGATCCTGCCCTCTGGAGAGCCTTTTCTTTCGGCCGCAGGCTGCTCTCTTTGTCTCATCGCCTACACAGGCAAGCTCAAATTCACGGGCTATGAGTTCTTCCTGGGAGCCACCCTTTTCTTTCCGAAGTCGATCTGGGAGAAGATTCCCTTCAACGAGACGGTCATTCCCGAGTGTGATTACCGCTTCATGTGGGATCAGACCTTGGTAGGCGTGAAGCGGATCTCGGTCGTCTCCGATCCCGAGTTCTTCATGTTCACGCGGCATGGAGAACGCCATACCTGGGTGGAAGACCACAATGTCAGTGTCGAGCAGTTCTTTTCGTACAGGAATGACCATACGAGAAGCCTCGAGCAGTACCTCGCGTCCGATCAGGAGAGTCTGAAGTTCTACCAGAACCTGATCAAAGAGAAATCCAAGAAACAGGAGACCAAAGCATGAACATCTCAAGCGTGAGACTCGGGCATGCGAACAACTCGAGCTCGACCCATTCGATCCTCCTCAACTCGCCGTCCAGATCCAAGAGCGGCATCGTTGAGAACTTCCAGTACGGATGGGAATGGTTCCATCTCAAGCACAAGGACGACAAGGCGATGTACCTCTCGGCCCTGGTCTTCGTCTCTCTCCAGGGGGACATGTCCGCGGAGCACGCGGCGGTCATCGCCCATTCCCTGACGGGAATGAACCCGATCGACAGCCGCGAGAAGGACAAGTACTGGTCGGTCTATGTGGATCACCAGAGCGTGAATGCCTTCCCCCTCGGGTTCGGAACGGAACACTACGATGCGACCTTCATGAAGGAGTTCGTGGAGTACATCCGAGACACGCCTGAGATCTCGATCCGCGGCGGCAACGACAACGTGGAGGATCGTGATGAATCCGAGAGGAAGACCGCCACGGGCGAGGAGAGCATCCTGAACTCCCTCCCCAGGGACTGTGGGAAGGTCAAACTCTTCTCCAAGAAGGACAAGGACTGGTGGATCCTCTACAACAAGGAGACGGGCGCCAAGCTCCGTGTTTCCTTCGGGAAGGAGCCCAAACCCTACACCAGTTCGTCGCAGCCCGAGCTCGTGGAC
This sequence comes from Nitrospiraceae bacterium, assembly GCA_041487795.1. Lineage (GTDB taxonomy): Bacteria > Nitrospirota > Nitrospiria > Nitrospirales > Nitrospiraceae > 2-02-FULL-62-14. The sequence goes on from JBGPNZ010000001.1 coordinate 10,278, forward strand.
ATCAAGATCACGGACTACTGCCCCTACGGCTGCAAGTTCTGCTACCAGGACTCCACGAAGGGAGGGAAGCACGCGCCGCTGGGGATCCTCCAGCAGCTCGCCTACAACTGCCGGGAGGCCAAGGTCTTCGAAGTCGCGCTCGGCGGCGGTGAGACGACCCAGCACCCCCAGTTCACGGAAGTGCTCAAGGCCTTCGGGTGGAACGGAGTCACTCCCAACTTCACGACCTTCAACATGAGCTGGGTGACCGATAAGGACAAGGTCGAAGCAGTGGAGAAGTTCTGCCGCAGCTTCGCGGTCTCCGACCCCTATTCGATCAAGCAGATCGCCCGGTGGAACGACGATCACCCTTACGGTTACGTCGATAAGACGGGGATCAAGGCCACGCTCCAGCTCCCGCTGGGATGCTACGAGGAGAAGGTCACCAGAAAGGCTCTCGATGGCGCTTCGGCCCTGAACGTTCCTGTCACTCTCCTGGGATTCAAAGACCACGGGAGAGGCAAGGAGGTCGTTCCTGTCGATGCGTCCTGGATCATCGACTACCTCGTGAAGTCGGATTCGTTCCATGCCTTCGGCGCCGACTCGGTCTTCGTCGAGCAGTTCAGAGGCCAGCTCAAGTCCGCCGGGATCTCCGAGAAGCTCATGGTGAACAAGGAAGGCGCCTACTCCTGCTACATCGACGCGGTGAGCATGCAGGGCGCCGCATCCTCCTACACCAAGGAGCTTCATCCGTTCGATCCGAATAAGCCCTTTGAGAGGTTCCCGTACGCCGCATAGATAGCACGGCACCGCGAATGTCATCCGGGGTTCAAGACACGAACGTCGTCCAGGCTTCCGGTGCCGTGCTTTAACCGATCGTAGGCGGTTCGATCTACGACGCCCACTCCAAGCGTTGTTGGAGTCTGTCCGGAGGTTCGTTTATGTTGCAGCGTCCAATGGCAAGGTCGATGAAGCGTAAACAGTTTACTTGTCACGGATGCAGGCGACGGTTGCAGAAGAAGAACATCCACCATCACAGAGACGATCAACCGTACTGCTGGAATTGTTGGCGATCAATGTACTAGATCTTTGGAGGAAAAAATGAAAAGCGGATCCAGGCATATCCGAGATCCCGACCCGTCGTCGGGAGCACCCATGTGAAGTATCTTTGACCTTACTTTACGGAGGTTCCATGGAAGCCTTGCTTCCGGCCAAAACGGCCGAAGAGAAGGTGGAACGGGGAGTCATGAAGATCCTGTCGACGAGCGGCGACGACAAGATCTCATGGGATCCCCGCTACAAGGAAGAAGTGGAGTTTGCACGCAAGCAGTTCGATGAGCTTCTGGCCAAGGGCTATCTCGCCTTCTCGATCGACAAGAAGGACAAGACGAAAGGCCAGAAGATCACGGAGTTCACGCCGCTGGCGGGGGAGATCATCATGACGCCGCCGATGCGAGGAGGGTAGATGACAAGCTACGACTGCACCTACGCCACCTACAACCAGACCAACGCCTACATCTATCAGACGTCGGGCTATGTGTCTGGGACGGCGTGCAACGCGATGAATACCTACGTGACGTATACCGTCGAAAGCACAGCGGCGACGACGGCCACGACCGACTTCTACGGCTACGTCGATACCTACGGCTACGTTGGAGGGCGTATCTCCAACTACGGCATCGGCTCCACCGGCGTCTATCAAGTCTCGTCGTACAAAGAGACGGAAGAGGAGCGCGCCAAGCGCCTGGAAACGGAGAAGAAGCGCCAGGCGGCCGAGAAGAAGGCGAGGAAGCTGCTCGCCGAGATGATCGGGCGCGTCGCCTTCAAGATCTACCGCAAGAGAGGTTACCACGAGTTCGTGAGCGAGTTCGGACGCAGGTACCGCCTGCGGCCTGGAACCATGATCGACGCGATGGAAGGGAACTTCGGCGACAAGGTCGACCATCGCCTCTGCATCCACTCCGACTACTCGTACGGGTTGCCGCCGACGGATCAGCTGGTTCAGCAGCTTCTCCTCCTCAGTTCGGACGAGAAGTATGTCCTGAAAACGGCCAACAAGCACGCGGCGTAGTCCATCCACATCGCGAAGTAAAGCAGGGGACGGGTCTGTTATCCGTCCCCTGCTTGTTTTTTAGGTTAGAATTCATAAGGAGGTTCTATGACCGATCTCAAGAATGGCGATCGGGTCATGTTCGCCCAGGAAGCGGATACGGACACGATCGTGCACACCTACCCCGGCGGGGTGAAGATCCCCGTCCCCCTGAGAAAGGGAGACCAGGCGACCGTGGTCAGCGCCGAGCTCCCCGGCTGGGCCAAGGGCTACGTCGCGGTTCGGTTCGACGGCCACACGAAGGACGTGGCCATCAACGTGTCGTACCTCAAGAAGCTGGAGGACAAGGTCGTGAAGAAGGAAGTCGCTCCCGTCACCCCCATGGCCAAGGCGACGCCCGCGTTCAACGGGCAGGCCTTCGGCGAGTCGCTCAAGAAGATGGCGGCCGGCGCCATGAGCGACGTCCAGGAGATGAATGCCGTGCAGGCGGGCGAGGAGAAGGATCGTCCCAGGAAACGGGCGGACTTCGCGAAGCTGGCAGAGGCCCGGCGGGTCGCCTGCGCCCAGTGGGCGCGCGGCCACGTCCGTAGCCTGGACAAGCTCTGCGCGCAGGATCGCACGTCCATGGGCCTCAACGCGCGGTACCACGACAACGACATCCGCAAGGCGCTCATGATCATCTCGATGTGCGCCCAGGGCCACGAGGGCGAGGTGCTCGTGACCAACATCGACCCCCGGCAGTTCGAAGTGGCGGTCGAGGTCTAAGGCTTATTAGGAGCAGGCGCCGAAAGGCGTGTGTTCCCTCTCTCACTCGGGGGAGGAGTCCACTCGTTGGGCTCCTCCCCCGCTGTTAATCTTAAGGAATGATACCATGCCCAAGTTCACCGTATGTGTGAGAGAAGTCTGGATCCAGATGGTGGCAGTCGAGGCACCCGATGAGGCGAACGCCAAGGAGCGGGTTGCCGACGGCCAGGGCACGTATCTCGGTGCGCCGGGCGGCCTAGAGTACTCCCACACGCTCGATCGCGAGACCTGGACTGTGGACGCAGAGGCGGATCCCAAGGAGACGACCCGGCGGATCCAGCCACCGAATCCTTAAACCTTCTTTAAGATCCTTTACGCGATTTTCCTTGCTTTCAGACCCCAAGGGCATGCTATAATCTCCCCCGCGTAGAGGGAGACTAAACATGTCAGCACTACCCGCAGGTATCCCTTACGGCTTCGACTTCGACGACGAACGTCAGGAAGCCGCTCTCGGAAAGCACCAGGCCGAGCTCCGGAAGCCTGGAGACAGCTGGGCCGCCCACAGCCGCGCCAAGGTGCGTGTCGGCCGCCATCGCAAGCGGGAGCGTCAGTGGAACACCATTCGAATCCCCCTCTACGATCACGACCGCGGAGTGATGGGCCTCCAGTACGAGCAGGCGCTCATCCACGAGATCCTGGATCTTCTCCCCTACTCCAATCGGGAGGAAGTCCTGAAGAGCCTGCTTTCGGGAGAAGGGAAGGTCATCAAGGAAGTTAAGAGCATCCTCGAGAAGAAGTATCCCGGCATCACCGAGGAAGAGCTCTAAACCTTCCTCGACCGCCGGCCCCACTCCCCGATCAAGGCGGCATCAACCAGCCCTTCATCCGCCTTCTTGGCCCGTTCGCTTTTCCGCCAGTCTTCCTTGGGCCAAAGCCGCTTAACCGCGATCAGGGCGGCCTGCTTGGTGTCTGCCGCGTTGATCCCTGCCAGCATGACCTTCTGCCATCTCTGAGGCGCTACGGCCTCGTAGGAGGCGCCCAGGGCCGCCAGAATGCCCTGCCAGAGGCCGAAGGACAGCCCGCGCTGGAAATTGGCCTGGGTTCCGCCCATCTTCATCGGCATCGGCTGAGCCTTCTCCACGATGAACACCGCGGGAGACAGGCTCTTGACCAGCTCGCAGAGCCCGGGAATGTCGTACTCGCTCTTGGCCTTGGTTGACGTGATGAGCGGGATCTTGGCCTTATCGAGAATCCTGCCATCAGGATCAAGCGACACGACGCCGCCGTCCTTGCCCAGATCGACGCCGACGAAGATCATTTATCCCCTCACCGCGATCTGGTCTTCCTGCTTGAGGCGAATGCCGGGGATCTTCAGCGTCTCGCCCAGCGCCCCGACCAGCTTGTTGATCTCGGGCATGTTGGCCATGATCAGCCGTTCAGGAGCTTCTTGTTCAAGCACGGCCTTGAGAAGCGCCTTGAAATCGTAGACCTCGGCCTTCCAGACCTTCTTCTGGATGATCCCAGGAAGGGCAACCCGTTCGACGTGATGAACCATCGGGCCATCTTCAACAGTGTCCCCTTCGAGCAAGACGAGCGCCTCTTCGGCCTTGCCTTCGGCGAGCAGATCTTCCGCACGCTTGAGCCGCTCCACTTCTTCCGCCTCCTGGGCGGCCTTGCGGAGCCTGGCCTCTTCCTCCTTGGCCCGCTTCTCCTCTTCGCCTTGGTACACGAGCATCTTCGCCTTCACGATGTGTTCGGCGGCGACGATGGGTTCGGCATGCTTGGCCTTGGCCCCAAGGGCCGCCTTATGAGCATCGTGGGCGGCCTTGATCACGGGATCGAAAGTCTCGTTGATCGCCTTCTCGATGGCCTTCAGATCCCTGAGAAAGTTGGCCGCCACGGCGTAGGTCTCGCGGCTCACGATCAGGACGGCTCTCGACGCTTCGAGGGCCTGGTTGGCCTTCGTGTCGATCTCTTTCGTGTTGGGAATGGCGAGTTCAGTCTTCGCCGGGATCATCAGACCTCCTTCACCACCGAGCCCATGAGCTCGGCATAGTTGAACTTGTTCCCGAACTCCAGGCACTGGCGGACATCGACCTCCGCGCCGGCGAAGCCCAGGAGTTCGCTTCCCCACTTCAGGATGACGTACTGGGGAACCTTCATCTCCATGCAGACGAACTTGGTTCCTTCCTCGGTGATCCGCCAGAGGCCGCTCGACTTCTTAGTTTCATCCTCGTTCGGCGCCTCTTCGATCATCCCCCAGAACTTGAGCTTGGCGAAGTCTCCGCGCTCGCGGTAGAACTCCCTCACGTGGAAGTAGGAACGGTTGGGGACATCGATCGCCATCCCGAAGAGGCGGACAAGGGCCAAGGCCATCGCGGTCGACAGCTTCCGGTAGTAGACCTTGAGAAGCCTGCCGCAGGCCTCGCAGGTCCCACCCTCCCTGCGACTGGGTTCAGGATGCCATGGGAGATGGTTGTAGTATCGGCTGGCCAGGTTCATTTGACCATTCCGAGTTTTCTTTTCCACGAGGCGAGGCAGACGGCTGCCCTGAAAACATCCCAGTCCGAAGGATCCTTGTGCTCTTCGAGAGCATACTGGCCATCAGGCGAGAGGTAGAGACAGAACCTCTGCATCGGGCGGTCGAAGGTCTTGGCATATCCCATCGTCTGGACGGGATGCCACGGCGCCTTGGCTCCGCTCTTGATGTCAATGATCCCTTCCTTGCCTCTCCACCTCACCCGCCGGTCGAGCTTGCCCGCGTATCGATAGATCGGATGGTAGACCGCCTCTTCGACCGCGAGCACCTCGATGTTGGTATCGCTCTTGAACTTCCTCCAACCCTCGAGAGGGCCGAGCAGCGGGTTCTCGATCTTCGACGTGTCGAGAGCTCCCGCATCGTCCAGTTCGGTGACCGTATGGATGGCAGTTCCACGCTCGGCCCACATCATGTTGAGCGACGTGTAGTCGAAGACCTTGGCATCGCGAAGGATGCCCGTCACCGACGGGACGGGCACCCCATCGTAGTAGTACTTATGGGCCTTCTCATCGAAGAAGAGTCCCTTGGTGTTACTCAGTTCCTGCGACTTCACTCTCGGTCTCCTTCGGGGCTTCTTCGGGGTTGTCCCCTTCCGACGACAGATCAAGGCCTGCGGATACGGAATCGAGCGTTCCCGTCAGCGGATCGATCAGTCCCGGCATCTCGCCGATCAGGCGCTCGATCTCGCCGCCGCGGAACGTCTTGTCTCCGAACTGGAGCCAGCCCGCCTTCTGGTGGATGCGCCCATGCCGAAGCAGGAGTTCATCCAGTCCCGAGTAGGCGGCGAAGCCCGTCTCGAAATAGAACTTCACGTAGCACTTGCGGAAGGGCGGAGCGACCGTGTTCTTGATCGCCTCGATCTCAAGCTGGATGCCCGTCACGACATCGGTCGCCTTGTGCTTGATCTTTCCCTTCTCGCGCATGCGGATGCGGACGCCCGAGTGGTACTTGGGTGCCTTGCCGCCGGGAGTCTCCATGGACGAGTGGCCCATGAAGTTGAACTTCGTCCGGAGCTGGTTGATTGCGATGATCGTGACCTGCTTCCGGGCAAGCTCTCCCAGGACGGCACGGAATGCCGCCGAGAGGAACCTAGCGCGCGACGCCTTCTCTCCCGTGAAGTCCTTCTTCTCGTCCATGTGTTCGCCCATCTCCCACGCGCCAGGAGTGGAAGCGATGGAGTCCCACACGACCAGGACGGGCTTCTTGGGATCGGCGAGCTTGGCGATCTTACCCAGGATGTGGACGCAGCTCTTGAGCGTCTCTCCCGCGGAGTAGTGCAACTTCGACCAATCGACTCCCAGCCTCTCGATGAAGCTCTTATCGGCCTTGGCCTCGCTGTCGATCAGCATGCATTCTGCGCCAGCTCTTTGGAAAGCCGCAATCACGCAGTAGCCGAAGGCGCTCTTCGCCGTCGAGTGCTCGCCCAGCACCTCGATGAATCGGCCCCTGGGGATCCCGGCACCGATGATGAGATCGATGGCGGGAATCCCCACGCGGATCCACTCGATGGGTTGGTACTGCCGGAAGGAAGAAAGATAGGCCGACAGCCCCTGGCCGGCCTTCTTCTTCTCTTCCTTCAGTTCCTTCTTACTGGGCGCTTCGCTTCTGGAGGGCGGCTCTTGCACGCTTGATGAGCTCGTCCTGGGACGGCCGGGCGACTTGCGCGGATCCTTCGGCCTTGCCATGGCTCTTCTCCTGCGTCGAGACAATGACTTCCTCTTCGTTCTCCTCGATCACCGTCGTGGTGGCGTCGGGGACGGGGGCGTCCGCGATCACGTCTTCCTGGGACGGCGCGGGAGGGGGCGGCTGCTCGGAGCTGCCGGCGCCCATCAGGATCGTGCGCAGCTCGTCGAAGCTCTTCACCTTCGAGCGGATGAGCTCGTGCATCGGGTAGAGCTTGTTGAGCACGTTCTTGTCCGGGATGGCGCAGGGCTTGAGCTCGGGCATCACGGTGTACTCGGGGAAGTTCTCGGTGCCCGAGGACTTGGTCGAGACCACGATCTTGATGTTGTAGCCGTGATCGGGATCATCGATGGGAACGATCTCGCCCGATTCGCCCACGCAGAGCTCGTTGAGCGGCGTCCAGACCTTGGGGCCGTACGACCAGAGCTTCGGCTCGTTGCCCTTGAAGAGCTCCTGGCCCTTGCCCAGAACCACGAGGTTCGAGCAGAAGCGGGTCTTGGAGCCGATGTCCCGCGCGAGGTTCTGGTCGGCTTCCGTGCCGCTCTTCCAGAGACCCTTGGTGAACTCGCAGACGGGGCAACGCTGCTTGAGTGTCTTGAGCGGACAGGTGGCCGAGACGTTGCTTCCGTCCTCGTTCTTCAGGCGGTAATGGACGCCGTACTCCAGGTACCAGAAGTTGAAGCCGTCGGGCGGCGGCAGGATGCGGATGCGATGGGTGATCGGATTGCCCGAAGAGCTTTGCGGGGCTTCCGCCTTCCACCACTTGTCGTCATCCATGTCCGCCTTGCGGTTCTTCACCTCGGCGAACCGCGCCTTCATCTTGTTGTAGTCGCTCTTGCCTGCCATGGGTCTCGTCTCCTAAAAACCTATCGAACACTATCCGAGCAAGTTCCTCTTCATGCGCTCCGTCTCGTCCGCCGAAGGGGCGGACATCTCAAGATGGCGGCTGCGGGCCAGCGCGATCAGGCAGTCCTTCCGCTGCACGAAGGCGGCGGCGATCTTTTCGAGCAGGCCCTCGTTGTGGTAGATGTTCCTGAGCTTGGTCGAGATCATCCGGAGACGCGGGTCGACCATGACCAGCGCCTTGATGGTGTCTTCGTTGGGCTTCTTCTCTTTGCGCTCGGTGAAGCCCTTCCTGGTCTCATTCGAGATCTCATACTCGAGACTCTCGAGTTGGGCTTCGAGCGAGAGCCGCTCCGACCGGATACGCTCCAGGAGAACGGCGAACCAGGCGAAGGTCGCGGCCTGCTTGGCGAGCTCGGTGTCGAGATCATCCCGGTCGATGAGCAGTTCCTTCTCGGTCGAGAACTCGAACTTGTCCCCGCCCACGATGATCTCGATCTTGGTGTCTCTTACCATTTGCCCTCATCTAGTAGTCTTCTCAGCGTTCCCGGAAAAAATCCGAGAATTCTGTCATCTCTGGAAAAATTGTCTGGCCCGGTCGAAGTTCTGAACCTGGGGCGGCAGGACGCGCCGTTCGATCTCCTTCCCGTCATAAGGGAGCAGCGTACGGTAGAGATCCACGAACTTGTCGATCGCCGCCTCGAAGTCGGGCATCCGTTCCTTTCCGTGATCCCGAAGGACGGAGGCGGGATGGATGCAGGCGACCACTTTGACGCCCTTACGATCCATGACCGTGCCGTTCGCCTTGGTGATGGAGTTCGACCCTCCAAGACGCGTCCACGCCTTCTTGCCGAGAGCCAGAATGAGAGGCGGCTTGAGCGTGTCGATCTCCTCGTCGACCCAGGGGCAGGCGAGCATGAGTTCCTCGATCTTGGACTTGGGCATGGGGCCCGTCTCGCCCTCGCCCACGTAGGGCGGCTGGCAGTGGGAGACGTTCGTCCAGGTGAAGTCCTTGCCGCTCACCTTGCGGTTGAAGAGAAGCCGGTCGACCAGCTCTCCCGAAGGGCCCACGAAGGGGGCCGCCTTCCAGGTCTCGGTCTTTCCGGGGGACTCTCCCACGATCATGACGTTCGTGCGGCCGAACTCGAGCGGAACGACCTTCTTGCAGGTGACCCGAAGGGCGCAGGCCGTGCAGTCCTTTTCCCTGTCGCGGAGCGCTTCCTGCTCTTTCTTCTGGAACTTCTCCTGCGGGTTCCAGGTGGGGAAGCCGAACGTATAGCCCGGCATCCTCCCGTCGAAAAGGCTCTCGAGAATGATCGGCGGGTACTTGTACTCCACGATCTTGGCTTTGGCCTTTGAAGGACGGCCCGTCTTGGTGAGCGGCTTGGCGGCGATCGTCCGAATGAGCCTGTTCTTGAGATCTTCGGGCCCCTTGAACAGACCGCCTTCTCCACGAAGCCTCTTCACGATATTGGCGAGCCTCATGTCCATGCCGTCGCCCATCTGGAGCGGCATGCGGATCGCCTTATCCTCGAACGTCCAGTCGAGATCGCTCTTGTTGGCGTCAGGGGAAAGGATCTTGATCCCGAACTTCGGAGCCTCCTCGATGATGGGCTGGAAGTTCTCCGCCCTGGACTGAAGAAGCGCCCTGAACGTCGGAAGCGGATGGTAGCGCTTGGCCCAGGCGATACGGTAGGCGTTCCAGGCGTAGGACGTCGCGTGGCTCTTGTTGAAGGCGTAGCGACCGAAGTTGAGCAGCTTCTGCCAGAAGGCATCGGCCGCTTCCTTCTCGGCACTCGAGTTCTTGATGCAGCCCTGAACGAAGGCCGTCCGCCACTTCTCCATTTCCTCGATGCCCTTGGACTTGGCCATGACCTTTCTGACCTTGTCGGCGTCCGTCCACGAGAAGCCGGCCAGCCTCACGCAGATGTTCATGACGTCTTCCTGGTAGACGATGATCTCGTTGGGATCGTCTCGATACTGGGCGACCATCTGCTCGGGCGTGTACTGGCCCAGGCCGCCGGGTCGGAAGGCCGCGTTCGCCCAGACGAGATCAAGAAAGCAGGTGGGCTTCAGGTTCCTGAGGAAAGAACGGAAGCCCTGGGACAGGAACTGAGGGACTCCCGCAGTACGTCCTTCGGAAAGATCCTTCATGACCTCGGGATCGTTGAGATCGATCGCGTTCCAGTCCATCTTGACTTGGGCTTCGATCGTCTTGATCGCGGAAAGGGTGTCCAGTCCCAGGAAGTCGAGCTTCACGAACCCGAGTTCCTCGGCCACTTCCATGTCCCACGGCAGGGCCTTGTCCTTCCCTCGGGAGACGATGGCGGCTCTTCCGGACGTGAGAGGCTCGGCCGCGATGACGAAGCCTCCCGCGTGGGCGCCGAACTGGCGGATGCGGCCCACCATCATTCGGGCGAACGTGACCGCATCGGCGCTCTTCTTGGCCAGTTCCTTCCCGGGCGGGATGTCCGTGACATCGATGTCTTCTTCCCGCTTGCCTTTGAGGATGTTCTTGTCGTCCTCGAACTTGGAGTCGTCCATGAGCTCGATCCCGTAGGCACGGGCGGCGTCGTTGATCGCCATCCGAAGTCCGAAGGTGGTGTAGTTCGAGATCTGGGCGACCTTGTCATCGCCGAACTCCCGGCGCAGGATCTCGGGCACCCGAAGACGGCTTTGCTCGTCAAGGTCAAGATCGACGTCGGGCCATCCTTTTCGGCCAGGAGCATAGAAGCGTTCCCACGACAGGCCGTGGACGATCGGATCAAGCGGGGTGATGTCGAGGCAGTAGGCGAGCAGGGAGCCGCCGACCGATCCACGAGGGCCGATCTCGGCGCCTTCCTTGCGGAGAACCTGCATGCAGTGGCGGACGAGAAGGATGTACTGGTCGAGTCCGCCCTGCGCGAAAGTGGCAAGCTCGGTCTTGAGCCGTTCGTCATACTCGGACTTTCCCTTGAGTCCCTTATCCTCGAGAGCCTTCCAGGCGATCTCGCTCATGTTTCCTTCCATGTGGGGAAGGGTCGGCTTGGGGAGATCGTCCCACGTCCAGGCGCTGATCTTCTCGCTGATCGCTTCGGTGATCTCGACGGAGGCCTGGGCGACCATGGGGCCGAACCCCGCGTTGGTGAGATCGGCGATGGCATCCTGGGGCGTTCCGATGTAAGACCGATCCGTCGAGAACTTCCAGCGCTTGGGATCGTGGATGTTCGTCCGGTCGGCCACCGCGAGCAGCGCGTCATGGAAGACCTTTTCCTCCTTGCGGCAAAAGTGGCAATCGGGCGTCATGACCGTCGAAATGCCCAGCTGCATCGAGAGGTCAAGGATGGTTTTATTCAGCTTGATCTGCTCGTCCCAGTCGTGAAGGGGCTGTACTTCGAAGTAGAGATCGTCTTTGAATTTGTCGGAGAAGTTGATCAGGTCTTCAGCGGCAGCCTCCGTCCCACGCCAGAAGGGACTCGAGAAACATCCCGAAAGGATGACGCAGTTGTCGATCTTGTCCAGGACGAGCGAGAGCGGGATCGCTGCCTTCTGGCGCTTGGTGTCATAAAACTGGCGGTGCCCGATGGAAAGCAGGCTCATCAGGGAGCTGAAGCCCTTGGCGTTCTTGGTGAGAATGGTCAGATGGTTGAGCTTGTCTTCCTTGTGGTACTTGCCGTGATGATGGGTGTCGGGACACGAGACGTAGATCTCGCATCCGATGATGGGCTTGATCCCGACCTTCGCGCAGGCCTTCATGAACTTGGGGACTCCTTCGATCCCACCATGGTCTGTGAGCGCGCAGGCAGTCCATCCTTCCTTGGCTGCGGCAGCGGGAAGTTCGTCGATACGGATGAGAGAGTCCCGGGTGCTGAACTCCGAATGTGCGTGCAGGATGGCAGGTTTCATCGAGTCCTCCCACCCATGTAGTCTTCTCAGCGATCTCCAGAAAAATCGTCAAATTCCAAGATTGTCGCGATTTTTCCTGGGATGCTGAGAAGATTACATAGTATGGGGCACATCACGATCCGCCTCGGGAACGCCTGGAGCAAGCTCGAGACTGATCGCACCGAACTCGAACGCCTGGACAACGAACTGGCGGTCGAAGACCCTGGGGCCTTCTGGGCGCGTCAGCGGCGTCCCGGCTGGGATGGGTTCTGGCACTTCGTCGACATGGTGAACGGCAAGTTCCCCACGGGACTGGCCGAACGTGTCAAGAAGATGCGCCCGATCGACTGTGATACCGTCGATGCCCGTGTCCGCCCGCCCACCATCCCCTTCAACAAGGACATCCTGAGAGGTATCGAGTTCGCCGACCACCAGCGGGCTTCGATCCTGAAGATCCTGGAAAAGGGGATCGGGACGGTGGCAACTTCAGTGGGTAGCGGCAAGACCGAACAGGGGATCGGGATCGCCTGTCACGTCCACGGACTCTGCGTCTGGCTCACCCATCGGCGCGATCTCATGCACCAGACCGCGGAGCGGATCCTCTGGAGAACGGGCAGCGAGGCCGCCAAGATCGGGGACGGCATCTGGGACGACGTCAGCCCCAAGACCAAGTTCCTGGTCGGCATGCCCCAGACGATCCTGACCGACATGGACACCTTCCGCTGGCAGACCAAGGACGCCAACGTCATGATCGTCGACGAGTGCCATACGGCCAGCGCCGCCAACGACTGGTATAACGTCTCTCTCATGGTGCCTTCGTACTATAGGGTCGGTCTCACGGGCACGCCCGACATCGGAGACCCCGTCCGCGAACGGCGCCTGGAGGCCGCGACGGGAGAGGTCGTGATCCGCATCCGGTCAGGAGAGATGGCCAAGATCGGTTGGGTCGCTCCGGCCAGGGTTCACTATCACAAAGTCCATAACCAGGCCGTCCATGGCGTCACTTACATGGACGCGAGACGGATCCTGATCGAAGAGAACCCCGAGCGCAATGCGATGATCATCGAGCTGGCCATGAAGGAGGCCAGAAGCGGCAAGCGCTGCCTGATCATCTGCGACACCGTCAAGCATGCCAAGATCATCTCCGAAGTCCTGGCGGGGGAGAGCGTCAGATCCAGGTTCCTCTACGGAGGCCACTCGAGCGCCGCCCGGAACGAGGCAAAGAAAGAGTTCAAGAGCGGCGCGCTCGAGATCGTGATCACCACTCCCATCTGGGACTTGGGCGTCGACATACCCGAGATCGAGACAGTCATCCTGGCCGCCGGCGGCAAGAGCGCCGTCAGGGTCATCCAGCGCTGCGGCCGGGCCCTCCGGACGAGCAAGGGCAAGACCCTGGCCACCATCCATGACTTCTTCGACACTGGCTCCCGCTACACCATGCGGCACTCCGAGGCCAGGATGAAGGCGTGCAGGGATGAGGGGTTTGAGATTGCTGGCGAGCTCAAGCCGAAGCCTACCGCCGCGCCGCAGCGGTAGTTGGGTCACGGGAAGAAAGAACCATGTATGTATTCTTTCTGAGAATACCCTTCTTTCAGTTCTACAAGCTACCTAAATATCCTGCTCTTTCGTGCCTCAGGAATAGCGGTAGTTCTCAGATAGAATACATACATGGTCAAGTCGATCTACGAACCGCCACCACTCGCATGATGCGAGCGGTGCTACCAAGCTTGCGATGGACATGGAGAGCGGTCAGAACTATTTTTTCACTTTTCGAATTTTTCCGTTGACATCGGCTCTAGGAAGACGTATATAGGGACAGAGGAAGAAGCGCCTTCTGCCCCGTCGGCAGAGGGATGTCGTTTTAAGTGGGTTCAGGCCAGACATGACGAGATACTGTCGTCGATCGAGCCCCTCTACGGGGGCGCAGTGCGTGGGGAACCCTTTCTTCCTCTACGCATGTCTGGCCCGCGCCTGCGATCCCCGTAGCGGGGCTTTTTCTTTTACCCACGCCTTTACCGTAATCTAGCTGGGGGTCTCAATGTCTGGTTTTCTGCCCCGCGGGGCACTGCGTCGCCATCGCCAGAAGTGGGGCAAGTACGGCAACTACATCACGTTCAAAATGCTCGAAACTCTTTCCATCCTGTATTGCCCGCAGGGGGAGAATGAGCCCGCGTGGACTTCGAAGAGCCTTGCCGAAGCCGCGGACATGTGCCAGCAGAGCATGCTTCTTCAGCTCGAACGAATGAAGAAGATGGGCTGGGTCGAATGGGCGAAAGACGCCTTCGGCCGCAGGGCATGGATCATCACCCAGCCCGGGATGCTCGCCGTGGACAAGAACCTCCACAGCCGAGTCAGCTTTGAAGTTCCCCAGAAAACCACCGAAGCGCAAGCCTTGATCCAGATCGTCCGCCGGGCGATGGTTGTCCTCGAGAAACTGAAGAAGGCCGGCTGGACGGACGTCCAGGCCCGCGAGTGCCTGATCAACTATCCCCTCTGGAAAATCGAGAAGGCGTTCCGAACCGCCCGAAACCGCCAGGTGAGAAACCTCGGTGCTTACGTTCGCCGCCTGATCGAGTGGGGCGATCGTGAGGCCGTGCAGATCGGCGCCTACGTGGACAAGACCATGAAGGAGGCCGACTACACCGTCAGGAACTTCGTCGTCCGCGAAGCCTGCCGAACCGAGGAGCCGCTCACGACCGCACGGACGGTCATGCTCATGCTGTACAAGCGGTACGGTTACTCCGTTCGCCAATGCACCCGAAGGGACGTGAACGATATCCTGTACGACATGGTCAGAGTCGGGGAGGTGTGCCTCAAAAAAGTCGCGGTCTAGCAACCATAACTTAACTTTAACTGGGTAAAGGGGTCTCAAATGCTGCCTGAGAGTCACCCGCTGTATCGCGCGGAGGTGATGTTCCTCCTGCTCTTCGACAAAGCTCCCGCCGAGCAGTACATCGAGTTCCGGATGATCTGGGACACGAAGCACCGTGGAGAGCCCGCCCCTGACGGCAAGCCCGCCCACGTCGAGTTCATTCTGGTCAAGGACTTCCAAAAGATGTTCGACCAGGTGATCGCCGACTGGATCATGCGGCACAACCGCGCCAAGTATGACGCCTTTTACAGCGTCTGCCCCAGGCGCGTGGTGAACCGCACCCGCGGCGGCTTCCCGGTCGGCGGCAAGAACGAAGATGTTTCCCACGCCGTCTGCGCGTGGATGGACTACGACAAGCCCACGTGGAAAGCGGTCGCCGAAGACAAGCCCGAACCCACGATCGTGGTGGCGACGGGCCACGGCGCTCATTTCTACTATCTCTATCCGAAGGCGGTCGAGATCGAGAAGGCCGTCGCCGACAGCGAGGCGATCGCGAGGAAGTACGGCGGTGATGCCACGTATGATCCCGCCAGGATCCTCCGCATCCCGGGCACCAAGAACTGGAAGGAGCCCGAGAAGAATCTGATGGCCGAGTGGATCGGCGGCAATCTCGAAAGCATCATCGAGAGCTGGAAGGACGAGAGCGCGAAGGCCACGGCGGGCGCGGACGGCGCGAAGAAGAATATCCATGATCTCCGGTCGCTCGACTGGGATCTCCACAACGTTCTCGTGAGCGGACACAGCTCTGCCGCGGGAAAGTATCTCCACCTGAAGAAGGAGGGCGGGGAGGTCGACCGCTCCGTCGTCGACTTCGTCGTGATGGCGAACCTCCTCAAGCACGAGTACAGCGAAAACGAGATCAAGGAGATCTTCTTCGACAAGGAGTTTGGCATCAGCGCGAAGTGCCTCGAAGAGACCCAGCGCGGGAACGCCGACAACTACTTCAACCGCACCTTCGACCGGGCCCGTCTGGAGTACCAGAAGGACTCGTTCAAGAACGAGGACATCAGCGAGCGGGTCGAGTTCGAGACGTGGGAGGATCTCCGCAAGGCGCCGTCCCTCAAGTTCTGCGTCGATCGGGTTCTCCCCCAGGCCGGCATGCTGCTCGTCTCCGGGCCGGCCAAGACGGGCAAGAGCTATCTCGTCAACGATCTAGCCCTCCTTCTGGCGGGCGCGCCCGGGAAGTTCCTCAACCGGCTCGAAGTCCGCCAGCCGGGGAAGGTTCTTTACTGCCAGGCTGAGATCCAGAGGGGATCGCTCGACTTCCGCCTGTCCAACATCGCCCAGTCGCGCGGCGTGAACTGGCGGGACATGAAGATCAAATTCCTGAACCAGCGCTTCGACATCTGCAACACCAAGCACATGTTCTCCCTCATCAACGGGATCAGGAACGAGGGGATCGAATATCTGATCATCGACCCGCTCGCCCGCTTCCATCACGAGGACGAGAACAAGCAGCGCGACATGTCGAACGTCCTTTCGAACGTGGAGAGGATCAGCCGCGAGGGCAAGGTGCTCGGAACCATCCTCGTTCATCACCACGGCAAGCCGTCGAGCGACGGGCCGCAGAGGGAAGGTGTCCACCAGATCCGCGGCGCGTCGGTCATCGGCGACTGGGGCAACGCCCACATCCTTCTTCAGAAGCGATTCAACAAGATCACGAAGGCGAAGTATGTGAGCGTCGGGTTCGAGCTACGTGACGCTGAGGAGCCTGAGCCCTTTGACATGCTCTTCAACAAGTCGACGCATCTCTTCGACGAGTACTCCGAGGAGAGCGATTCGCTCAAGACGGCCAAGAATATCAAGGCCGGAGCGAACACCAAGGAAGAAGCGATCCTGGCGCTCATGAAGGAGCTCAGACTGAGCAGGAATGAAGCACTCGGTCTCTATGCCGAGGTCGAACATGACGGGAAGGGCAAGCTCTTCCCCGACGATCCGACCCCGTAATAGTCTCATGAAAGATCCTCTCAAGAACTCAGAGATTCTTTCGTGAAAAAAGGAGAAGTCATTTTAGAATTTGGAAAGGGCCAGGTATAATCATGGAACCTGTTCCGGTTCGGCTTGAGAAAAGCGGACTCGAAGTCAGGCTCACCGAAGAGTTCCAGGAACGCCTGGGGATCGAACTCGATGCCGATGAAGAGTGGATCTTGGTGCTCGCCACCTGCATGGAAGGCACCAAGATGAAATATGTCATCGCTCTTCCATGGTTCCCTGAAAGCGGAGACGCCAAGGACGAAGAGCTCGACTGGTTCGTCCCGACGGCCGTTCAGGAAAAGGACGTGGACGCCGTTCGCTGGAGGGCGCTCCACTACAAACCCGATTAGAATGTGAACCCATGAATAAAGGCAACAGAGAGGGCGCTATGGCTGAAAATGCAACCGTGATCCCGATGCAGAGGATCGTCTTTCCTACGGTCCAAAAAGACCTTATGAAAGAAGAGAGCGTATCGTGGGGGCCGATCGGAAAAGAAGTCTACCAGAGGACTTATTCCAGAACCAAGCCGGACGGAACCCAGGAGACGTGGGCGGACACGGTGGAACGCGTGGTGGACGGGAACCTCGGCCTCGTCCCCAGAAAACATCACGAGCCCGAAGAGCGGCGGAAGCTGCTCGAACTCATCTACAAGATGGACATGCTTCCCGCGGGACGCCACCTCTGGTCGAGCGGCGTTCCCGGGCGCCAGTTCCTCTTCAACTGCCATGCGACTCATTTCAGCCGGAAGGATCTGGCTGCCCACTTCACCTTCCTCTTCGATGAACTCATGAAGGGCGGCGGCGTCGGATCCAACTACTCGAACAAGCACATTGAGCTCTGCCCGCCCGTCTTCTCGAAGGTGGACTTCCACGTGGTCTGCAACCCCTCGCACCCGAACTACGTGGAGTTCTCGAACTTGATCTCTCGCGATTACGGACACTACTCTCCCGACCGCTTCGTGATCGACGACAGTCGCGAGGGCTGGTGCGCGGCCCTCTCCGAAGTCCTGCTCGCCGCGTGGCACGGGAAGGACACGCCGCTCATCATCGACGTCTCGATGCTCCGCGAGAAGGGCGCGCTCCTCAAGAGCTTTGGCGGAAAGTCCTCGGGCCCCGCTCCGCTCGTCGCCATGCTCGTGAACGTGGCTCGCATCATGAACGCCAAGGTCGGGCATAAGCTCTCGAGCCTGGACATCATGGCGATCGATCATGAGATCGCGACCTGCGTGGTCTCGGGCAACATCCGCCGTTCGGCGAGGATGAGCATCAAGCATTGGGCCGACAAGGACATCTCGGAGTTCATCCAGTGCAAGACCGACGAGAAGTCGCACTGGTCGACCAACATCTCGGTCGAGGTGGACGACGAGTTCTTCCGCTGCCTTCGTAAAGGAGAGGCGAAGGCGAAGAAAGTCCTTCACGAAGTCGTGGAAGGCGTGAGGAAGAACGGAGAGCCCGGCCTCTGGAACAGCTCGCTCTCCTCCGTCGGCGAGGTGGAGACTCCATGCACGACAAACCCCTGCGGCGAGATCGCGCTCGCCCCGTGGGAGAACTGCAACCTGGGTCACGTCAACCTGGAACGCTTCGCCGGCCGCGATACCGAGGCCCGCGAGGCTTTCCGCCTGATGGCAAGGTTCCTGGTGAGGGCCACGTTCGGTGACGTGCTCTCGGAGTACCAGAAGGCCGTCCAGTCGAAGAATCGCAGGATCGGCGTCGGCTTCTTCGGCTTCCATTCCTGGCTCGTGTACCAGGGCGTCCGCTTTTCCGAGAGTCATCACAACAAGGGGGTTCGTGAGCGGCTCAAGTCGTTCTACACCATCTGTCGCGAGGAGGCCCGGAAGTACGCCTTCGAGCTCAGAATGCCTGAGCCGATCAAGGTGACCACCATCGCGCCCACGGGAACGATCTCGAACTTGCCGGGGACGACCTCGGGCTGCCAGCCGATCTTCGCGAAGTACTTCAGGCGCCGCGTGAACTATGCCTCGAACGACGCCAATCTGAAGGCGCTTGGAGAGCACGGCTTCCCGATCGAGGATTCGGTCTACACGAAGAACACCAAGGTGGTGACCTTCTTCTGCAAGGATCCGCTCGTGGATGCCTGCGAGCGTCGCGGGATCGCGCTGTCGGTTCTGGAAGAGCAGACGGAGATCTCGGTCTCCGACCATCTGGCCGTCCAGTCCATGCTCCAGCAGGAATACGCCGACAACGGCATCTCCTACACGATCAACTGCCCCGCGGACGTGACGGCCGAAGAGATCATCCAGGCGCTCAAGGTTCACCTGCCGCACTTGAAGGGAACGACTCTCATGCCCGAGGGAGAGTCGCGGGCCCAGATGCCTCTCGAGCGGATCACGAAGGAGGAATTCGAGGAGGCCGAGAAAAAGGGCCTCGCCAAGGTTTCCGACGCCGAAAGGGCGTGCTTGAACGGGGCGTGCCCGATCAAGTGACCTATGAATGAACCCGTGAAGTGGGACAAGCCTTCCTGCCCGGTCTGCGGATCGAAAGGCCGCTTATTTGTTTTCGGAAGCGGGAAGACCAGTCTCTTCGAATACGTATATCTTAAATGCGACTACTGCGCCGCCACTTGGTCGGAGGACACGGGCCATCCGGGGTGGCTTAGGCTCGAAAAGGAGCCGACTTCTCGCAGCAGTCTATAGAGGGAACGCAGGAGGTTCCGATGAACCAGAATAACATGAGCTACGGGTACGTGACGGCCTCGGGGAGCTACCCCAACGTCAGCATGAGCGGCGGATATTCGCCGTTCACGGGTACCATCGTCCCTTACTCCGCGGCTAGTGTCACTAGCGGGGGTACGGGCGTCAATGGGGGCTGGATCCAATATTATCCTCCTCATCAGGCCATGCCTGATAAGAAGGAGGATGACCCCATCAAGAAGCTCATGGAGTTCATGGTGAAGGACAAGGAGGATCGGATGGCGAGGGAACGGGCCGATCGTGAAGACGAGCGCCGCCGGATGGAAGCCGAGCAGAAGGCGCAAAAGGAGATGTTCGAGATGATGAAGCGGGACATGCAGAAGGGCAGGGACGACGCGGCCACCCGCATCCAGGAAAAGATCATGGAGCAGATGCTCAACGGGAAGGACACCGAAGACGACTTCAAGGATCCGACCAAGTTCGAGACGTGGAGCGACATCCGCGGCGGCACGAGCGACACGATCGACGGGAAGATCGGCAAGGCGCAGGATACCAAGTCCTCGCTCGACGAGATCCTGATGTACAAGATGCTCTTCGGGGACGACAAGAAAAAGGAAGAGGAACGCGAGAATCGGGAACGCATGGAATGCGAGATCAAGCGTCTCCAGACCATGCTCGAGAAAGAGAAGGAGATGAACGCGTACCGCCGGGCTGAAGAGAGGACGCGTGAGAGGGAGGACGATCGGATCAGGTTCGAGATCGCGATGCGGGAGCAGGATCGGGCCCGCGAGAAGGCGCTCGAATCCGACAGGATCTCTTTCGATCGCTTCCGGATGGAGCTCCAGGCCAAGCAGGCCAGCGAGATCCTCAACCACAAGTACAAGCTGAAGAGTAGCCTCGTGACGGGCTTCATGACCCTTGTGACGGCGGTCGTCATTCTCGGCGCTCTCGCGTTCGGAGTGATCGCGACCAAGGAATACGAGCTCAAGATGCTCAAGCTGAACAAAGGAGTGGAGACCTCGCAGGGGAAGTAGTAATATTCGTTTCTAAGGCACCTGATCGAAGAGGTGAGACGTGGAGCAGATCGAGAAGATCGCACAGTTGTCGGCGTCGTATCAGGCCGCCAACGGCAAGCTGACCGAGGTCGAGCTGCGCCGGCAGACCGGCCTCGGGATCGACGTGAAGCTTCTCACGATCATGACCGCGTCCATCGAACACGCCAAAGCCGTCCATATTGCGCTTCAGTCCAAATTGATCTCACAAGACAGGGTTACCTGGTCTCAGACTCTTCAGCGGCTGGCCGACGCTGAGCGTCAGGAAGAGGAGCCCGAAGAAGGAGGTGATGCAGTCACGGGTACCGCGTGACATTCTGGAAGTAGGGCTGGACGTAGACGTACGCGCCAGCCATCATACCGGCCTGGTTCCAGCGGAAGGGCGAAGCGCTCCCTTTCGCGTTTTTCTATTCCACATGTGGACACTGGAGGAGGTTCCATGAGTCTGCACCTGGCCGCGATCCTGGATGTTCCCTGGAACGCGGCGCTGTCGGCTCTCCACCACTGGCAGACCGTTGTGGCCAGCGTGTGGGGGCTGGGCATTCTCGTGCTGGCGTATCGCTGTATGATTCGCTGGTACAAGGAAGATGCCGAAGATGCGCACCGGATCGCTCCCAAGGGCGATGCCGATGCCATCTATGTCGCGATGAAGGAGGTGAAGAAGGGCAAGCGGGAACCCCGCTTGAAGCACTTCTTCACGCAGGTTCTGTTCTGGCTCCCCATCGCGGGCTTCCGCGGCGGCAAGAAGATCGGGAAGCTCATTGCGTATCCGGTTCTTCTTCTGGCCGACAAAGCCAAGACCGAGGCCGTGGCTTCGACGCTCAACCCGCCGAAGGATCACGTGCATCGTTGCTCGTGCGGTATCAACCTGGTTCCCGCCGGGAAGTCGGGCGTCATCACCGCCCACGAGGTGGAAGTCCACGTTGAAGCGAAGTGCAAGAGCTGTAAGGAGGTCATCATCGCGGATGCCGTTCACACCTGCTCGAAGGCGACGCCTTCCTGCAAGGAGTGCGGCAAGCGGATGATCCCCGACAAGGTGCACGACTGTGCGGAAACGGCTGAGGCTGAGACCGAGGAGTCGCACCAGGATTGCCCCCATTGCGGTGATTGCATGGTGGCAGATCAGGTTCATGTCTGCTCGGCCCTCGAGGCTCAGGAAGAGGAAGCCGAGGCGGAGTACTGCGACGACTGCGACAAGGAGTACGAACGCAGCGAGAAGCATGTTGCGAAGCACTGCATCGAGTGCAAGGAAAAGCATTGCACCAGGGCAGGCTGCGCCTAACGTGAGGTAACCATCGGGGGGAGCACTCCACTTCGGGGTGCTCCCCCCTTCTTGGGGAGGTGGCCATGTTTCTTTGGATGTGCTCGGGACAGGTGAAGCACGCGGTCGTGGTCGGATCCGACCTCACGGCCTGCGGCGTGTCCATCGACAAGCTTCGCGTCGCCGAGTACGACAAGGGACAGTTGGCGTGTGAAGTATGCGAGGAGAAGGTCAGGCAGTCCAGGCGGAGAAATATTGAAACGCCTAGTGAGGAGTAGGAATCTCAATAGGAGCGTCCATGATCAGCAAGCACAAATGCATTGAGGGCAAGGCCCTGGGTGTTGACCTCGAACAAGGTTATCCGCGCGGAATCATTTTCTGCGAGATGTGCCGTACGATCATCAGGAGAGTCCCCATGGACGACCTCAATGAGTCCAGGTTCGCGGAGGCCGTTCGCCTGATCAAAGTGATGAAGGGCATGGGAGACAAATAAAAGGGAGAGAAAACCATGGCCGGAAAAATGGCGGAGACGTCGTCCGGAACACTAGAGAAGCCGCACGTGCTAGTAGTGGGCGGCTCTGCCAGGAACTTCGGTTCGAAGAAACTGAAGGACTTGTTCGAGTTCACCCTTGTTGACAAGGACGAAGGAAAGATCCCCAACTTCCGGGACAAGAAGTTCGAAGCGATGGTCATCCTCAGGTTCATCAGCAAGAACCTGCTCAGGAAGGCCAAGGAGTGGGCCGATGAACACGACCTGATGTATGTAGAGGCCCATTCGATAGGACGATGCCCTTTGCTTCTATCGGAGCGGATTCCCAAGATCCGCAAATACCTCGAAGGTGTAGAAGCGAAGTCGCGCCGCACGGTCTTCGTCAACGATCCCGTCGACGATGTAACAGCAGAGGGGGGAGAAGCACAAGCTCCTCCGGAAACGCAGCTTGCCGCAGTCCAGCAGACTTTGTCGGACGACGACCTCTGGCTCGCCTACGGCGAGAAGTTCGTGACAGAGCTCCGTGGGATCACCAACAACGGAGAGATCTTCAAGCTGCAAGAGTTCAAGACTGAAGTGATCGAGTACTTGACCGGGCTCAAGGGCGACCTCGTCGACCAGATGATGTCCATCCTCAGGATCCAGGGCGTCATCAGCGAGGTCGACGGAAGCATCGTGGTTGGGCAGATTGCCGATATCGACTTCGAGAAGGTCAAGAACTACATCGCCACCCAGGCAGCAGCTCCGTCCACGAGGCCTCAGTCCTACAAGAACCATGAGAACCCTTCCACCATCCGCGGCGAGGTTCGCGATGCATTCGCCGCCGAGGAACCTCCCGCTGTGGAAGAGGAAGAGGTCACGGAGAGCACGTTCACGACTGGCAAGATCTGGCGTGGAAGATTCTCAAGGGAAGAGCTGACGAGGATGTGTCATAGCATTCCTGACGGCAAGAAGTATATCGGTCAGGCGCCGCTCTTTGTGGATCTCCATAAGGCAGGTGTGCGCAGGAACGACGGCAAGCCATTCTCCCCGTCGGGAATGAGGAACTACCAGCGGGAGATCCTGGGTCTTGGGATCTTGAAAGTCGTGCAGGACGGCCCCGAGAAGACGGCGTTCCGGATCCGCCACGGGAGCGATGCTTCCACCGCGACAGCACCCGTGCCGGTGAAGTCGTCCGTCCCCCCTCCTCCGACCGCCGTCCTTGTGCCGTCAGCGCCGCCGCCCCCGCCGAAGCCCGTCTTTACGGTGAACCTGGACAACGTCGAGGAGATTTACAAGGCGACCTCGGAGAACTTTCCGCAGAAGAAGATCCCGTTCCTCATGGCGCTCACGGATGCGGCACGCGTGATCAAGAACATGATGCACGAGCGGTTCTTCAACGAGTCGGCGGCCAGGGGAATTCTGATCAGGATCAAGGGCCCTATCGATGATGCTTCGATCACCAAGGTGATCCAGGCAAAGATGTCTTTCACCGATGACCAGTGGTCTTACATGGCGCTGGAGTTTTTCAGGGATCAGATGATCGGAGCCCTGTTCCCCGTGCTCAAGCCTTCCGAGGGATTCTGGAAGAACTGTACGGACTGTCAGGATGACTTCTACTTCTATCTCCCGAAGCGCTGCAAGAAGTGCTGGGAGGCGAATCGGAGCATCATCCAGGACGCGAAAGGAGGCCCCTACTAATGGTCTATAAAGCAATATCCGAGAAGGAGCACCTCAAGCTGCTGATGCCCGAAGCGATCGAACTCGCCAAGACGGGGATGAGCATTACGGAGATGACGAGGGCGCTCACGCCGAAGTGGGATGGGCTTGTCAAGACCATCGACGCCTGGGTCGTGATCTTCACGAGGCTATCCGAGGAGTCCCTTGCGTACTACTGGGACGACCGCATCAGCTTCAGAAGGCTGAACTTGATCGCTTCGAGCGAAGTTCCGACTCCTGCCTTCCGCGACGACATGATCAGGATCTCGATCCTCCAGAACATGACGATCGCGGAAATCAAGTCGATGAGGGACTACATCTACAAAGGGTTCAGCCCCATGAAGGCTGCCGACGTCGTGAAGGGCAGGGCATCAGACAAGCCCATGACCAAGTACGAGATGCTCAAGCTCTCGAACATCATGAAGCGGCTGACCCGCGGCGTGGTGGACGTCCGGAAGACGTGGGAACTGCTTGAGACTTTTGGGCCCATCCAGACGGTGTCCGGAAACGATGTCTACTTGCCGCTCGTCGACGACTGCATGGCGCTCTTTTCGGCGATCGACAATATGTCTCTCTGGAAGGAGAAGCTCAAGAAGGAACTGCCCAAGGAGTTCTTCGAGCTGATGACCGCGAGGTACGGGAAGCCCGAAGTCAAGCCGAAGGAAGCAGTCGTCATCATCGACGTGCCCGAGGCGGAAGTTCCGTTGCTACAGGCTCCCAGGGAAGGTTAACTGGACATTCCATAATTACTTTTTAAGGAGGTTCTCGCATGGCTGTTCGCGCAGTGCAGGTGAAGGAGGCATCCGAGAGAGGCGCGAAGCCGCCTTCTCCGTCCGGCCGTCTCAAGAACGAGTCGGAGAAGAAGTACGCCCCTCTGGCCCGTCGCTTCATGCTGTCGAAGACGGAGGAGAAGCCCGGCCGTGACGGCGTGAAGTACAGGATCCACACCCGTCTGGGGCCGTCGGGTGGCGCCTTCACCACGGACGATCTCCTGGAGATCTTCGGCTTCAAGGCCAAGCTCGCGAAGTACGAGCGTGATCTGACCAAGAGGCACGAGCCCGACTCGGACGAGTTCAAGGAGAACTATGCGCACGAGCGGTCGCGCCTTGTCGGGAAGGTCTCGGGGTACGTGGCGCTCTACCGGCGCCGTCTCGAAGCGGAGTACGCCGAGCAGGGCATCATCCCGCTCTTCACGAAGGTGAGGATCCACAGCGAGGATGAGGAGCCGCGTCTCTTCATCCAGGGCTTCATGCGTCCCGATTCCAAGAAAGAGAAGTTCGTGCTGGGGAATCGCGACGATGGCGCTCTCTGGGCGATCGTGAACAAGTCCAGAACCGAGTCCAAGGCCAGGGTCTACTCGATGTCCGTCACGCTGGGGCGCGAGTTCATGCAGGGCGCGCTCACCGACGCGGTCAAGCAGCGTCTCAACCTGGCTTTCCAGAACTAGTACGGTAAGATTATGGGCGGCCTGGTCGTCTCCACAGGCCAGGCCGCCCCTTTCTTGGTGGAGGTCGAGAAAGGGGGTGGTTACGTCCCGGAAGACGTATGTTCACTTTTGCAGTACGTGCGGGGTCGGCTTCCGGAGTACACGTAAGAAAGACAAAGACTGTAAGAAGCATGCGAAGAAAGGGGGTGTGAAGAAGCCCAGCTGACGACCCTCGCACGGCAGTGGCAGTAACCTTGTGAGGCGTCCAGGATGTCTGGATGCCGGTTATTTAATCTCGGAGGAGGTTCCATGCACATCTCGTTCACGGTTCCGCTGAGCGCCTTGATCGGCGCCGCGGGCGTGCTGTACCCGGCGATCATGGTCGCCGTGGCGCGTTTCATCTCCCGTCGCTCGGCGGGTCGCTTCCACCCCCTCATCGTCGGGGTGCTCGCGGCCGTCTGGCCGGCGACGCTCGGCGTGACCCTCGCGGCCATGCCGGTGTGGTTGGCGTACTGGTTCGTCTCGAACTACTTCGGCACGGTCGGTGACCTGCTGCGTGGTCGGAACCAGGGGCAGCCCAACCAGGTTCAGGGTCAGGCCCAGGTGCAGGCCCGTCCGCAGGTGGTGGACGGCTTCGTCGTGGGTTCGAGGGTCGAGATCGCGCGGCGCGTCAACGATGACGTCCCCGCCGGCTGGAAGGGCCGGATCCTCGACCGTCGTGACAACGAGTACAAGGTGGACTTCGACTCCTTCGGTGGAGGCGGCGTTCACTGGGTGAAGGAGACGTACCTCAGGCAGGCGTAGTCGTTCTGTCCTGATCGCGCGATTAGTGGGAACGGGGGGCCTGGGCAACTGGGCCCCCCGTTCTTTTTTTTTAAGGTCGGAGAGAGGATAAGAACAAGAGAGGGAACTATGGTGAAGAAGAAAATCGTCGCCATCCACAAGCCCACTTATTTCAGGTTGAAGAAGGAACGAAAGTGCTTCGACCCGGAGCACCCGAAACGGATCGAAGCACTAGCCAAGTCCGCTGAGATAGCGGGCAAGAGGACGTCAGACCTCGAAACCGCCAACTCGGATCTTCTCGTGAAGATGAGCAGGATGGTGGATAAGGAGCTTCTTGAAGAGGCTGAAAAGACGGCCTACTCCAAGGGCCTTCACGATGGCTGCGAAGATCGTGAGGCCATGCTCAAGAGCCATAAGACATGCTTCAACGGCATGCACAAGGCGCTCGACAACGGACGGCTCATGGTGCTCGACTTTTCCCAGATCATCTCGCTCTACGAGCAGATGAGGGAAAGAAGCATGCTGTCCAACACGATCAAGATGCAGGTGATGGTTCCTGAGGGAATCAACCTTGACGGATCCCAGACGGTGAAGTCGATCCAGGACATGCTTGGGAAGATCATCGGGCGCATGATGCGCGGAGGATAATTTAGGAGGAAGAATGGAAACGTTGAAGAAGAAAATCGTCGTACGGGGACAGGTGGCCAAGCCGATCATGTATCCGAAGAACGGCTCGGACGTCAAGTGCGTCTTCGATCTCCTGCTGATCGTGAAGGACGGCACCCAGGCCGCCTATCAGGGGGTGAGGTTCCGGGTGGTGGGGGATCCGAAGATCACGGAGAAGTGCAAGCAGTTCGTGGAAGACGGCATCCGACTGACCGTGGTCGGGATGATCGAAACCTCCAACTTGAGCGGCGTGGGAGTCCACAAGCTCATGGCGGAAGACCTCTTCACGGACAAGATCGCGATCTAGCGACTGCTAACCCCCAGCATATGGGGGCGGGCCCCGGTAAACGGGGCCTTGGTAAACGGAGAGGCTGGATCTGTGGATCCAGCCTCTCTGCTTTTAATCTTCTTTTTTCAGGAGCCCGTTCATGCCGTTGGTCACCAGTAAGCAGCCTCCCAAGCATCTCGTCGACGAGAAGCTGGACATCCCTGATGTGAAGTTCGAGTTCCCGGGGTCGGGAAAACGCAACGCGCCCATCTTCGTCATCGAAGAAGCTCCCCGTCTTCGGGCGCTGCGGGTTCGGCACCAGTTCCAGGTTGGGAACAAGTACACGACCTTCGTGGTTCGGAAGCCCTGGAGCTACTACCTGGCGCGCGTCTCGGACGAGGGCGTCGTGCTCGCCTCGGCGCTCTTCTTCTCGAAGACGCAGATCACGGACAAGGATCAGCCGGGGCTCTGCGCGGCGCCGCTTCCCAACATCGACTACGGCACTTACAAGACGCTGGGCGTCTGCCTGTGGGTGCACGGCAAGTCGTGGGCCAAGGATCAGAAGCTCGCGGCTCTCAACTGCCACGAGTACATCTGGACGAGCAACTACAACACCGGCGTCACCTACTACGAGAAGGGACGCCCGAAGGAGATCATGCACACCGCCAAGCAGGCTGACAACCTCAAGCGGTGGCTCTACTCGATGGGGATGTGGCAGAAGCTGACCCGGGCCGACAAGGAGCCCGACTGGATCCCGGTCGAGGATCATCAGCACAAGATGATCAACACCCTCAACGACGCGTACAAGTCTCTCGGAACGGTGGTTGACGGCCATTACAGCTAGAGGGGGCTTCTCGCATGGGCTTCATTCTCGACGTGGACGATACCCGCTTCCCGAAGATCAAGCCGCCTTCGCTGTATCCGCCAGCGACAGGCGCCTTTGGGAAGCATCGCATTCAGCAGACGGTGAAGTCGTCCTTCCGGGTGTTCGGACGCCTTTGCCGTTTCAACGAGCGGACTGTCTCCTGTCTTGAGAGACTTATCAACGTCAAGGAAGAACAGTCCATCCTCTCAGGAGAGATGGTCAGGAAAGAGGAGTACCTCCGGCTTGCAGACGACGAACCCGAGAGCGTGTACAGGGTCTGGCCGCACGCCCTCATGGCATACGGGAACGCCCTCTGCGTTGGGATCGGGCTGGCGATCTTCCAGCGCCTGGCGCTTTGCAACAATGCGAAGGTAAAGCACATCACGACGTTCGAACCCGATCGGGAGCTGGCAGCCGGGATCCAAGGAGCCATGCTCATCGGGGTTCCCCATGTTGTGGTCGAACCTGATCTGTCGTCAGCAAAGAAGTACGACTACATTTTCCTGGGGGCGTCGCCCGGAACGATTCACGGGATCGGCCAGGCGGTCGTGATGACGGAGGTGTTCAAGCCGCTGCTCGCCAAGGGCGGAAAAATCTCGATTCTGAACTACAGGGAGATGCTTCATTCCTTCCAGGAGAGATGCCAGAAGCTGATTCCTGTGGCGAAGGACGACGACGTGGACGTCAATGCTTACCCCCTGCTCGAGCAACAGTTCATCATCTGGGCGAGAAGGAACAAGAAAAGGGTGCTCGATCGGAGGGACTACAAGTTCGTGAACGCCTATGCGAGGAGGCTCGCAGAGGAAGACTGAGAATCTTTCCAGGGAGGAGGGCCGTCTTGACCCTCCTCCCTGGCATACGAAAGGAAAAATTCATGCCGCTTGTCACCAAGGTCGAAGAAGCCGTAAAGGAGACCCGATCCAAGCGTTCGTTGAAGTTCTCGTTCAAGGTCGGTTATTACGAGATCGATGTCGTTGAGGATCAACCCAAGCGTCGGACGATCCTCTTCCGTGCATGGGGGAGGGGAGCATCCGCGACGAAGGTGTACCGGATCTGGACGCCGTGGGTGTATTTGCTGGCGGTGTACGGAACCACGTTCGTCCGTGCTTGCATCTTCTTCGCGGAAGAGCAGCTGAAGACCGTGGATCAAAAGGGCTTGCGCATGGCCCCTCTTCCAAATACATCTGCGGGAAGAAACCGACGTCCTGGAACCATCTGCTTCGGGGACTACTATCCGCGGTCAAGGACGCCCGCACGGATGCTCTTCGACAGGTTCTGGATCTCTCCCTTTACGGGAGAGATCACGTGCAGCGAGTCGGTCGTCCCTGAGGCCATCAAAGCACGGGGTTGGGGCATCCTTACCAAGTGGAATGCGCTGACTCGGAAGGGGACAAAGCTCGGCGGGTTCCGCCCGGTCGTGAGCGAAGACGGCACTCGAGTGCTGTCACTTAACGAGGCTGGTGCGATCGCAAGCAGATCAAATTATTAATTTTTTGCTTGACACTGAACCTTTGCGTCGTTAGAGTTGTTAAAGAAGGTTAAAGGAGCCGAGCTTTCCGTGAGATCATCCCGCACACAACCCAGGAAGTCCGAACGACCGATGTGGTCGCAGAGTCCATATCTGCCCACGTCGGCCTGCTCGTTTATTGGAGGTACCAGCCTCCATAATCGAGCGGATCGAAAGAGCGCGGGGGTGACCCAGAAGTAACCCAGAAACGAAGGAACAAAAAGCCCCCGCGCTCGAAAGAACGCGGGGGCTTTTCTTTTAGTCCTCCGTCCGACCCATCGACGATCAGTCGGGGTCGGATAGAGTAGCCGCAGCGTGGTCAAGACGCTGCACTGACAATCGGGTTAGAACGGAAACGGCAACACAACAGTGGGGGCCGGGCCGGGAAGGTCTGGCCCCCACTTCCCTCCAGCATTCTATTGCTTTAGCGGTCTAGCCACAAGTGTTAGACTGCATTAGAATATATCCCATCAATTGGAGGCGTTTCGCATGGAGACTCTCGTCTGTGTGGACTGTGGTACTAAGTTCATGCTGAGCGAGGGGGAGAAGGCGCGGTTCGATCTGCTTATCAAAACGAGGGAGGGGTTCGCATACCCCAAGAGGTGCAAGCCCTGTCGGGCAAAGCGGAAGGCAGAGGGGCCACCCACGATGGTAGCTCGACCCCTTCCCGCCGCACCTGCGGCACCCCCGCCCCCTCAACCCTTCAAGGCCATTGTTCCGCTCCCCGCCAACGGGAATGGGAACGGAAAGGGTCATGATCACGGGAATGGTCATGAAAAGGATAAGGAGATCCAGTTGGTCTTGGCGACCGTCGACTTCGACAAGCTGGTTCGTGGAGAGCCGATCGTCTACCACGGAGTCAAGGTTCTCCTGGCAGACATTGGATACGATACCATGCGGTCCGTGATCGAGGAGGCCGAGCGGGCCGGACGGACTCACAACAGAGCTGGATAGTGAAACTTGCCGACGCAGTGATGTTACGGATACTTCTGACTTGAAAAAACCGTAGCTGCAATTCTCGTCGGCATTATCCAGTCCAGGAGATCACATGAACGTCATGACCATCGAGTGGTGGCCCATATGGACGTTTCAAGTCGCTGATCCCATCTGCGATATGTGCAGCACGGAACTCGACGAGTTTCCTGCGGCGGTCGTGGATGGAAGGGGCCTGTGCAAGAAGTGCCGTCAGAACTGGCACATCAAGTACGGAGACGATGAGTACTTCGAGACTGCGAGGTACTCGATCGGAGACGAGCCTCCCGAACCTGGCGTAAACTTCGGAGGCCGCAAGAAGCAATAGGAAAAGCTTGCCGATGCAGTGAGGCGAACGGGTACTTCACTACCTATGAAGAGACGGCCCGCAAGGGCCCGATCCCCCGTAAGCAATGTTCTCATCGGCATTAATCTTGCCAGCGCAGTGAGAGTCCGAGGTACTTCATGTTAAGGAGATACCCCTCGGACGTTACGTTCTCGCTGGCATTCAAAAACTCACATTTGTCGGCGCAGTGAGGGACTGGGATACTTCGGATATAAGAACCTGGTCTGAATGTTCTCGCCGACTTTTCAAATCTTGCCGACGCAGTGAAGCGAACGGGTACTTCATAGGGAAGACAACCCCGTAAGCATTGTTCTCGTCGGCTTAATCTTAAAGGAGGCCATTATGGCCACGGTCAACAAGAAGGCCCAGGGCGTGAGGGCCGAGGCTCACGCGAACTGGATGGGAGGCCCGTCGTACGACATCAACGATCCCATCCTGAGGCTCCGCATCGCGGCATCGAGCTCGTTCTTCGGGGAGCCGATGTACTACCACAAGGATGCCGAGGACAAGGTCGTCAAGCGGTACGAGGCGGGCTACAGGCTCCAGGGCGACCAGCTCAAGCATCTCCGCGACACCCTTCACGCCATGGATCCCGAAGAGTGGCGCGGCATGTCGCCGGCCAGCCTCATGGAGAAGGCCATCGACGGCGCCCTCGACTTCTCGATCGAGAAGACTCTGGAAGAGGCCGTCAGGCTCCGGAACGAAGATCACATGCGGACGGCTCCCCAGGTGATCCTGGTTCGCGCGGCCAACCACAAGAAGGCCAAGGGTTCGGGCCTTGTCCAGAAGTACGGAGCCGAGATCGTGAAGCGCCTGGACGAACCCTGCACGGGACTGGCCTATCAGATCTCGAAGTACGGCAAGGATGCTCCCATCCCCAACGCTCTCAAGACGGTCTGGGGCAAGGTTCTGGAGGCGACTTCGGAATACCACATGGCCAAGTACCGCATGGAGAACCGTGAGGTCAAGCTGGTCGACGTGGTCAACCTCGTCCATCCCAAGAGCGACGTGGTCTCGAAGCTCGTCAAGGGTGAGCTGAAGAACACCGAGACCTGGGAAGCGATCCTGTCCGCCAACGGCAAGAACGACAAGAAGGTCGCCTGGGAGAAGGCTCTCGACATCATGGGCCACATGGCGATCGTGAAGAACCTCCGCAACCTGAACGAGGCCGGCGTGGACTACAAGATCTACGCGGAGAAGTTCCTGAAGGGCGCCGCGGAAGGCAAGCAGCTCCCCTTCCGCTACTACAGCGCGTACCAGGCGGTCAAGGAAGGTGCTTCACCGGCTCAGCTCGACGGGCTGAACGACTGCCTGTTCGAGTCGATGGGCAACCTTCCGGCCTTCAAGGGGCGGGTCATGTCGCTCTGCGACAACTCGGGCTCCGCGAAGGGAGCGACCACGTCTTCCATGGGGAAGATGCAGGTGTCTTCGATCGGAAACCTGACGGGCATCATCACGGGCATGCGGGCCGAAGAGGGCTATCTCGGCGTCTTCGGCGACGAGCTCCGCGTGATGTCCGTTCCCAAGAAGGCCTCGGTCTTCCAGATGGTCGAGCAGGCCGATGCGCTCGGTGCCAAGGACGCCGGCGGCACCGAGAACGGCATCTGGCTCTTCTGGGACAAGGCGATCAAGGACAAGGAGCACTGGGATCACGTCTTCGTGTACAGCGACATGCAGGCGGGTCACGGCGGCCTCTACGGCCTGGATGGAGCGTCCTACAAGGACTACGTCTGGGGTGGGTTCGGCGCGGGACACCAGTACATCGACGTGCCCAAGCTGATCAACGCGTACCGCAGCAAGGTCAACCCCAAGGTCATGGTGTACCTCGTCCAGATCGCTGGGCACCAGGACACCATCGTTCCCGAGTTCTACGACCGCACCTACATCCTGGGTGGGTGGTCGGAAGGGATCCTCTGGTTCGCGGCCAAGATGGCCGGCCTCTACAACACTCCCAAGCAGTAACTATCCTGGGCCGCAATGGCCTGGGAATACCCTCGGGAGGGCCTGCGTGGCCCTTCCTCTCGCGGCCGTAGCCTAATTGGTAAGGCGCCACCCTTCCAAGGTGGATATTACGGGTTCGAGTCCCGTCGGCCGCTCCAGGCGCTGTCAGCCTCAAAATGGCGCAGGGAGTCCTTCCCTGTATGTCTGGTGGAAATCCGGGCGGGCGCTCCAATATTTGCCGATGCAGTGAGGTCTAGAGGTTCATCTGCCTGATAAGCAGGAGGAGCGGTTCGATTCCGCAGCGGCGAAAGCCGTTTGGTGTAACGGTAGCACGACTAACAACTCTCTGGACGATGTTCTCATCGGCATTAAACCTTGGTCGACGCAGTGATGCAGACGGGTACTTCTAATGCGAAGAGACGGCAAGGCGTGGGAGGTCATTTGACTTTCCCTAGCTTTGTCTGACCCCCGTAGGCGCGATTCTCGTCGGCCTGATTTACGCGGGCGTGGTGTAGCCTGGTAGCACGCGACGTTCCCAACGTTGAAGCACGGGTTCAATTCCCGTCGCCCGCTCCATAGGACAGTGGTGAAGTCAGTATCACGGTGGCCTCCAAATCCACAGTCGGGGGTGCAATTCCTCCCTGTCCTGCCATTCTTCTTAGGAGTATTAATGAACACAGTCGAGCGCTTGAACCGTATCCTCTTCACGAAGTACCCGAACCTCAAGATCTCCATCGACGCACCCAAGAACCGCGGAGGCAACTGGTGGGTGGATCTGAAGCTGGGCTTGCAGATGGTGACCTATGTCTGGAAGCCGCGCCATGGCTTCGGACTCTGGAAGGACAGCAACCCTACTGCCTTCGAAACGAAGCCCGACGAGGTCTATGCGGACATGAACCACGCTGCCGATCGGATCATGGAGCGTCTGACGGGCGGCCGGCGTGAGGTACCCAGGCGGGAAAGGACTCATGCCACCTGGCTGATCGGGTCGCTCAAGAGCCAGGAGGAACGGGAGGCGGAACGTCGGAGGGCGCCCCAGCGTCGATCACGATAAGAGGAACATCCTCGTCTTCCACGAAGACTTCCTCCTCGGGCTCGGGCGCAGGCTTCGAGACCAGGACGGCAATCGATGTTGGAGGCATGAAGTATTATACAATTTCTCGGTCCCTGAGTGTGGCGGACGCACGACACCCTGTCACGGTGTTAGGACGGGTTCGACTCCCGTAGGGATCGCCATTCCCAGATCGTCTAACTGGTAGGACAGCGGACTCTGGATCCGCGAACGTAGGTTCGAACCCTACTCTGGGAACCAATCTTGGAGGTGGTAGAATGGATCCATACCTGGGTCTGTTCAAGGAGCTCTTCTGGGAATACTGGTGCCCGATTCACTTGTCGAACAACTGAAGCCTCATCCACCATGCGTGGAAGGAGATCTGGAGTCGTCGGCCCAAGGGCGGGCGACTCCTGTAAAATTACGGAGGAACTGTGCCGAGAAGCTTTGTGAAGAAGTGTCGGAGGTGTTTTTGGGCTCGTCCCCATATTGAAGAAAGTTTGGAAGGTGGTCAGATTCAGGGCGTTCAGACCGATCTTCTGTAAAACCTGCTGGCAGGAAAGAGCCCCATGGTAATCCCGAAAGTCTTCCATCGGATCTGGTTGGGCGGATCGATGCCCGAAGAACACGCCAGGTGCGGGGAGACGTGGACGAAGCTCAACCCCGGCTGGACGATGAAGCTCTGGACGGAAGAGAACATCACCAGTCGGTATCCCGAGCTCATCAAACGGTGCTGGAAGTACCGTCACGAGGCGAACATCTACCGATATGAGATCATCCTCCGGGAAGGAGGGGTCTACATCGATACTGACTTCGAGTGTCTCCGGCCGATCGAACCGATCATCAAGGATATGGACGTCTTCTGTGCGTACCAGTTGGATGAACCGTCGGCGGAAGGAGCGATCAACAACGCGCTCTTCGGATCCGTTCCTGGGTCGCCTTTCCTGGAAGACGTCGTGGAACACATCCCCGAAGTCTTTGATGAGAAGCATCCCTTCAACTGCGGGCCGTCCTACTTCACGAGGGTTGCCCAGCGTCATTCCGAAATACGCTTTTTCCCCAGGTGGTATTTTTATCCGTACCTCTGGCATGAGCTGAACAGGAAAGGGGAAACCTTCGAAGGCTCATATGCCGTTCATCACTGGTCATCGCTTACGATGCCGGAAGTCGATAACCGTAAGAAGCATTAATGCCGCTTTGGTGTAGAAGTTGCACGCTGGTCTGAAAAGCCGGAGGAACGGGGGCAGTACCCGTAGGCGGCACCATAAAACTGTGATGATGGTTACCGGGGTAATCTGATGTAGTTCCGGCTAAAGAAGGGGCTCCCATTCTTCGCCATCATCGCCTAATTTGGGGGGACTATGAACTGTCAGAAGTGCGGGAAGAGGCAGGCGACCCAGCACGTGACCGTCCTCAAGAACAACCAGCCCAACGAGTATCACTTCTGCTCGCCGTGCATGTCGAGCGGAAACCTCTACTTGATGGACGTCGGGGCGCCTAAGGCCTTCAGCCCGGGTGCGACCCAGCCGCAGCCGTCCCAGCAGGCTCCGCAGGAAGTTGACGAGGCGCCGATGAACGACAAGGCCCTCCGAAGGTGCCCCGATTGCGGGTTCACTCTCGCCATGATCCGAAAGACGCATCGGATCGGGTGCGCGCGGGACTACGAGATCTGGAAGGACATTCTCGAAAAGGAGCTTAAGGGGATCCATGGTGCGACCGCCCACACGGGCAAGGTTCCCAAGGCTCTGCCCAAAGGAGTCAAGATCACGCGGGAGTCCCTCGAGAAAAGGCTTGAGCAATGCCACGTGAGGCTGAAGAGAGCCGTCGACGGGGAGGACTACGAGCAGGCCGCGGTGATCAGGGATGAGATCAAGAAGCTGGAGGAAGAGCTTATCTAGGAGGATCCAATGCTCGAAGGGCTCAGGTATACGATCAAGGCCATGATCAGGGCCGCTAAGGGGAAGAGGCGATATGGCGGAGACTTCCCGCCTCAACCGATGGACTCAGATAACGTATCGGTCTTTCTGGCCAATCGTCTCCAGAGCGCGGGATGCAAAGTCAGGTTCAAGGTGGTCAAGCAGCTCAGTATGCAGGAATTCCATCACGTCTACGTAGAGGTCTGGTATCCCGCCGGCGTCTGCTGGCTGCCGCTCGACCCGCAACAGTGCGATGCGAAAAAATTCGACAAGCGGGTGAACATCAACATCTAGGGGGCATCGTCCAACCGGTAGGACACCTGAATGGCATTCAGGAAATAGGGGTTCAACTCCCCTTGCTTCCACCAAATTTAGCCCGCATTTTTGCGTGGCTTGTACATTGGCCTCCCACGGGAGGCCCTTTTGGGTCTTTAGCTCAATCAGGAGAGCACCCGGTTCGCAATCGGGAGACGGCGGAGCATAACCGCCAAGATCCACCATATGGGTCTGTGGTCAAACGGGAAGACGCCGCTCTTGCAAAGCGGAAGTGAGGGTTCGACTCCCTTCAGATCCACCATCATTCGGGCGTGCTCCAGAGTAGGATCTGTGACCTGGCTGTAACCCAGGTGCCAATGCGGCTAAGGGGTGCGAGTCCTCACACGCCCACCACTCTTCACTTCATGCGGCCAGCGTGGTAGACTGGCCACATGCATAAGCCCATGAAGCTCCCTTACAAGAGCCTCAAGGGGTTCTCCGAGGATCTGATCTCGGATCACTACAAGATCTACCTCGGGTACATCGATCGGTTCGGGAAGCTTGAAAGCCTTCTCTCCGCGGCCCTCAAGGCGGGCGACAAGTTCACGGTCGCCCGACTGGCCAGGGAGGACGGCTTCCTGAGGAATGCGATCCGTCTCCATGAGCTCTACTTCGGGAATCTGACGCCTGGAGGCAAGGGCAGCGCGAACGAGGTTCTGGGATCCATGCACAAGCTGCTCATCCCAAAACTGGCGCTCATGGCAGCGGGAGCGCATGGATGGGCCATCCTCGGGGTCGATCTTCCCACGGGCGAGATCTTCACCTTCACGATGCAGGAACATTCCCAGGGATACGTGGAGCAGTCCTGGCCGATTTTGGTGCTCGACTGCTACGAGCACGCTTGGTGGACGGACTACCGTCTGGACAAGCCGGCCTATATCGAGGCCTTTTTCAAGAACGTCGACTGGCCGGTCGTGAACCGCCGACTGCATTCTTCAGTTCATCTGGGCCTCATGACCCGATAACCACATTCACTGCCAGGCACTCTGTATTGGTATCGGAGCTCCGCCTTTGAAGCGGGTGGCTGGGAGTTCGACTCTCCCCCTGGCAACCACACTTACGGAGACTAAAATGAAAACTCCCAAGAAGAATTACATCGTCTCCTGGATGACCCGAGGCGATGACGGGCCCAACCAGCACGTGTGGAGAGTCCGGATGGATTCAACGGAGGCAGTCGCCCTTGCGACAGCGCTTGAGCTTCTCGAAGATACATCAAACGTTGACAGTCCGTCGGTCGATGTCGAGTGCACGCCCACTACTTACAAAACTTTCGTGAAGAGGTACCTCAAGGTTACTTAAATGCGGATATGGTGTAGCTTGGCAGCACGGAACCTTGCCATGGTTCAAGCGCGGGTTCAAATCCCGCTATCCGCTCCATCATTTGCGCTGGTCGTCCAACTGGTAGGACACGCGCTCGATAAGCGCGGAATGAGAGTTCGAGTCCCTCCCGGCGCACCATACGGTGGCCATAGTGTAGCAGCACTGCACACCTCTCTGTGAAGGAGGAAGTACGGGGGCAGCACCCGTTGGTCACCCCAATCTTCGTTGTAGAATAGGTAGAGTATGCCGTACATCAAGCAGTCCTGGCGCTTGAAGCAGGGGCTCAGGTGGGTCTCCCGCCCGATATGCTTCTTCGGGAAGCATCACTGGTTCTACAGCACCGTGCTCAAGAAGCCGATCCAGTGCGCGGTCTGCGGCAAGAAAACGGAGCACTGGAAGCCTGACCTTCTTTAGGGAAAACTCATGGAAGATCTTCTTATCACGTACTTCTGCGGCATTGCTGTCGTCAGTGTTTTCATGGGCATCCTGGGCGTGAGCGAGGCGATCAGGGACAAGGAGTTTCCATTGCGGCTTCTCACGGTCATCTTCCTCCTCTCGATCTGCTGGCCGGTGCTTCTCGTCATTGCATGCTTCGGTATTGGGAATACTCCGAGTTGCTCCAATGACTAGAGTGATGCGAATCAAGAGGATCCAGAAGGTTCTCGACCGTCTGATCAAGAAGGACGATCATGGGATCTTCTGGGAGACCTGGCACCCGATGCTGCACGACAGTCCGCGGGATCTCGTGAAGACCGATCTGGGGTACCAGAAGGTCAGGGATCTTCTCAGGGGAATGGAAACAGGAGACTTTTCATAACGGGGTGTAGGGAAGCCCGGAGTACCCGCCTGTCTGGGGGACAGGAGATCGGTGGTTCAAATCCACTCACCCCGACCATGGGCGCGTAGGTTACTGGTAAACCGCCTGCTCGACATGCAGGAATAGCTGGTTCGATTCCAGCCGTGCCCACCATTTTTTGGTGACCTATGGACAAGCATGAGTACAAGGACTACAAGTCCCAGATCCGTCGCCGCGAGGAGATGGAAAAGGAAAGGCGTGCGTTCGAGAAGAAGGACAAGGCCTACAGTCCTTTCGGGATGACCGTGAGGATGCCGCTGGGCTGCTGGATCTGGGTCGCCGCGGCGATCGTGGCAGCCATCTACTTTGTCAAACGCATGTTATAATTCATTCACCCTTAACCCTGGAGACCTTGGCCTGGGCTGCGCGCACTGGTGGTGTGCGCCACCGGGGTGTACGGCTTTGGCCAAGGTTCCACTTATGCATGCCGGTGTAGGATAACGGCAGTCCACGGTCTTGGTAAGACCGGAGCGCGGGTTCGACTCCCGCCATCGGCTCCATTCGGAGGTTTCTATGAGCTCCTGCCCGATCTGTGGCGAACACGGCATCCCCTGCGGCTGCGGGGAGGATGATGTCGATGTTGATCCCGAAGACGAGGTCGACTACTAAAAAACTGATGCTAGGGTCTGGGAACACCCACGTAGTCTGCCTGAGGTCAAACCGACTGGTAAGGACGTGCGAAGCTGCCCGGCCCAAAAAATCCTTCACGCCGCCTTCGTCCAGCAGCCAGGACCCCCAGTCTGTACCTGGGAGACATCGGTGCAAGTCCGGTAGGCGGCTCCAATATTCGGGGCTGTGGCGCAACTCTCAGACGCGGCCTCTTTGAACAGAGGCTGGTGCGGGGCGGTGCACCGTCCCAATCCGTGGAGGTGAAAATCCTCCTGGCCCCACCAATCTTTTTGAGGAACTATGAATACGATCCCTTGCACAGGCCCGACATGCCCATTGTGTCTCATTCCGATCCTGATGATCGATCTGCCGCGGTATATCGAGGAGGCGGCCTGGAAGGTCTTCTTGAGGGTATAAAAAAGCCACGCGACAGGCGTGGCCCGATGAGGGATCGGTGGGTTCGAAATGAACCCAAGGCGGAGCATTATACTTGCCAGTCTCGTCCAATAGTAGGACGCATCCCTCATAAGGATGAAATCGCGGGGCAGAACCGCGGACTGGTACCATGGAAGGTTCGGGCACAGGCAGGCCCACCCCGCTCGAAACGGGACAGGCTCCGAAAGGGGTCTTGGAGGTTCGACTCCTCTACCTTCCGCCATAAAAAATCACACCCAGGCTTCCCGAAAGGGAGAACCCAGGTGCGGGAGAGGGAAACTAGTATTAGTGTACCACACGGAGACGAAGGCAGTCAGCGTGCTATACCGCCTTGAAAGCGGCTGGCCTCGAAAGGGGTTCGGAGGTGCAACTCCTCCCGTCTCCGCCATAATTTGAGGTGACAGGCTTACGGAGGCGAGGCGGATAGTAGGTAGCCGCACACGCTTGGAAAGCGTGCCGCTAGAAATGGCGTTGCAGGGGCAGCACCTGCCGCCTCCGCCATTCTGCTACACTTGAGCCGTGCTCGCCTTTTGCGAGGTCTGTCGAACCGTCTTCTACGATCCTCCGAAGCATAGAGATCATCGGGATCCGATGGGGGACTTCAGGAAGCTGATCGGTACCGAGTTCTTCGCACACTGCCCGCTCTGCCGTAGGTCACAAGTCTTTGATCTTGTTCCTGGAAAATCATCTGGAGAGCAGTCGGATATCGGTTAGCCGAACGTGTTTGCTAAACACGGGCCCCTAAGACGGGCGGCGGGTTCGACTCCCGCGCTCTCCGCCATCATTATTAGGAGCATCCATGAAATACCGTCATTACATTCTTGAGAATGGCCTCCCGAAAGGGGTGGGTCTGATGGCCTGGGCGGACTGGATCGAAACTCATCCCGACAGGGACGTGAAGCGATCGCAGATCGAAGGCGCGGACATCCGCGTGGTCACGGTGTTTCTCAGCCTTGCCGACATCGACTTTAAGAGCGAGGGTGAAGGGGAGGAATGCAAGGAGATCGTCTATCTCTACGGGACGGGCGTTCTGGGAGGCGCCATGGATGGCCATGAGGATAAGTACACCTCACGTGAGGCGGCTGAGGATGGCCATGAGCAAGTCCTCGCGAGAGTGAAGGCCGTCCATGAAGGACGGATCGGAATACCCGAGTGCTGTAAACCTTTCAAACCCAAGCCCAAGGCCGAGTAGCCCAAGATGGCGCCCACCTTTTTTGTCGGAGAAAATGATATGGATAGGTGCCCGAGGTGTCGGAGTTGGAAACTCACTGACACTCTTAAAGGGGTCGAATGCCAGAACTGTCTTGAGGAATTCATCGAAGAGGTTGCTGAAGAACCAATGAGCCAGATTGAATCGACGCAGGCTCCCATTATACTTCAGTTGCAAGCATCCGAGTCGGCGGGAGACGCGATCGAAACTCGTGAGATGGAAACGGTCGAGCAGCCTACATGGTACCAACAACAAAGTGATTCGTACCGTCAGGGACATAGGAGCTCTACACGAGCGTTCCAAAAAAAGCGCCTTGAGGCCGGTCTCTGTCAGAGATGTGGAAAGCGACGTGACGGCCCTTACGCGGCTTATTGCAATGCGTGTGCTTTGAAGCAACGCGAGTCTTCCAGGAAGAGGGCTCAAAGCAAGAAGCGTGGCGGAGACTGGGCTGGGCGCCCGGCACTCGTCGAAGATATAAAGCCTGTAGAGCTTGGGCCCTGGTCAATACCAGCGGACGGCGCTTGATCTAGGGGCGCGTGGCGAAAGAGTAACGCGGTGGTCTGCAAAACCACTATGTGCTGGTGCGAATCCAGTCGCGCCCTCCAAAGATTTGCTAGGGTAGCTCAATTAGCAGAGCACCCCGTTCGTAACGGGGAGGTTGCGGGGGCAGAACCCGTCCCTAGCTCCATACTTCATTCCGGGGAGACAACTGTCGGTTGGTTGTAACGGATTGTTAATCCGTCGCCCCAAAAGGGCCTCGCAGGTTCGACTCCTGTCCCCGGAGCCATTCTTACTTCTTGAGTCCCAGGCTCGCTCCGTAGGCGTTGATGAGGTTGATGTAGTCAGGCGCAGGAGCGCCCGCGGACGTGGCCGTACTCGTGATCGTCGTAGCCTGGGCGATGCTTGCGCCGCGGGCCTTCATCAGGTAGCCCGCGTGGAGGGCGCCCGTCCGATCCGCGCCCAGCATGCAGTGGAAGTAGACGGCGGTCTTGGTCGGGCTCTTGGACGACGAGATCACGTAGTCCACCACGCCCGAGAAGTCCCATCCAGGCGACGTGAGGTACACCGTCGGGCTCTCGGCCTTCGGGAAGCCTTCGATCGGCCACCAGGTCATGCAGCCGGGAATGATCTTGGCGCCGGCCTGAACGCCCTTGCCGAGGCAGACGGGCGGGTGCCAGCTCTGCTGGAGATAGGGCGGCCAGTAGGTCGACGGGTAAGCCGACGACGGGACGTGGAAGGCGGCGAGCTCGGGATAGAAGGCCCAGGCTTCACCCTGGTTGTCGATGAGACAGATATCCCGGATGAAGTACTGGTCGAGATAGATCTTGAGAGCACTGGAGATCTGGTCGACGGGGAACTGCTTGTTGTCGCCATAGAGCGGCTCAGGGCCGCGGATGATCAGGTTGTTCCCGACCGTATCGACTAAGGCCAGTCGCGTCGTGTCAAAATTCATGGACTAATTATATATCACGCCCTCGTAACTCAACTAGATAGAGTGCCCAGTTTCTACCTGGGAAGTCGAAGGTGCAAATCCTTCCGAGGGTACCAACTTTAAGGATCGCGTCATGGGAAGTGGTTGCCTGGTCTGCGCGCAACTTCAAAGAGAGAACGAAGAGCTTCGCGAGCAGAACAAGATGCTTGCCAACGCTCTTAGAGGAGAAGTATCCAGTCCGCATAACACGCAGTTGATCCTCGGCGCCGCGCTCTCGGGCGGCGACGCCATGGGCCTGGCGAAGAGGCTCGCTGTCCCGAAAAAAGGAAAGGTAAAAGAATGACCGAGTTCATCATCGAAGTCGTTCGTGTGGGGCCCATTATCAAGCACCCGAACGCCGACACCCTGGGCCTCACCAAAGTCTACGAGTACCCGACCACGATCAAGCTCGGGCAGATCGTGGAAGGCGACCTGGGCGTTTACATCCCGATCGATTCGATCGTGCCGACCGATCTGCCGGAGTTCAAATTCCTGGAAGGCCATCCGCGGATCAAGGCCCGCAAATACCGTGGGATCTTCAGCATGGGACTCCTCATCAAGGCACCCATTCCGACCTGGGTGGTCGGCAGGGATGTCCAGGTGGAACTTGGGATCACGAAATGGGAGCCGCCGGAGTTCACGGTCGGTGGGGACAACGAGCACTGCCCCTTCAACTTTCCGCACTATACGGACATCGCCGGCTACAGGCGCTGGGCGGACGTGCTCCAGGAAGGCGAGGAGGTCGTGATCACTGAGAAGATCCACGGCTGCAATGCCCGTTACGCTTGGCACCAGGATCGCTTCTGGGCTGGATCCCGGACGAGCATGAAGAGAGCCGATGATCCCAAGGGTCTCTACCAGAACCTCTTCTGGAAGGCGGCCCGGCAGAACCAGCTCGATGACAAGCTGAAGGCCATTCCCGGGATCGCGGTCTACGGCGAGGTCTTCGGGTCGAACCAGGACATTAAGTACGATATGCCTGGCGGCCATCACGGCTTCAGGGTCTTCGACATGGTCAGGCTCGCAGACGGAGCCTTCCTCGACTGGGACGAGGTGGTATCGAATGCTGCTGAGCTCGGTCTCGACCTTGTCCCGATCCTCTACCGCGGCGCCTGGTCGAAGGATCTGACCAAGCTCGCCAACGGGAATAGCACCTTCGCCAAGAACGTCCGTGAGGGCTGCGTCGTCCACCCTGTCAAGGAGCGCCTGGCGGAGTACGCCGGCGCATTGGGGCGCGTCATCTTTAAAGTCATTGGAGAGGAGTATATGCTCCTCTAGTTCCTGCTCCCGTCAGCTAATGGCAGGCTCCCAGATTCTCAATCTGGAAACGTGGGTTCGACTCCCATCGGGAGTACCATGGCCCGCTCGTCTACGAGTTAGGATCTCTGGTTTTCACCCAGAAGAACGGGGTGCGACTCCCCGGCGGGCTACCAATTTGGGAGGGTGGATGTCCAGAACGCACTGTAGGTTCACGAGATCTGGCCAGCACGGCTGGAGCGTGTGGAAATGGGATGACCGCAAGATGGTCTACTCCAGGCGCTGCCAGATCGTTCCTTGCATCGTCCGTGAGACTGCGGACGATCTTAAGCCTGTACTCAAGGAGAAACTTAATGTCCCGAAAAAAGGCAGTCCTCTCGGAGAAGGGGTTCGTGGACAAGCTCATGGAGCTGGATAACTACGTCCACTGGCTGGCGACTGTCCGAGCGCTCAAGAAGAGCAAGAACACGATCCCGATCGACGCCTGGACGGCAATCCTTTACAAGCTGCTTCGCTTCGCCGGCACCAAGCGGGCGATCGAGATCATCGGATACGAGAAGGACGACCGGAAGACCGGAATCAGGATCTGCTCGAATTGCCGCGGGGAGTACTGCACGAAGCACTGTACCAGCTGTGCCGGTGATCTCGAGATGGTGGCCGGCGAGCGTGGGGCGAAATGCTGTCATAAGTGCAGGATTCAGTTCTTCTTCAGTGGTTTCGGATTCGGCCAGCGTGGCAAGGCCCACCACGTCATCCGGAGGGTCGCTTTCATCAGCGAGGCCACATGATCAACGAATTCAGGGGCAAGTACTTCTTCCTGTCGAACTTCTACCACGTCCCGTATCCAAGCAACGAGCATTACTTCCAGGCCGCCAAGGCGACGAACGACAAGGATCGGGAGTTTGTCATGTCGGCGCCCGATGCGAAGACGGCCAAGGCGCGTGGCGGCAAGAACGGCATCAAGTGCCGCCCCGACTGGAACGAGATTCGGATCTCGGTGATGGAAGACTTCGTACGGATCAAGTTCCAGGACGCGGAACTCAGACAGCAGCTTCTGGACACGGGAGACGAGGAGCTCGTCGAAGGGAACTGG
The DNA here is from genome assembly GCA_041487795.1 of Nitrospiraceae bacterium. Classification (GTDB taxonomy): domain Bacteria; phylum Nitrospirota; class Nitrospiria; order Nitrospirales; family Nitrospiraceae; genus 2-02-FULL-62-14. Next base: position 54,284 of record JBGPNZ010000001.1, read on the forward strand.
TGGGGCGACATTTTTTGGGGCGTTTGTAAAGGTGAAGGTGAGAATCACTTGGGCAAGATCCTGATGAAGATCAGGGCTGAGATCAGAGCAGAACTGAAAGGAGGTCGCGTATGAAACGCGATGGCAAACAGCTCATGCCTCCGTAGATCAATTGGCAGATAACCCGGCTTTTACCCGGGGAGTGGAGGTTCGAGTCCTCCCGGGGGCACCATGGGTGCGGAGTTCGAGTAGCAGAACACCTGCCTCTTAAGCAGGCCTGTGGGGGTGCAAGTCCCCCCGCACCCACCAATATTCTCTTTGAGGTACCTTATGCGGATCCATCCCGACAAGGAGCCCTACTGGGTTCACATCAAGTTTCCGCCCGTCTTTGGGCCTGATCATGAGAACTGGGGAATCCAGTTCGTCCAGCTTGATCCCGGGCTGAATGAGATGGCGAAACTTGCCCGGCTTCTCAAGAAGGCCGAGCGGGAAGGCAAGGTTCTCAAGTGGACGTTCCAACTCATCTCCAAGTTCCATTCGTTTTCGTCCTTCGAGAAGTCGCTGGGCAAGATCAGGACTAGGAAGAAAAGGCGCAAGGGCATCAGATCATTTGGCATTGGAAAAAGCAGTTCCAGGCGCGTATGATCTAGTAGATGTCATGTAACACCGCAGGCAGGTGCTATCGGGCAAGGCCGAGGCCTCTCCCCACCAGCGCGCTGACCTCTTGCACTACGGCCACTATCTTCTCCGACTGCTTCGGCGGCACTCCGGGCCTCATCAACACGGGATCGCCTGGCCCCGTCCAGGGTTGGACGTTCTCCCAGCCTTTCGGGCCCAAAGGCGGCAACATCACGTTCACGCCCGGCCTCATGAGCTTTGATACGATCGCGATCAACAATGCGCCTGGCGCACAGAAACAGTTCGTTCCTCCGCTCTTGTCGGCCCTGAACCTCACCATTCAGTTCAAGTTTACGGAGTACCCGCTGGTCACTGGGGCGGGGCGGTTCTACGATCACTTCATCGTGACCACGGGCGCCACCGCATTCGTGGAGATTTTTCTCGATGACACGGGGTTTGCCGAGGTCGCCTGCGGTCTCAACAACTCTGCGGATGGATACACCGGGACATGGACACCGGTGAGCGGAGCGACCCATAAGGTGGACGTGACGGTCAGTGCTCTCAATGTTCCGGTACTCTTCATTGACAATGTGTCCATCCCGATCGCTTTCAGTGGGACTGGATTCGGACTGGTGGGCGGATTTCCCACGAACTGCGTCCAGGTTTCCTCCACGGCGGCTGGTGCTGCGGGCCCGACCTCCTCCAAAATTGAGAACTTCTTCGTGACCGCAGGCAACCTTCCCAACACCACGGTATACTGCTGCCCGTAACGGGCGCGTGAGGCAACTGGTAGACCTACCCGGCTCAAAACCGGGTGTTTAGGAGTTCGAATCTCCTCGCGCCCACCAGCAGGGTACAATGGTTCCATGGAGGTGATCCATGGACGCTGAGAACAAGACCACCCTGAAGGGCCTCCCCATGGGACTCGTGTCCTGGTTCGTGGGCGGGATCGGCCTCACGCTCGGGTACAAGTTCACTCTATGGATCCTCGGGATCCTGCACATCGGGTAGTGCCTGGGCCGGTGAGCGGAACTAGCATACCTCTGGGACTTAAAATCCCGGGTTTGAAGGTGCAAATCCTTCCCGGCCTACCATCCTTTACTTTAATGGGTCTGTGGCGGAACTGGCAGACGCACCAGTCTTAGGAACTGGCGCCTAACGGCGTGTGGGTTCGAATCCCTCCAGACCCACCAACTTCACTTCTTGAGGCCTCCCATGCACAAGATTTCCAACTTACTCGGATGGCTCATCGACGGAGCCGTCATGGCGGTCACGTTCATGATCGCCTTTCCCTTCATGTTGCTGTACTTGGTGCTCAGTGCTCATTCCAAGGTTGATAAGGAAAGGAAAATGTTTTGAGGAAGAAAGGAGTCCCATGCTGATCTGGAACGGTCAGAAGATCGCGCCGCTGATGTTCCCGGATGGAACATCCCAGGTGTGGAAGGTTCCGGGCGAGCTCAAAGGCGGGGACATCGTCTGGAAGTTCGAACACGAGGGAGAGCTCATGCACGTGGCCCAGCTCTCCTGCCTGAACAAGGGTGGCGTACGTCTCGTCATACCGTACATGCCGTACGCAAGACAGGACAAGGAGATCTCCAACGAGCAAACTTTTGCCTTACGCCCTTTCGCTGCACTGATCAACAGGATGCAGTTCAAGGAAGTGCTTGCCGTCGACGTGCACAACGTCGCGTTCACGAAGGAGAAGATCGATCACTTCGTGAACATTGAACCCATCGGCTTCCACACGGATGTCACGAGCGCAGTCGACCCCGACTTCGTGATCTTCCCGGATGCCGGCGCCAAGAAGCGCTACCAGTACATCGACGACTATCCGATCATCGTCTTCAACAAGAAGCGTGATCAGGCTACGGGGAAGATCCTGGATGTCGAGGTCGTCGAGAAGACCTCCAACGTGCCGCCTGACCAGAAGACGGTCGGGCTCATCATCGACGACATCTGCGACGGCGGCGCCACGTTCATCGGGATTGCCGATGAGGCGAAGAAGCTGTTCCCCAACATGAAGCTGCATCTGGCCGTCACGCACGGCCTGTTCAGCAAGGGCCGGAAAGTCCTGACCGATGCCGGCCTCACGCTTCACACGACTAATTCTCTCGTCAGAAACCCTGACGATTTTCCGCTTGAGGAGGGCCTATGGAAAACGTGATGCTACGAACCGACGTCTACAAAATGGGACATATGGAGCAGTACCCGCCCGGCACGACGAAAGTTTACTCCTACCTGCTCGCGCGTTCCGACAAGAAGATGCCGAGCACGCTCTTCTACGGCCTCCAGTACTATCTCAAGCTGCTCGAGGTGAAGCCGACCCAGGAGATGATGGACGAGTTCCTCGTCTATCGGAAGCGGATCCTCGGCTTCGATGCCTCCCAGGATGTGAAGGACAAGCTCTCCGCGCTGGTCAAGCTCGGCTACATCCCGCTCAAGATCAAGGCCGTCCGCGAGGGCTCCATCATCCCCGTCCGCAACGTGCTCATGACGCTCGAGAGCACGGTTCCGGGATTCCACTGGGTGGTCGGGTTCTTCGAGAGCCTGCTGCTCAAGGTCTGGAACACCTGCACGGTGGCTTCCTACAGCAAGAAGCTGAAGGATCTTTGCAAGCGGTTTGCCGATGAGACCTGTGACGACGATGGGCACCGTCCCTTCCAAGTCCACGACTTCGGCTACCGCGGCTGCTCCAGCGACGAGACCGCGATGCTCTCCGGCAGCGCGCACCTGATCAACTTCCTGGGCACGGACACGGTGCTCGCGCTCAAGATGATCATCGACACCTACGGGTGCTCCGAGCCGATCGGCCTGTCCGTGACGGCCAGCGAGCACTCCGTGGTCTGCGCGTATGGGAAAGAGCGCGAGTTCGACGCTTTCGAACACATGCTCAAGTTGGTTCCCACGGGGATCATCAGCCAGATCTCCGACACCTACGACCTCTGGAACGTGCTCACGAACTTCGCCGAGAAGCTCAAGAGCCGTATCCTCGACCGCGACGGCAAGTTCGTCTTCCGCCCCGACAGCGGCGATCCGCCCAAGATCATCTGCGGCGACGGCGATGCCGAGACGGGTTCTCCCGAGTGGTTCGGGGCCCTGCGTCTTCTGGACAAGAATTTCGGTTCCAAGAAGAACAAGAAGGGCTACCGCGTGCTCAACCCCAAGGTCGGCCTGATCTACGGGGATGGCATGTTCTATGAGCGCTTCGAGCGCACCCTCGAGATGATGAGGGATATGAAGTACGCTTCCTCCAATCTCGTGATCGGAAGCGGCGGCATCCTCCTCCAGCAGCATAACCGCGACGACCAGGGTTATGCCATCAAGGCGACGTTCGCCGAGGTGAACGGGGAGATGCGGGAGCTGGTCAAGGATCCGATCACCGACCACAAGAAGAAGTCCCACAAGGGACTGGTCGCGCTTCTCAAGGACGATGACGGTCGGTACTTCACGAAAGACCAGTGCACGGCCGAAGAGGAGGCCAAGAGCCTGCTCGAGACGGTCTATCTGAACGGCAAGATCACGCGGACGACGACGTTCGACGAGATCCGGAAGCTGGCCGCGAAATGACGCCCGAACGCCAGGATGGGCCTTTGACTCATGTCACGGGCGGTGTAAGATATGAGTCAGATAAGGAGCCGCTCGTGACTTCGGATCTTCTCCCCCTCAGGCTGATCAAGTTCCCCAACGATCTCCTCGTTGCGCGGAACTGGGAAGTGAAGGAAGTCAATGACGAGGTCAAGGAGAAGGTCGTCCGGATGTTCGAGATCCTGTACCAGTCGGGAAACGGGATCGGACTCGCGGCGCCGCAAGTGGGATGGAACGCCCAGCTCTTCATTCTCAACCTTGATCCCGAAAGGAAGAAGAGCGGTGAGATGGTGTTCATCAACCCGAGGATCGTCGAGGTCGGCGGCGACGAAGAGATGATGGTGGAAGGGTGTCTGTCCTTCCCCGGCATCTTCGCTTCGATCAGGCGCTACACCGAAGCCACCGTGGTGTCCAAGGATCTCGCGGGGCAGCTCAGGGACGTGAAGTACCAGGGGCTGGGCGCACAGGCGCTCCAGCACGAGACGGAGCACTGCGAAGGCATGCTCTTCATCGAGAAGATGTCGCCGGCCGACAAGAAGCTCAACGAGCCCAAGATCAAGCAGCTCGTCGAGAACTACTGGAGGCGCAACAAGAAGTAGGTCGACCTAAGTATCCTTCCTGGCGTTCGCGCAGTAACAGGACGTCAGGTGAGCATAATATACCGCGGGGTGGAGCAGTCTAGTCAGCTCGCTTGGCTCATAACCAAGAGGTCGCAGGTGCGAATCCTGCCCCCGCTACCAATCTTGCGGACTTAAGGCGTGGGCCTGGCTGGGTCTCATAAGCCTGGCGGGACGGTTCGACTCCGTAGTCCGCTACCAAGATCTGTTTCCCCCTCTCTCCAGGGCCAGGCCGCCTTTGAAAGGGTAAAACCTCGAAGCGGTGGCCTGGCTCCTTTTGCCCGATTAGCTCAAAGGCAGAGCGTCTCTTTTACACGGAGATGATGTGGGTTCGAGTCCCTCATCGGGCACCATTGTTTTCACAATGTCGGCCTGTGTATAATAGGTCGACATGACGGTCGTGATCTTCCCAGTCACGGGAGGCGGCGGTGGGGCCACTCCCACTCTTGCAGCCGTCCTGGCGGCTGGCAATACGACGGGCGCCAATGACATCCTCGTGGCGGTTGCCCAGGCCATAGACGCCGCTATCGCAGCTGGCACTCTTCAGCTCGGTACTGGGAATGCCGCGATCATCGCGATGGGCAACCCCAACGGCGGTCTGGGGACATTCGAACTCTTCATCAACCAGGGCGGCGTGGCGCTCCACGGAAGCAATTCCGGGATCCAGTATTCCTCGACCGTGGCGAATCGGGCGCAGATCCGCGAGAACCAGTACGGGGCCAATGCCGGCATCCCCGGCATCAGCACGTTCAAGTCGCGCGGCCTGACCGTTGGTTCTCTTGCTGCCGTCGTGGACGGCGACTCGATCTTCCGGGCCACTGCCGTAGGTGTCTGCGGGGACAACGTCTCCATCCCTCTTTCGGGGTTGATATCGATCACCATTCCGGTGGGAGGATCGGTTCCCGCACAGAACTGGATCGCCACCGACTTCGAGGTTCAGCTCGTCCCGCTCGCCGGCCCGATCAACGGGCGTAAGCAGACGTTCAAGGTCGATTCCGAGGGCATCCTCTACGTCCGCGAGGCGGCCAACAAGATGGCCGGAACCGCGATCCTGGATGGTACGGGAACGGCGGTCGTCCTGAACACCCGGGTCAAGGCGACGACCAAGTTCAACCTGACGGTGCAGGATGGCGGTGCCGCCCCGACTGGGTCGGTCTATCAGTCGGCCCGGGTCGTGGGAACGTCCTTCACTATCAAGTCGAACGCCGGGGCCGCTGATACTGGCGTTCAGGTCTACTATCAGCTCTGGGAACCGACGGTTTAAGCCGGTCTCATCCCCTCCTAGTTCAACGGTAGAATGCCTGTCTCACATACAGGTGACGTGGGTTCAACTCCCTCGGAGGGGACCAAAACTTAGAAGCAGGTCTTGTCTCCACCGCCTTCGCTCATGCTGCCTCCGCCGTCGACGCCCTCGTCATCATCGTCGTCTCCACCTTCGAGCTGCTTCAGGTTCGACTTGGTGGGCGGGAAGGCACGAAGGGAGAAGTTGGCCAGAGCGCGCATGTTGTCGAGAACCTTCTGGTAGCTTTCCTTGAAGGTCTTCATATCGTTCTTGGCGGCAGC
>JBGPNZ010000002.1:0-59506 GCA_041487795.1 Nitrospiraceae bacterium
ACGTAGTTCCTGCACCTGAAGTCCGAGCAGACGGCGTTATCATCCCCTTCCTCCGGACAGTCCGCGCCGATGCATCTCATACCGACCCCTTATGGCCGTCGCCGAACCAGTCCTCCAGGTTCTTTTTGCACTCAGGACATAGATGGACTCCGTCCCTCCCTCCCGATTTCGTCGGGATGAAGTACTGGAGCACCTTCTGGATCCCGTCCACGATCTCCTTCCCGCACCGATCGCAGAAGACCCTAACCATGTTCGATCTTCCTCCTCTTGGTCTCCCTGAACATCTCGGCGATCCCGTGACCGCAACCAAGAAGGCACTTCGTCGTTACATCGTAAAGCTCGGCCCCTTTGGCGTATGCCTCGGCATCCTTGCGCGCCTCAAGATCGATGTACTCATCCAGCATCTTTCGGATGGGAGAGTTCACGTCGGTCAGCCCCGTCTTGAAGGCCGCGATCGTCCAGCGCAGCCCAAAGTAGACTCCGAGCCCGCCGAATACGGCAGAGACGATGAGCAGCCACCACCACTGAATCATGGTTCCCTCCGTTCTAGAGCGGACTCAGCCCAGAGTGCTTCGCCAATGAAAGAGACGGCGGCAACGGCCTTTCGATGATCTCCTTAGCGAATCCAGAATGCCGGAAACCGAGCCTGATCGCCTCGCAGCCCATCCGCAGGGCATTGAGCGCCTCGGTATGCCGGACATGGCGCGGCGATTCGGAGGCCAAGTCTCGAACGATCTCGGTCAGGGCCTCCACTGCCTTGAGCGCGTCTTCTGCGGTCATCTTTCCCTCCTAGACGATGAGCTTCTCCTTGCGAAGGAGATCCAGTATTTGGCCTTTCGTCTTCTTGTAGAGGCCCTGGAATCTCGGCTTCTTCTCTTCGATAAAGAGAAGCGGCTGTAGACAATAGAAGTGCAGGTTCTTTTGTCTACAGTACTTGTGAAGCGCCTTCCTGGCCTTCGCCTTGTCCCGCTCCGAGGCTCCATGCTTGAGAGCCAGGTTCACGAGTTTTCGCACGTCGGAACGCCTGTAAGCCAGCTTCATTGTCCGCCTCCTAGAGCGACATCCCCCGATAAGGAGCATGTTCGAACCTGGCGCCACTGCGGGTGAGCCGCCGGATCTCCTCGTCGGCTTCCCTGGCCTCGAGAATGGCCGCCGTCACCTCTTCAGCGGTCTTGCAGATCATGTTCTTCGACTCGATACGGTAGGAGATCTGCGGCTGGCCGTGCATCGCCTGCATCGCCCTAACTTGCGAGATCAGAGCCTCTCGAAGCTCCTCGGGCATGTCGGCCAGATGTTCGTCCACGGCAGCCTGGGCGACACGGCCTTCTTCGGGATCAGGCTCGATCCGTTCGACGACCTGATAGCGGACGAGCATCGCACCTTTCGGGTTATCGACCGACTCGACCGCGGCAAACGTCTTCTGGGACATCCTTGTCCTCCTTTACCTCACGCCTTTTTAAGAGCATTCACAAGACTATTGTTGATCACGATGGCCACTCGCCAGAACGAATTCTCTCCCTCCTTCGCATCGATCATCGCATCCAACGAATCCTCAAGCGCCGCAGCAACGCCATGGGCCTTCCCTCGCCAGATCCAGGAGCTTTCTTTCACAAGGAGCCCGTTGACGTCGGTCTTCACATACTCGATCGACCAGTCGGAATCGGGGAACTCTTGAAGCTTGGCCATACCTTACCTCTCTTCCACGCGCTGCCAGCCGCAGCCGAGGCACATCTTCTTCCCGGGCGTGCAGCAGATGCAGGTCACCAGATCCGGCTCCTTGCAGTGGCAGGTCGTCCAGCGCGGATCGTGCTCGGTTCCCCAGAGCGGATCCGGCTTGTAGCGAAGATCCATTGGAGGGATATTTTCCTGCTCCCAGGTGAGTTCCGTCGGGCCTTTAGGCATTAGAAGTTCTCCAACTTTAACCGACTACCTAGACCCGTGCCGGCGGCGTAAGAGTGAGATCCGCCACGCGATCATGAGCATCCCGAAGATGCTGTTTGAACTCCTTGTCCAAAAGCGTTCTCGCACTCTCTTCCGACTGAGCCGGTATGATCAGAGGACAAAGATTGCAATGGATCCCGTCATTTTCAGTCCATCCAAGAAAACACTCCTTGCAGGAGCGGAAGACGTTCAGGAACTTCACCGCCTTGCACTGTACACACAGCCCTTGAGCTTCGTATCCATATCCCATTCGATCCTCCTACATGTTGTCCAGGGTGAACTTCTCCCCGCAGCCGCACTCGACCGTCTGGATCTGCCCGATCGTGGTGTTGGTGAAGCTGTAGGTCGTCGCGCCGGCGATCGCGCCCTGGTACTTCCCACGGATCTTGCAGGAATGGGTCTTGATCCACTCGCGGACTTTCTCGGCATCCCCGGCATCGATCCTGAAGGTCATCTCCATAAAGTACCTAGTTCCTGTGTGGAGTGAAGGCCACAGCACCGCCGCCCTTCGACAGGTTCAGGCACATTACGTGGTTCGTCGCCTTGAACTCTAAGGTGAGATGGATCATCGTCGGATCCACGCCCAGCTTTTCGGCATCCGCGAGCACCCCGGCCATCATGAGGTACACGGCGCCTTCGTTGGCCGAGAGCTCCGACGGGCTCTTGTGAAGAGCGATGGAGTACTTGGATTGTGGTTGCTTGCCGAGTTCCTTGTCGAACATGTCCGTCATGATTCCTCCTATGAGAGCTTCCTCTAAATTTCCTCGATCCAGGCCTTGCTGGGCCTGTTGAAAACATCTACCTTGCCGAGCAACACCTGCTCGTCGAGCCAGTCGAGCACTTCCTGCGCTTCCTCCTTCGGGAGAACCCAGGCGTATTCCTTCCACCAGCCGTCGTTAGGGCCGCCCGCGGCATCCTTCTTGGTGCACCAGGTGGCTTCGCCCTTCACGCCAGGGAGCGTCCGCTTCCCCGGTCTGATCATAATGACTTCCTTGCCGTCGACTTTGGCTGCTACGATCCAGCCCATGTTGTCCTCTCCTCCTAGATATCCGGCCCCAGCGACCAGATGTGACGACAGTTGGGACAGCTCAAGGTCTCCGTCTCATCATTGATGTAATCCGCGTCCATGTGGATGACCGGCAGCGTCTTCTTGTCCCAGGGATGACCCTTGGTGCAGGCGATCGATTCCTGCTTGAGAATCCCGACCTCCGCTCGGATGAGCACACAGCCTTCCCAGCCGCAAAGGATGCACTTCACGTCGATCGTCCCGTCCTTCTTGGTGGTATCCAGCCCAGCATGGTGCAGAGTGGACTTCTCCTTCTTGCCGCACTTCGGGCAGGCGGTCTTGACGTCATTCATAGATCTCTCCATTGATCAGGAGCTTCCCGTCGACCACCTTGACCGTGTCGCCGCTCTTGAGATCGAAAGACCGGGCGATGGCGGCCGTGGTAATGAAGCAGGTAGAGTCCTTGGGAATGGTGATAGTGACATCGTCCACAGGCTGAAGAGCCGGGCCAAGGACGAATTCCTTAGACTCGGAGAGCTTGGGGAGCGGAACTTCCTTCGCGTACTCCCGCTTGGGCGGGTTGGGATCGTTGGGAGCGGTCACGATCTCCTCGAGCACCTGCATCTTCTCCTTAACCGGAAGCTTCGGGAGAATGGTCTCCAGGAAGCGATCCACGCCGCCGGGCTGTTCGGGATCGATCCCGTACCGCTTGGCAATCTCTCTCAACTTCATTTCCATAGATCAAGCTCCGAAGTCAGGTGTTCCGATACTTCGTAGGCGCCGCTCTTGGTCGCCTTCCTGATCGCCTTGGCGATGGCGTGCCGCCGCTTCCGGCGCTTGGCAGCCAGCTGCTTTGAAGACTTCTTGGGCATGGGCCTCTCCTTAATTCTGCTTGGCCCGTGCCTTGCAGAGCTCGCACGTGCAGAGCAGGAACTTCGGGTCATCGGGATCCGGGGGCGCATGCCCCTCGCAAATGTACGTCTTCTCGACCGGGGCGTCGAAGACCGGCGTCCTGTCAAGGTTCGCGAACATCTGGACGTTGAACTGATGGAGCAGTCCCCTACAGGGGCGAGACTTCGCGTCCCGTTCCCTGATGGAGCACTTCGGACCGTTACTCAGCATGCCCATCGGTTTTCCTCTTACGGGCAGCTTCTCTCTCGAAGCTGCCAAAGCTTGAAATCTGGAGAGTCCACGACGGACTTGAGCCGCTTGGTAAAACGGCTCAGGATGGACTTCGTCATCATCCAATCTTCCTCATGAAGTAAATCACCCAGTCCTATCCGCAGTCGTCATCAGGAATCCAGTACCGCTTCCCGCGCCGTTTCTCGTCCTCGGCCAAGGCCGCCTGGCGCAGCTCTTCGAGCTGCTTCTCGAAGCCCGGGAAAGCACGAGCGGCGTGATTGCTCGCCACGTGACACATGAGGATATAGCGCTTGGCGGCCGGCCCCGGCGTATGGGGACGAAGCCCGTACCAGAAGAGCTTCCACGTGGCTCTGAGTCCTTCTAGAAGCTTCATCCTTTATCTCCTTGCAGCTTCTTCTGAAGTTCCTCCGCGAACGGATAGACAAAGAGGGCCATTGTGACCGATGCCGTACTGAGAGCCTGTACCCACTTGTGGTCGGTGATCAGAACGCCCGTACAAATGAAGCCATAGCTGACGGCTACCATCCAGACCGAGACCTGAATGACCCATTTCAAGATCATCGAGCCTCCTTCTCGGCGGCCTTGAGCTTGTACTTGATCACGCTCACCGGGCAGCCCACAGCCGACTCGACGATCCCCTTCGAATGCGCCTCAGGATGGAACTCGCCTTCAGGTTTGATAAAGACGTCCTTGTCCGTGACCTCAAAGACGTCGGGACACACGTCCGAGCACAGGTCGCAGACGATGCAGCCCGGATCAACCCAGACCTTCTCAACGGTGCCTTTCGGGAAGTCTTTCTTGTCCTCGAGAGGGGTCTGGTTCTGGCGATGGGGCTGACCGAAAACATAGCACACAAGAACGAGCGCGAGGACAAGGGCCCCGCCAAAGGCCACGCCCAGCATGAAGCCGAATTGAATGTCTGTCATGGTTCACCTATTTACGTTCCATGGACGGGTGCCAGGCATACCACTTCTTAAGGATCTTTTCGTTCTTCGCCTCGAAGAGATCCTTTACAAATTCCCAGGCTTCCTTAAGATCTACATCTCCTTCGGCTACTTCTTTGGGATCGATGTAGTAGAGCGTTCCCTCGATGCTCTCATGTCGGGACTGTCGAACGAGCAGAGGAAGATTGACCAGAATAGATCCCACGTTCTTGGCAAAGACGTTCATGTCCTGATTGGTGGGCTTCATTTCCCCTCCGCATTAAGGCCCTTCAGGGCTTTGGTGGCCGACGACTTGATCATCTCGAGATCCCGCACGTACCCCAAGGTCGTCTCGCCGCGGGAATGGCCGACAGTCTTCTGGATATCCCCGACCGGCACGCCCAGCTGATGGGCAAGCGTGATGAAGGCAGCTCGGAGGCTATGGGGATGGATCCCATGCAGTCCGGCCATCTCGGCATACTTTTTCACGATCCGCCAGAACTGCATGCCGGAGAGTTCCGCTCTTCGGCCCGGGAAGAGAGGCCCAGGAGCCGGGCCGCGATCCTTTAGATACTCCTTCATCGTTTCCTGGACATCTTGGCGGAGGGCCACAAACCGTTCCTTCTCGCCCTTACCCCTGATGTGGACATAGGGCCCTTCAGGGCCAGTCTTCAGATCCTCGATTTGGATCCCCAGGAGCTCAAACCGTCGGGTACCGATGTTGAGTCCAAGGAGTAGGAGCAGGTAGTTCCGCCGGCCCAGCAGCGTCGATTGATCCACCGCCTTTAGGATCCGGACAGCATCATCCCAAGTAATGATGTCAGTCTTCCGAACGGACGATTTCTTGGGCGCTCGGACGAGTTTAGGGTGGGCGGGGTTGAGTGCGATGACCCCGCTTGCCATCAGGTAGTTGTAGAGACCCCTGATCGCCGAAAGCTTCCTCTGAACAGTGGACGGTTTCATGCCCTGGATGAGTAGGCCGTCCCGAAACTTGACCACATCTCGGGGCGCGACCCCCTCGACCCGGCTCATGGGCAGCGTCGAAAGGTCTTCCACCTCGAAGAAGTCCTTCAGATCTCGCTCGTAAGCCCTCTTGGTGTTCTTGGAAAGGTACCCGGAGAGAGCTTCCGATGCAGGTTGGGAGATGATCAAACCCTTTTTAGGGATCTGGGACAGGGAGATCAGCTCTTGTAGGACTACCTTCTTCTTACTCATCTCCTGATTGTATGCCTGCCCTGCCCAGTGTCAAGGATGATTGATAATAAGTCTTATCACTCCTCATCGCCTAGGAGAGCCCTCAGCCGCCCTGGGGCAGGCCTCCCGCGATCGCGTTCTCCCCTGGGGAGAGCTGTATAACACATATGTATTATACATGACCATCGATCGAGGATCCTCGTTCTGAGGGATGGCGTGGGCCTGGACGAGCCGGCCGCGGGCACCTGGATCCCGGGATCCTTCCTCCAGAATGCGTCGCTCCTAGAGCTTCCTGGAGGGCCGTTTGCCCTTGGTGGTCTTCCTCTGATTCCCCCAAAAGTGCGGCGGCTTGATCGCATCGATCATCGCTTTGAGGGCCCTGAGCTCCGAAATGGGGCCTTTCCCGTGCTTTTCGAACTTGATCTTGCTGGCGAAGGCCTGGTAGACCACGTCGTGGGCATCCCTCAGGGTGGTGATCATCCTTGCCAGCACCGGCACCGGAGTCTCGAAGAGGCTCGGGAACGTCTCTTCCTTGGGCTGGGTGGCATGGAGGCAGGCGTTCCTGGCGATCTCCCGCAGGTAGTGGATCTTGAACCCGGGAAGCTTCTTGGTCTTGCCCTTCCTGGCCTTCTTCTCGGCCTTGGTCAGCTCGTCCCTGAGCCGGTCGATCTCCTCGGCCAGATCCACGCCGCGGCCTCCGGCGGCTTCGAACTTCTGGTTGGCCTCCCGGAGACGCTTCTTGATCTCGTTGACCGTCATGCCGCCTCCTTGCTCTTCCTGACCCCGTACATCTTCCGGAGATCCCTCAGGGATCTCTCGTCGATGGCGAGGTTCATCTTCGCGAAGAACTCGTTGACCTTGTCCCTGACCGCCACGTAGAAGGGCCCGTTGTGGTCTCCCCGCACCTCGTCAGGCAGGAGGTCGTCCGTGCTGTTCTGATCGTCATCGAGATCCTGGATCTCCCTGGCGCTCATCCGGAGGATCTCCTCCGTGCAGTCGAAGGTCTTCTCCCCGTCGATGTTGACGGCATAGTTGCTGATCCAGGCCTGGGGCTGGAAGGTCGCCATGATCCTGGGAAGCGTCTTCATCGCCTCCTCGACCAGGGCTTTTGGATCTCCCAGACCAAGTATGACGAACCTGTCGATCCGACCGCAAAGGGCGTCCTCAATGCAGTCCAGGATCTCGGGCCGGCCGCAGTTCCTGCAATGACCGCCCTTGGAAAAGACGTAGTAGTACCAGATCGCACGAAGCTGTTTCTTCATTTTGTCTCTCCTGCCAGCCTAAGTTCCTGAGATGGGCAGATCCTCGTCCTCTTCACGGACGACCTCGATCTCCTGCTTCGGGGCCACATAGATTTTGGCGCCCACCGCGGCACCGGAGTTCGTATCCAGAACCACCTCCCAGACGCCGGTCGGCCGCCCCGGATATACCGTCCAGTTGTTGGAACTGGAGAGGTAGACGCTCTTGAGGGACTGGTGGATCCACGCGCGGTGAGCCTTCTTGGTCTCCTCGAAGAAGGTCTTGAAGTTCTCTCCGTGATCATCCTGGAGACCCATCTTCGCCAGAAGAGCATGCGTGAGCTCGTGGCAAATCAGGTCGGAGAGCTCGAAATACTTCGGCGTGGAGTCCGCAGGGATATAGTGGGTCAGGAGATGCACGTGGTTGAACATGATCGTTCTTTCCTGAGGCTCGTAGTGGCCGGCCGATTCCACTCCGATGTCGCCCAGGCAGGACTGCCTCACGTAGTCCTTGACTCCCATCTTGATGGCCACGGCATCGCAGATGGAGGGGACTGAATAGCTGAGCTTTATTCTTGGATCCATCATGTTTGAGATCCCTCTGAAATCACCTCCCACCCTAGCCCCTTGTAGTCCTTGAGGATCTTCTCTGCAAACTCTCCGGAAGGAGTATACGCATAGAGATCATCCGGCCCCGGAACGCTGATGTAAAAGTGCTCGGGCTCCTTCGAACTCCAATTGAGCTGAGTGCTCCTGGTGATCTGGATGCTGACGCCACCATCCTCGATCGAAAGTCCGATGAACGGCAGGAATGGGATCTTGAATTCCCGTCTGAGCATCACGTAGTTCTTGGGGGACAGCCTCGAGTGGATCAGGCGCACCTGCATCAAGGCGACGATAACGTAGGTCATCAGACCTCCTTTAGAAGAGTTCGGAGAGCTTCCTCGGCCATCTTGGGATCCGCCCGTCCCTGGGTGGACTTCATGACCGCACCGATCAGGCTCTTGAGCGCCGCTTCCTTGCCGCCCTTGTAGTCCTCTACAGCCTTAGGGAGCAGCTGAGTGGCAACCTTGGCGGCGATCCTGATCGCCACGGGGTCGGTGAGCTTCGAGAGGCCGTTCACCGCGACAACCTCACCGGGCATGAGGCCCGTCAGGACGATGTCCGCGAAGACTTTCTTTGCGACCGTTCGCGTTATCTTCCCGGTTTCGACCATCTCGATCAGCTCTACCAGAGCTTCGGCCTTAAGCTTCATCTCGAACAGCCCGATCTTGTTGGTGTGCAGAACTTCGTTCAGCTCGTTTACGAGCCAGTTGGCTGCGATCTTTGGCTTCTGAGTGGCCTCGGCCACTTGTTCATAGAAGTCCGCCATTGCTTCGTAGGTCGTAAGCGCCCTGGCATCCTGCTCCGAGAGCCCGTACTGCTCCTGGAAACGCTTCCGCTTCGCACCGGGAAGCTCGGGGATCTGGCCAAACACCCTGCGGATCCAGGGTTCGTCCACGTGAATGGACGGGAGATCGGGCTCAGGGAAGTACCGATAGTCGTGCGCGTCTTCCTTCGACCGCATGGAGACGGTCACGCCCTTTGCGGCGTCCCAGGAGCGGGACTCCTGGATGACTTTCTCGCCCGACTCGAGAGCCTTCACCTGACGCTTGTACTCGTAGTCGATCGCATCCTTGGCGTTTTTGAAAGAGTTCAGGTTCTTGATCTCGGTCTTGGTGCCGAACTTCGGGTCGCCCACCGGACGGATCGACAGGTTGATGTCACAGCGCATCTCGCCGCGCTCCATGTTGCACTCGGAAGCCCCGATGTACTGGAGGATCATCCGAAGTTCCGTCATGTACTGGTGGGCTTCCTCCGCGGAACCGATCACAGGATACGTCACGATCTCGACCAGCGGGATGCCGGCGCGGTTCAGATCCACGCGGCTCTCGCTCGTGGCGTGGATCATCTTCCCGGCGTCCTCTTCCAGGTGCACGCGCTGGATCTTGACCTTCTGCTCGCCCACTTCCACCCATCCTTCCTTCGAGAACGGCAGATCGTACTGCGAGATCTGGTAGTTCTTGGGGAGATCGGGATAGAAGTAATGCTTCCGATCGAACTTGGTGTAGGGCGCAACCTGGCAGTTGAGCGCGAGCGCCGTCTTCATCGCGAGTTCGAAGGCTCCTAAGTTCAGTACAGGAAGCGTTCCTGGATGCCCCAGGCAGACGGGGCAAGTGCCCGAGTTGGGCGGAGCGCCGAACTTGACCTCGCAAGAGCAGAAAAGCTTGGTTCTCGTCATGAGCTGGACGTGAGATTCGATGCCGCAAACGAGTTCGTAGGTCATGGTGCCTTCTTCTTGAATAGGTGAGGGAACGACTTCTCCTTGCAGTGCTCATGGATCTTCGCGATCCAGAACTCGGCACGACGGCGCTCTTCGATCAGAGGCTGCACCTTGACCTCGACGGTGCAATGCTCCCCGAACTCGATCTTGATGACATACCACTCCGGCTTCCCCTTGCTCTTGTGGGCAAGATGAAGACCCCAGATCTCGATCACCTCTCCGCAGTAGGCACACTTCTCCTTCTCGAAAAGCGCCCGAAGGATGGAAGCAGCTTCTGCCTGCGTCAGTTCGACTCCGCAGTGGTCACAGATCTCTGCTTCGATAGTGGTCATCCCGATCTTATGGGTCGTCACTGTCCGCATCCTCCTTCTTCTTGGCCTCAGGAGTCTTGGGAGCCTGCTCAGCTTCCTTCTTGTCGAGCCACTTGTTCAAGGGGGTCGACTTCTTCTTTTCCTCTTCCAGCTCCTTAACAAGCCTGACCGTGTTCCCCTTCTCTTCCTCAAGCCCCTTCGAGAGCCGGGCCGCTTGCTTCCTTTCCTCCTCGAGCGCGCTGCGGATCGCCCTCAGATCCACATCATTCATGACCTTTGTCTTCTCCGCCTCGGCGAAGGTTCTCGCTGCATCCGCCTTGGTCTGCTCCACGCCGGCATAGTGGGAGGTATGGCAGGTCGCCATAACGGACGTTCCGACCATCACGGCGACGATCCCGACGACCGTCGCCCAGTACCTCACGATCCTGGCGGTCTCGGTGACCCCGCACTGGCAGGGAAGCTTCTTGATCTCGGGGTCTGGCAGGGGGATCTGGATCAGCGTGTGGCAGTTCTTGCAATGTATTGCTGCTGTGTTAGCGTCCAAACGGTGTTCTCCTTTCCTAGTAATTTCATTTTTCCGATACCTCCGACAGCAACGGGAACCCCGTGTCGCGGGTGTTCATGATCGGATCGGGCGCATCCAAGGGCCACCTTACTCCGATCGACGGATCATTCCAGAGGATGCCTCTCTCCTCTTCTGGGGCATAGTAGTTGGAAACCTTGTAGATCACCTCGGCGCCGGGGCTGAGAGAGAGGAAGCCATGGGCAAAGCCGCCGGGGATGAATATCTGAAGGCGGTTGCTTGCCGAGAGCACGACGCCTGTCCACTGCCCGCGCGTCTTGCTCCCTTTACGGATATCAACAGCGACATCAAAGACCGCCCCTTGAACGCAGCGAACCAGCTTGTCCTGCGGCTTTCCGAGCTGATAGTGGAGACCCCGCAAGACTCCCTTCTTGCTGATGGAATGGTTCTCCTGCACGAACGTGATGTCGATGCCCAGGGCCCGGAGCGTGTCGCCTCGGTATGCCTCGAAGAATGATCCCCGCGCGTCCTCGAAGATCCTGGGTTCCAGGATCTTGACTTCCGTCAGGCGAGTCTCGATCTTCTTCATCAAAGGCTCCGCCCCGCTTTCTGCTTCTTCTCGCAGTCCACGCACAGGTCATCGCTTGAGACCTCATCGGCCTCGCCATCGAAGCGCTGAAAACACTTCAGGCAGAGGCACTGGCGTTCCTGCGAGTAATAGTGGTATGCCGTCCGGACGGTGTCCGCGAAGTCGATCCCCGCCTCGTCGCAGGCGTGCATGAGATCTCCCAGAAGATCTCCCACGATGGTATCCATGTCCTCTTTGCCCATGCGGCAGGCTCTGGCAAAGGCGAGGATAGCGACTCTCCCCTTCGCCGCACGCTTGTGGTTCATCCCGGGAAGCCGCTTGGGGCCGGCCTTTTCAGGCGGCGTGATGAGTTCTTTACGGATCTTATATCCAGTCCTCTTCGCATCCTCGGGATCGAGGTTCTCCTCCGTACAGCAGTCCACGGAGCAAGGGCGGCAGATCTCCTTGCTCTTCTCATCCAAGAAGTGGTGATGGCAGCAGGGCGACGCATTGCTATATTGCGCGCCACTGACACCTACGACGTCACGCGCAGGCCAATCGAACCTCTTCCCGCACGGCAGGCACTGGTACTTGTAGGTGGTCATAGTCTCTCTCCTTATTCCATGGTGAACATGCTGTCCTCCGATCGGACAACAATGTCGGCGATGTTCCAATTCCCGAAGATGTTCTTCTCGGCAATCCGTTCGACCCCGTCGAAGTGCCACGGCGGTATGACGATATCTGCTTTCTCGACCTTCTCTAGGAAGCGCTTCTTTCGAACTTCGTACGGCGCTTCCACGCGAATCATGAGATCGCAGTGCTTCCGCAGCCCTGCTACCAAGGTTCCATCGACAAGAACTGCGACGGGGTTCCAACGAGATATTCCAATGGAAAGAGTCGCAGTATGGTTGCCGCTTACTGGATCATAGACTCCCTGGCGAAAAACACCATCGCTCGTCTTGAGATTCCTCAGATCCGACGCGAAAGCGTTCTCGTCGATCGCATAGGCTTCGAGCTGGGCAGCATCGTATTCATCACTGTATCCATACCTCGCATGGGCCTGTTCGATCATGGCCTTTCGATTGTTACGATTGACCTTGAAGTACGTATCGATCGGAAGAAAGACCCTGTGCCAGGATTCTCCTTCCAGCTTTCGTCCCAACGACCTGGCGAACGTGTTCTTTCCCGCGCAGGTCTTCCCATAGATTCCGATCGCGAAAGTGGGCTTCCCGCTGCCGGGGGCGCCAATGTGGCCTGCGATCGTGTACCAGAGGTTCGAACTGAAATTCATGTTCGCTCCTATTCCAACTGGAAGCCTTCGTCCGCCCTGACGACCATGTCTTTCAAGTCCCAGTTCTTGAAGATGTTCGCTTCGATCACACGGTCGAGGTTCTCGAGCATCCAGGGAGGCGCTTCGTAGCCCATCTTCGCGGCACGCTCGTAGTACCGATGGCGCCGGATTTCGAAAGCTGTTTCGAGTCGAATCAGAACATCAAAGCACTCCCGAAGGCCCGAAAGCCACATCCCATCGATCAGAAAAATGGCATTGCTGCCGCGCATCGGGAATTCCAAGCTGATCGACCCGTTCATCTCTCCCGTGACGCGCCTGTAAGTGGAGTTCCTTCGGATGGAGTATCCCTGGGAAAGCCCCTTGAGATCCGTCTTGATCAAGTCCGAGTGGATCGCGAATGCTTCCCGCTGAACATCATCGTACTCGAGGCTGGGCCCGTAGTTCTTCCATGCGGATTCGATCATCTTGTTGCGCGCCGCTCGGGGGTATTTGAAGTAGGCATCGCTCGACAAGATTTGCGCCCGCCAGCCGTCGCCATTGAGCGTGTTGGCAAGCAGCGATGCGAACGTTCCCTTCCCGGACGCGGACTTCCCGTAGACGCCGATGATGACGGCCTTCTTCGAACGATCGATGCGCGGATGGAGCTCGTAGTAGATGTCCCTATTGAATGAGGGAGTCGGGGTCAACAGACTCATGATCAGTCTCCTACTCTGGGTGCGGCTTCCGACCGTCAACATAGTCGGTCAGGATCCTGGCGTCCGCCTCGTAGATGAACTCGTGCTCCCACGCGGCGTCGCCATGGGTCGTGCAAACGAGGCAGGGATACTTATCAGGCTCTCCGATATGATCCCCGTCGCTGTGGAAGTTCGTGTTCGGACGCGGAAGATTGGCCATGATCCTGTGTTCATTCCAATCCCTTTTCGAAGCGAGCAGCTTCCACGCGCCGATGTTGTACGGGGCGAAGAGCGGGAGGATCTCGTTCATGACGATGCTGGTGCGAGTCTGATCCAGGGCCTTGAACTCGGGGCTTTCAGCCGCCCGAAGCCAGACCTCATGGTGGTAGGACATGGTCGCCTCGTGCTTGAAGGAGATTGACCACTCCTTGAATGCCGCGAGCTTGCTCTCCCGGGAGGAAGCCCTGGCGACGGCATCGACCAGCCTTATGCGATACTCGTCGAAAAGCTCGCACATCAGCGTGACCTTGGCCTTCAGGGCCTTCTTGCGGCCTTCCTCGATTTCCTTGAGGGTAGTCTTGAGGGGATCTCTCATGGTGAGCGTTCTCCTTCGTTCTTGTCGTCGAACCGCACCTTCCGGCGCGTGAGCTCCAGTTCAAGAAGCTCGACCATCTTCTTCATCGCTCTGTCCTCGTTCTGCCACTTGGTGGTCGAAGCTTCCAGGCTATCGGCGGAGCGATCGTTGATCTCATCCCAGTAAGTGACAAACGCATTCTCCGTGTGCTCCACCAGATGGGTGTCGGGATCAAAACTGCCCTGTTTCCCATCCCTGTACGAAAGCGGACATGCATCGAATGATCCAGAGCCGATCTTTGGTTCTCCTTCGAGATTGAGATCATGAAGAAGATCTTTACGCAGCTTGAGAAGTCCTTCCACCTTGAACTCGACGACGTACTTCTCAAATACAAGCTCCCAGCGCGGGCGCTTCTCGTCGGGATCCAGAATGAAGTGGGTCTCCAGAGCGTCAAGTCCCTTGTCCGTAAGTTCGAATGTCCCCCTCGTGATAAGCCCGTTTCGGCGGAAGAGCTCGACCGTCTTCACGCCCCATGAGCCAAGACCGGGATCCCCCGACGGTCCTCCCGCGATCACGCCGTTACGGATGTCCCTGAGAAAGCTTATTTCCCTGTTTGAAAGTGGCTTGGGCATGGTGCTCTCTCCTAGTCAAGCGGAAGAAGATTTCTGCTCAGATCGTTGATCGCCGACTCCATGGAGCAGTCCTCGCAGGTCAGAAGATCGCCAGGCTTGCCTGCATGACAGTCGAAAGCGATCGTGGAACGGAAGACGAGATTGCACTTACAGCACTTGCACCAGGCCCCGTAGGGCACGCCGTTCGTGCTCCAGTCCGCGGGAGCCGTGAGGATCGGGTTCTCCTGCGACGAGCCGGGCTGGCCTGCGGGAATCGGATCCCAGTCCGAGTTCGCTACATGGTCGCCTTGGGTGATATCCATGGATGGTTCTCCTTAATGGTACTTGCCGGCTTCCGTCCGCCGATCCCGGTCGACCTTTTCAATCGCGTCCATCCGCTTCTTGCGCTCGGCAATCATGTTCTCAGCCAGATCGTAGGCCATCTGACTGATCTTCCCGGGCTCTTCACGTCGTGCGACCAGGCCGGCCATCGCCTTTGAGGCGAAGTAATCCAGAACAGTGATGCCACGGGTGCCGAGCAACTCCATTGGAAAAGCATAGCTACCCGTCAGACGCGCAATCGGGTTATCCATCATGTGACTCCCCTCTTCTTTAACCCCTCGATCTTCTTCATGATCCTGAGCATCCTGCTCATGTAGTACTTGTACTCGGACTTCTTCGGAGGATGCTCGTTGACAATCCAGTTGTTGCCCACTCCGATGAGATAGCTCAGGTGCTCGTCACGCACCTGGCCGAGTAGGTTTTCGGCGGTCTCTTTCTTATCCATTAGTCCTCTTCTCCATCGCCGACCTGCTTGAGCGTGATGTTGTCGGGACTGATGTAAATTTCGATGTACTCCACCTGTTCGTTGTCCTTGTCGTCCCCGACGGGATGGATAGTGACTTCGGTAGGGAGCACCCGCTTCATGATCGCGAGTGCTCCCTCCTTGGTCAAAGCCTTCACACGGCCGCAGAATCCGATGTGGCCGTCATTCGAGTTTCCGCAGTCGAAGTGGAACGACAGAAGTTCTTTGTCGCCCATGGGTCTCTCCTATAAGGGGGGTTGGAGTTACTTCTCGTTCTTCGTGTTCGGATTGATCGCCCAGTTGGCGATCTTGATCATGTAGAGGATAGGCTCCTTCACTTCTTCAGGGACATCCTTGGCCCAGCTGGCGTCCCGCGAGACCCTGATCTCGACTTGTTCGTTCTTGTCGCCCTTCTTGAGCCACAGTCGAAGGATGTACTTGTAGGACGGACTGTCATTCGGGTCGCCATACTGCTTCTCGACCTTCTTGGCACGGAGGGCCTTCACCATCGCACCCAGCTTCTCGCTCTTGGGGGCCTCAAGATCGTCCTCGGCGTAGATCATCTTGGCCGTTCCGGCACGAGCGTAGACCTTCTTCCCGTCGGTGCCGACATTGTAGTTCGCGCCCGCGAGGCCGCCCGTCCGGATCACCTCGATGAAGTACGTCTCATCCTGCAAGGCGAGAACTGCTGCTGTTAGTAGAAACATCATATGACTGCTACTCCTGCTTTTTTCCAGAAGTTCCGAGTCTCCTTCTTCAGCTGATCGATCCTCACGTTGACGTCGTGAAGCGAGCAGTGAAGAACGTCCACCGCGAGCGCGACCTGGCGCTCCTTGCGGCCGTGATGGGATCCCATGACCCAAGTCTTCCCGCCGTCCTTGGAAGACCTGTCCAAGTGAGGGCTCTCGTCCATGATCTCGACCGTGGCGCCGATCCTCTCTGCGAGCTCGGAAAGCTCCACCCAAAACTTCTCGTCACTCACCCACCACTGGAACTCCGTGGTGAGTTTGATCCAGTCCTTGCCCTTGTGGTTCCCGCCGTAGACGCGGAATCGGGCGTCATTCACCATCTGGAGCCTGTAGATCCGGCGGGTCAACTCGTAGAGGGAACCCGACAGCGTCATCCGAAGGTTCTCGCTCATCCGCTTGTTGGCCAGGCGATCTACCTTGGCACGGACACGAGCGCAGGTGAACCGCTTCTGATCCTTGGGCGGAAGCGAGTCGATGATCGGCTTGAGGTCGATCGATCCGCCTACCTGCGTGTTTCCAAGGAAGACTTCTCCGAGGCTGCTGACCATGAATTTCATGGGTCTCTCCTTCATATCCCCTTTGCCTCCGCACGCGCCAGGCCTCCCACGTTGCCCGCATCGTTGCAGGTCGTGGTTTCGAAGATGAGCACTATGGTAGTGCCGTCGTGACGCCCGATGAAAGTCCCACCCTGACGGGCCAGGCGTTCGAAGTCGTCGGGGTAGTTGGCCTTCTCGCCTTCCTTTGGCTTGGCGATGATCGTGATCTTCACCGGGATCGTGATCGTGTACATGCCTACTACAGCTCCTTCGCTTTGACGCCGGTGATCGAGATCCCCTTGAACGCAGCGAACATCATCTCGAAGTAGTCGACCAGAGACACCTCGCCGATCGGCGTGTCCTTGTCGAGCATCGTGCCGGTGACCTTCATCGTGACCTCGAAGCTCTTCTCGCCCGCGGGCGGAGCCTTGACGGGTTCCTTCATGCTGGTCTTGGCGGGAGCGGTCTTCTTCGGAGCGGCCATAAGTAATCCTTTCTTAAAGTAGTTCGATGCCCTTCTCGATGGTGACGCGGACAGGCTTCACCACGAACTTCTCGGCGAGCTTCTTGCTCTCACGATCCTTCTTCCACAGGTCAAGAAGCTCCTTGGCGTACTTCTCCTTGGTATAGATCGTGAGTCCCATTCGGTTCTCCGCGATCTCATTCTTCTCGTCGACAACCGCGAAGCCCTCGAAGGGAAGGTCGGCCACTTTCGCGGCATGGGTGAGAAAAGTCTTCGCAGCAGGCACCATCCTCGCGATGCGCGCCGCCGTGTTGCCGTGAGCCTGGCCCTTCCTGGCTTCGGTCGCATCATCTCCGACGAAGATGTCCTTGAAATGGATGTACTGCGAGCCTGATTGAAGGATGCCGATCGCGTCCATCGGATCCGCAGGATCGAGCTTCCTGAGACCTCTCAATTTGTCCTGCATCTTGGGCAGAACGGCGCCCACGCAGAGCGTGAGCTTTGCGACGGGATCCAGATCCTTCCAGTTCTCCTCAGCGTCTAGAAGAACCATTTCGTTCTTCTCGCGGAGCAGATCGAAGCCTTCATGGGCTTCCGCCCGATCGACCAGCTCAAAAGCCTTGAGCGAGTCGACGCTCCCTCCATCCCTGAAGATCTCGTTGAGGATATCCTGGATGTAGCCCGTCTGGCCGCAGCAGCTTCCCATGTAGAAGCGGCCTTCCCGCATGCACATCTCACACCACTCCTTGGATGAAAGCGGAACGAGGATATGCGTGATCTCCTCCAGCTCGTGCCTCACCCGCTTCTCGGGAGGGCCCGTGTAATCGAAGTTGTACTCGATCTTCGCCCCGCGCTTCTTGAGCCGCTCGACGATCTCGTCCACGGGTTACTTCTTAACGCTGTCGAGACAGCGGCGGCAGTAAATGCCTCCGAAGGCGAGCCTTCCGCAGATGATGCAAGGGAACGTTTCGATGCCGCGCCAGATGCAATTCAAAAAGCGTCTCATAAGTTCTCCTTTCTACTGTAAATGATCCGGTCCGGTTCCCATCCACTCGGCAGGAACTTCGGTTTCATGACTTCCACAAAGTGCCGGCGCCACTTGACGGCAAAGGCATCCACATCCTTGAGTGTTGCGACCACGATCTCCCCTGCCGGCGTGGTCTTGATCGATCGCCGAATGTCCTTCCAAACCTCATGGTAGTCCTCAAGAGATGTGGCTTCCTTTCCGAAGTAGGCCTGGAAGTCTGCTTCAAGCAGCATCCGCTTCTCCCGAGGAATTTTCTTCCCGTGCCGGTGAATGGCCGCGCCAGCCTTCATCGCTCGAAGTCGAACGACATCGAGATTGGTGATCCCCGAAGAAGGAACGCCGTGCTCCTGCGCGATCGTTTCCTTAAGCTGGTAGGCGAAGCCTTCGTAGTGGTCATGGCACGGGACGCAGAGAAGAAGGACGTCGTACATCCACCAGCCCTGGGCGTCCCGCGGGAAGTGCCGTCGGTAGGCGTCGGGCACGATGTGATGATGGTTAAGTTCCTCCTCGCATCCACAGACCACGCAGCGGTTCAGGAACGTCTGGAGGAAGTACGGTTCCCCGATATGTCCAGGCCCCTTCGGCGTGAACGTGAGACGAATGATCGGCGGGCTTTCCCGGACAAGGACGGCCAGGTTCCGCTCGAGATACCACTTCATCTTGTCGTTGTTGCAGCGGAACATGACGATGTCCGAGTCGGGCGGGTAGACCTCGCAGTTCCCGTAAAGGATGCCGGATGACCGCAATCGCCCATGGTTCCCATGAGGCATGACCCTGCTCCTATCTCCCTCTTGGAATGAGAATATATTCAAGGTATACTGTACAGGATTCTGAGGTTCGAGGATGATCGTCGGCGTTCCCTCTGAACTGGGCATTGCGCCCAAGCGCAAGCAGCCCCATCGTCGCCATAGCTACGGCCTCTTCGGCCTGGACAACGCTGTCTCCGATGCGGCAATGAAGGAATACATCGCCAGCTACAAGCGTGCCGAGGCGGAACTCAGCTACCTGGCCAACGCCACCGCCTCCACCTGGGAAACCCGCGTCAACGACGCTCTTTACCTCGTCCCCAACGAGTTCAAGAGCTTCGAGTCCATGGTTCGCGGAAAGACGGGCGATCCTGAAGCCGAGCAGAAGCTCTCCCTGCTCTGGGGCACCGTCAGCCAGAAGGCGATCGAGATGAACGCCAACAAGCCCGGCGTGATCGCCCAGTTGGCCGACAAGACTTCGATTTTCTTCACGGACTTCTGGGACGGAGTCAAGCAGGCCCAGAAGGACTACTCCGAATGGGCGATCAAGAAGGCCGGCCCTGCGCTCGAGAAGTACCATGACGCCAGGAACTGGGTCGTCGAGCTCAAGAAGAACCTGGCCGAACTCCAGACCAAGGGGCTGCCCACCGACGTCATCCGCATGCAGCAGGAGAAGATCAGCGACGCCGAAGGCACGCTCAACAAGATCAAGTCCACCTTTGCAACGATCTCGGGCGGACTCGATCTGGATCAACTCGCCCAAGTCGAATACGGCGCTTACCTCTCCTGGCCGCCTCTTCCCATCATTGCGGCCGTTGCGATCGCCGTGACTGCGACGCTCATCGTCGTCGGAGCCGGTGCCATCCTTTCGGTCAACAAGCTTGCGGTGAAAGGACAGGAGATCGTCCAGGAAACCCGTAATGCCTTTATCGCCGACCTTCAAAAGAACATCGATAAGTATCTTCCCTGGATCATCGGCGGCGGCCTGCTCACGGTGGCCGGCGTCGCGGGCGCCATCGTCTACTACAAGTACTACTACAAAAAGACGCTGTGACGAACATCTTCGCCGACGTCTTCCCCGACATGAGCCAGGAGCTTGGAGCAAATCCCCTCGATTTCCTGACCAAGGGTATTTCCCAGGACGTGGCGGCAAGCATCATCGAGAAAGCTGATCCCATCGTTCGGGATCTGGTGGCCGCCAACCGCCTCATGATCGCCAATGCCCTGATGTCTGGGCTCCCGTTCGTGACCGTTGGCGCGGTCGGTGCCGTTGGAACCCACTTCCTGGTTCCCACGGATCTTCTGAGAGCCGGAGGCTATGTCCTCTCGATTGCCCTCGGGGGCTTCGGGATCTACAGGACGCTCTCCGTGTTCAACGACGAGAAGTCGAAAGCCGCCGCCGTTCGCAGCGCCCAGACGACCGCGTTGCCTGGCGCCGCCCAGAGCGCCATCGACGAGACAGTGACCGCCCTCGTCAAGGACGCCGATCCCAAGATCCGCCAGATCATCGACCAGGAACGCGCGAGGCTCGCCAACGCCGCCCAGGCCGGCCTTCCCTGGGTCGTGGGCGGAATCGCGGGCACCGCTCTCACGGTCATCCTCATGCCCGACAACAAGCTCTTCAAGGCACTGGGCTACGCGGGCTCGATCGCCCTCATGGGGGCGGGCACGTGGGTTGGCCTGGAGAAGATGAAGTAGATCCGCCTGCTACTTCTCGCACGTGAAATAGAGTCACCTTTCCAGGCCAATGATGAGTTGCCGTTTCGCTGCGTACGAACTCACGCGCTCTTGCCTTGACGTTTTCCATGGCCGCTTTAGCGTGAGCGGAATCTCCTTCTATCTCGAATTCGACCCGTACGATGATCTTCGACTTTGCCATGTTCTATCTCCTTGATCTTGACCCCTCTCCGTCCTAGAATATAAAAGAACTTTGAAAGTCCCATGAAGCTGATCAAGATCAAGTCCTCGGCGATCCATGGGAAGGGCGCCTTCGCCGCGCTCGCTCTCCCCAAGGGGACTCCGCTTCCCGCTTTCGTCAAGATCGGGACAAGCGGAACCGAGAAGGACTGGATCCGGTCGAAGCTTGGCAGGTATATCAACCATTCGCCGAACGCTAATACGGTTCCTTTCAGGATGAGGAACGCCATCCTCCTCGTTACCCGAAAGAAGATCCGCAAAGGGGAGGAGCTCACCGTAAATTACATGGCGGTCAGAAAGGCGATCGATCGATGAGAATCCATGAGATGGCGGACATCGGAACCCTGCGCCATCCGCGTTTCCCCAAGAAGGGAACAGGGTTCCCGCGTTCCTTCATTGACCAGACGCCCGACGAGATCCTCTACGATCCCGTCAACGTCCTGGGTAGAATCCGCATGATTCCCACGGGGAGAACGATGCTCTTCCAGCCTCGTCTCGAAACCAATGTTGTCAGGATGATCGACGAATGAAAGACCCCAACTACTTCTGGATCGTCTTCAAGGCGGACATGCTGTTCGCCGCCTGCACGACCACGCTCACGATCATCGGGACGATCTGCCTCGCGCTCTACAGGAAGAAGAAGGCCAGGCTGGCCAAAGCGGCGGCCGAGCTGTTCAAGTCTAAACCCAAGCCGCCGGGCCACTGCCCGCTCTGCGGGCGTGACTGGCCGCTCCCTGGGCCCCTTCCGTCCGAAAAGACTTACGCAGTCATCCTGGAAAAAACAGAAGAAAAGAAACCCGAATGAAACGTCGTCGACGCCGTCGTTGGTGGGCCAATCAAGGGAAGAACTTCTTCAAGGAGTTCGGCCCCGAGTCTCCCGCTCCCGTCACGACAGCGTCCATGATTCCGATCGAAAGCGAGGCTCCCACACGGCCTGGCGTCATCCGCGTCAGAGCGGAACCGCTCGTGCCTTCGAACATCATGGCGCGTCCGATCGACAACGAGTTCTCCTACAAAGTCGAGACCAAAGGTAGCGGCTACCAGGATCAGCGCGCCTATTCCTACATCCAGGAGGGCGGGAAGTGGAAGCTGATGGCCTTCTGGCAGGCGGAAGGCACGGGGCCCGTTCCCATGGGGATCCGAATGCTCGGACAGTTCCAGGACATCTTCAATTCCCTCTTTAACATCATCGCCAAGGCTCCGATCGAGCATCAGAGGATCGAGAAGAACGGGTCACCCACGCCGCCGCCCGCTCATCATCTCCCCTGGGCCCTCCCCAGAGAGGGAGAAGAACTCCAAGACGAATAGGAGACATCGATGGGTCTCGAAGACAATGTCCTTCTGATCAGAAGCGTTGGCGGCGAATGCTTCATCTGCGACGTGAAGATCAAGCCCCAGGAGATCGCGATCGAAGTGAACTTCAAGTTTCCGCTCTTCATCACTACGGCGACCGTCCGTAAAGAGGCTCACCTGTCCTGTTCAGCTGATCTCGGAATCGTCCTCAACAAGCGTCTGAACGAGGCCGGCTACAGGCGCTACAAGGGCATGGCCTGATCGACCGGCGTGATCGTGAGTGGACGCTTCCATGGGGCATCGGGGTTCGCGATCTCTTGAGCCGCTCGCTTGATGTTTTCCTTGGTGCAGCCACAGCGCCGGCAGATCCCTTTCTTTGTATAGAGATGCTTTCTCCAGTGCTGGTACTTATCTGAAGAGTGCCAGCCGATGAAGTAGCCTTCAGGGCCAACCAGGTTCATGTTCTTCCTGACGCAGCTCTCAACATCATCCTCAGGCTCGGGAAACCACTTGTAGCCGTAATGGGTCTTGACCAGCCTACCCCTATAAGCGTACGTCTTCCACCAGACACGCTCCAGGTTCAGTTTCAATCTCATCGAGAGAGTATAGAGAATATTTACGAACCTCTCGAACTCTGGAATCTCGGCGGAGTACCGCTCGAACGTGGCCTCCACGATGGGAGAAAGTGTGCCGTTCTCCTTCGCGATCACGCACCAGTGATGAAGCGCTTCCCTGAGTCCGCGAACTGGCGGGAGCTCGACGACTTTGATCATGAATCCTCCTAACGAAATTTGAGCAGTCTTTTTTCCTTTGCGCACTCCTCCATGCCATGGACCAGCCGGAGAGCGTTGTCCCTGTCGTAGTCGTCGGGCCAGAAACCCACCAGCACGCGCAGACGCGGCGCGACGACGCTGCATTGCTCCGGCGTGAGTTCCCCATCGCAGTCAGAATGGTTCAAGAGAAGAATGATAGGGTCATTCAAGCCGTCCCAGGATTCCGTTCCTCCGAAGCCCGCCATATTGTCCAAACTGATTTCGATCTCCCGGGCAAGACGCACCCTGAAATCGTGGAACCCCGTATACGACCAGTGGGCACTGCTTCCGACGAAATCCAAGCCCATAGTGTCTCTCTCCTAGAAGCAGGTGATCAATTAAGAAGTGACTACTTCGACTTGAGTCGGACACCGAACGAGACAAGCGCCTGGCAGACGTTCTTGATCTCCGCCACCTTGAGAAGAGGGCTTCCTTTCTTGGAAGTCCACTCGTAAGGCCCAAGACCGTTCCCGCGCTTCCTGGGATGGTAATGCTCAGGCTTGAGCAACACGTAGATGTAACCGCGCTTGTCCAGAAGCTTGAACGCTCCAGGGATCTTCTCCTTGAACGTCCAGGGCCCGTTTCCGATCCTTCCGAAGTCGAGTTCCCGATCTGACCATGGCGATGCCGAAAAGGCCACAGCGAGCGCGAAGCTCGGAGTCGCGAAGCTAATGTGCCTGGACGGCTTCAAGTACTTGAGATCGGGCCGCGACGATCCATGGAAGAGAATCTTCATGTCCGCAACAAGACGATGGCCGCCACGATCGCAAGGCCTATGGTAATGACCAGAAGAACGATATCGAAAGTCTTCTGGGACTTCCTCACAAGGCGCCTACTTCTCGGGCGCGATCGTCGACAGGATCATGGAGGCCCCGCGGATGAACCCCAGAGCGGCACCGCCCATGGCGGCATAGCCTACGCTCGTCCAGATCTTCGACTTCTCGCACTGGAGAGATCTGAGGAAGTAGACGACAGCGAGTGCCGATGTCCCGGAAAGAAGAAGTCCGTTGAAAAGGATATCCTGCGTCGGGGTAGACGGGCCGCTGGCAAGGCCTGCCATCTCGAGCGGCGATGAGATCCCAAGCCTGGGTTCGTTCCCCATCATGCCTTAAGAGTATCCTTTTCAGGTTCTTGCTTCAAGGGCGTCTGTTCGCCGATGTACTCCCCATTAATGATCGTAGCATCGGCTGGAACTCCGGCCTCACGGACAAGCTGCCAAAGGACTTCACGTCGACGCGGGTTGGTCTCCCTCTGGGCAAGACGCACCAGAGGAATCAATTGGTCTTTCATCAAGGGCATAAAGTCTGCTACACTCCTGTTGTGATTGTACCAGAAAATGTTCACATTTCCACAATCGGGTTGTCCGATGCGAGCCACGATCCGAAGCTCGCGCCTCTGATCATCGTGAACAGCCCGCAAGCCGAGATGGATGTCCGCGATACCCACCGTGGACAGCATCCCTTCGTCATCCGCGCCTGGAGGGCGGATGACCGGAAGAAGTACCGCGAGTACTTCTTCTAAGTAAGGGAGGGGCCAGTAAGGAATGGTATGACCTTAAAGGCCCCTCCCAAATGATAGGGAGGGCTATTTGGCCTCCATCAGAAGACCCGCGACCGATCTCACCATCTTATTGTACTCCCCGCTGGCCGTCTGAAAAACGCCGTTGACGGCGTCGCGTTCTTCCTTCTTCTTGGCGAGCTTTCCTTCCAGCTCCACCACTTCTTCGTTGATCTTGTTCCAGGCCGCTTTCAACCTGGCGATCTCACCTTCGCTCTTCTGGAAGCGCTCGTGAATGCCGCTCATCACGTCCGCGGCGTCCTTGTACATCCTCGCCGGCTTGGCAGGAAGGGCCTTCTGCTGCTTGGCCGACGTCACAGCCGCCTCTTGCCCGATCAAGGGCGGGACACCTTCCTTGGCCTTGCAGAGACGCCGATGGCCGTTCCAGGCGAAGCCCTCATAGCGCCCGTGCTTCGAGCAGTAGTGGACGACATTCGATGTACGCTTGGCTTTCTTCTTGGGAGCAGCCTTGACCTTCTTGGGCCGGTGGCGCCGCATCATGAGATAAGCCGCATTGGGTTTTGATCCCGTGCTCGCACAGCTAAAGTGTCTCGACCACGGAAAAGGTTCCCCGAAGAGCGCGACGTGAAGCGCGCAGAACCGAAGGCCGTTCTTCTTGTCGCCATGCTTGAGATCGATCGCCCAGGCCGCGACGCCGGAAGGAATCTTCGATCTCGTAGCCTCCTTGCGAATGATCTCCTTCCGGAAGGCCTTGACCGCCGCCAGCTTATCCTTGTTCTTCTTCTTGAAAGAGCGTCCCTGGTGCCGACCCTTTTTCGGCCCGCGTCGGGTGGTATCGTTCCTCATCAGGCGTTCCTGGTGGACGGCCTCCACCATTGCCTCCTTGTCGGTCATCGTCTTGGCGCTGATCTCTCCGTGTTCATCCCTCACACGGAAGGCGCGAATGGGGATGTCTCGAACCGGAACCCGTCTGAGGATGTCTTTCCTCGCCACCTTCATCACGTTCTTGGCGTTGTCAAGACGATCCGACATCGTCAGCCTGAAGGCGACGCGATCGCCCGCCTTGAGCCGGTAGTGTGGATCGAGCTCCTTGGACTCTTTCGCCCCGACAAGAAAGACGACGCCCTTCTTCAACGTCTCATCACGCGGATACTCCTCGAGGAGATCCGCACGGAGCCGCGTGATCGTCACTCCGTCGAACTCGTCTGTCTCCTTGTAGAAGTCCTTCCCTTCGATTTTAGTGCTGCTACTCAAGCTTTTCCTCCTTTGAATCTTTTTTGTTGTGCTTTCCACTCCTTCATGAGCTCGCACTTCGCAGCCTCGAACTCAGGCCCGGAAGTGATCTGCTTGCCGCCCTCACCGCTGATGGAAATCAGCTCGGGCTTCTTGTTCAACTTCGGGCCGCCGTGCGGACATGCCACACACGTGGCGTGTACGTCCTTCACGCTTTTCCCTGAGATCTTGCAGACTTCACGCAGGGTGTCCGGAGCTCCTGTTCCTCCAGACACTTCATGCCAGCAGCACGTCTCACAAATGTTCTCTCCACCAAGAAGAGGACAGCTCCAGTTCTTCTCGCGACGCCCAGTGGCCTTCAGAACGGGATCCTTTCCATCACAGCCGCAAAGCTGGCAGAAGCGTTCCTTCGTCATGGATCCTCGTCCCTCCACTTGGTATAGAGGTAGTAGCAAAGAAGCCCCGCAAAAGACGCCTGGGCCCAGTACTGGGCGTCCGACTCGTGGACGGTACAATTGCCGGGAGTCGGACAATTCACCAGTCCCATCGCGAAGGAAACCGCAAAGAAAATGACGCTCAAAACCGCAAGAATGAATCGAAAGGCCTGGTTCGCGATCATTCCCGATGGAGTCATTTCTTCTCCTCCTTCTTCGGCTGCGGGGCACGTCCGTCGACCGGAGGACGAGTCGGTTCAGGAGCCTTTTCGGCTGCGGGTTTTTTCTCCGTGATATCGTAATCGGGCCCCATGGGGTAGCCCGTGCCGGGAACCTTCTTGTAAACCTCATACTTCTCGGCGACCGCCTTCACCTGTTCGGTGCTGTAGTGGTTGTGAGCCACACAGCTTCCGAAGAGCGATAGGAAGAGGGCGATCGCTCCAAGGGAGACCCATTTGGCGATGCGCTCTTCCTCGGTCTTGCCGCACTCGCAAGGGATCCGCTCCACCTTCTTCGCATACTCGGGGATGGGAACCTCGATGGGGCTCGCGCATCCCTTGCAGTACCACATGATGGTCTTGACATCGTTCACCGGCTTGTCAGCCATAAAGATCTCTCCTACGCGTGATAGCAAAAGTAGACGGCAGATCCATCGGGCATATTGACCCGCTTGGGACGGCATGGATCCATCTGATCGATGAACGCGGGAGGAAACATCCCTCCTACGTTCTTCTCATGCCATTCGATGAACAGCTTGTGGAAATGGACGACCCAGTCGCAGTCATCCAGAGTGATAGTTTCATCCGCCTTCATGACCGTTTCCATGATCTCGTCCGGGACGAAATCGGGAATATAGACCAGAGCCGGCGGCACTCGTATCGAGATCGCAACCATGGTCACCTCAATTCTAAGTTAAGACGATCCTTAAGAGCGTTTCGCAACCGCACTTGCAGATCGTCAACCTCCACGTTCGAGAGCGTGCGCTCCGTGGATCTGTAGTTGAGCCGGTAGCACTTCGAGGTCTTGCCCACCTTCTCGAAAGAGTCGATCTCTTCGACGGACTCTACGAGATCGCCCGAGATCTCGCGTACCAGCTCCGTGAGGGCGTTCCTGTTCCATCCCTCCGGAATCCAGAAGGTGACGTCCTTATAGCAGGGCGGATGGTTGGAAAAGGGTTTGAACTCCGTGATCTCCCCATCCTTGAACTGCGACAGGAACCTGCTGTCCTTCGACCAGAAGAGACGGATGTCGGGGATCTTGAAGAGCTTCATGGCCAGGCGTTCAAGCCCGAGGCCAAACGCCCAGCCCCGGGCGCCGACCATCCCCGCATTCGTAAGGACTTCGGGGTGGATTTCCCCGCACCCGAGAACCTCGAGTTCCTTCCCTTCGAAGCTGACCGCAACCTCGAAGGACGGCTCGGTGAACGGGAAGTAGTCGCTCTTCCAGAACACCTGGGATCTCGGGAACAGGGTGTCGAGGATCTTGTTGATAGTCTGCTTGAGATCCTCCACAGGAAGGCTGCCCTTCACGATCTTCACGCCCTCCATCTGATGGAAGACGGGATAGTGGGTCGCGTCGATGTCGTCCTTCCTGTAGACATCCCCCGTCACCACGAAGTTCCGATGGCCGTCTTTGAGAAGGGAAACCTGGTGCGCCGAGGTGTGCGTCCGAAGCACCGACGTGTCGCCCCAGTAGTAGGTGTCCGACTTCCGCCTGGACGGATGATCCTTGGGGATCCGCAGGAGATCGAAGTTGTTCTCGACCGACACGATCGGGGACAGGAAATCAAAGCGCTCGAAACCCGTCAGAACCTTCTGGATCATCTTGCGAACGGTACAAAGGGGATGTCCCGTTTTCAGATGAAGGCCAGTCCCCAGCTTGTCGAGAATTCCTTGTGGGAGTAATTGGGTCACGGAAGCTCCTCCTCATACTGCATCTGAATTCCTCCTCCCATGCCCCTACCAGTCTCGAACCTGATCTTGAGTAGAGGCGCCTTGCACGCAGGGCAGTTGACGATCCCATCATCCTTGGGATCATCCGTTGGTACAAACTGCCTCGCCGACAGGTTGATCCTGTTCACCTTAAGCGTGGCTTTACAGGCCTCGCACGTCACTTCGAACGGCGTGATTTCAGTCGTCATTCTCTCTCCAGTTTCGTTCTTCTAAGGGTTAAGGTCGGGAGGATCGTTCTGGCCGATGTCGAGATCGAGATCTACCCCTTGCTCGTTCGCTTCAACCCAGCCAGGGATCAGCCCAGGCGCAGGTGCAGGAGGCACAACGGGATCCGGCTGGAACGGAAGGATCGGCTGCATGAGCGGCGGAGCCGCCATCGGGACGGGCGCAGGAGCTGCGATGACTACGGGAGGCGGAAGCGGTACGATCGCTACCGGCGGAACCACCACCTCAACCTGTACCGCCTGTGCGACGGGAACAGGAGCCGCCTCAACCACGATCGGCAGGGCGAAGAGCTCCGTTGCAATGGCTACTGCCGAACTGGCCTGGAGATATTCGTAGAAGCGGATGTACGCCTCCGCGTGGCACTCCTTACACGCCGTCCACTCCTTCCACTTCAGGAAGAACTCCACCTTCGATGTCTTCCCCTTGATGACCTTGTCGATTTCTATGTCGCTGAGATGTTTTCCCATTCTATGGGCTCCTCTTTATCGGTTCTGGATCGGAACACCTGACGCACTTCTGTCCACGGGCGACCTTCTTACGGCAGTTCTCTCCGTTTTCGAAGCACTGCTCGCACTTCCCGCCATCGCATCCGCACGAATAGATCGGCGGGTGAAGAGGGCAGGGCGCCCCGCACGTAGACCATCCTCGGTTGTCGATGCAGATGCAGACGGCGATCTTGTCGGTCTCCATGAGCTTGAGCTCGTCGAGACCGTGATCCCGCATGATCCCGATAACGACCATGTCGATCTTGGCTTCCGCGTCGTCGAGTCCGCCTGTGTTGATCGCCACGATCGCGTCCCTGAGGATCCTGACTGCCTTCTCGGGTTCTTTCAGCATGGCATCCTACCGTTCCAATTCCCGTTCGAAGACGTCATCCTCCTTGAGGACATTCTTCTTCTCGGGCTTCTTGGACGCCGGCTCCTTCTTCTCGCTTTTCTTCTTTTCGGCTTCCTTCTTTTCGGCATCTTTCCGAGCGCCTTCCTCCATCTCGTCGAGGATGGCCTGGGTCTTCGAATCGAGCGGCTCCTTCATGAAAGGAGTCGAGATGGAATGGGCGATCTCGTTTGTCTCGTCGAGCTCGCCGAGAAGGGTCTTGGCCCGAATGGCCATCGACTCGATCTCCTCCATCGCGGGAACCGGCTCTTCCCTGACCTCGATGATGGTCTCGAGAGAGGCGACGTGCTCGCTCAAAACCTGCATGCGCTTGTCGTAGATCGCAACCTTGTCCTGGCGCACCTTGAGGCGGGCGCGGACGTCCTTCACCTGGCGGGCCAGCCAGAGCTTCCGCGCCTCGGTGACGCCGTCCTTCTTGGCCTCCTCGAAGAAGCCGGCCTCTTCCTTGAAGAGCTTCTCGATATCATCGAGCTCGCCCCTCCTGCGCTTCTCGTCACGCTTCCTGGCCTCCTTGAGGAGGATGAGCGCCTCGCGCTCGCTCTTGGCACCGCCGTAGAGCTTCTCGACCTCGGGATCGACCGAGGCAATTTTGCCGATGAGTTCTTTCAACTTCGCGAGCATGGAATCTCCTTGTGGTTGGTGGTTAAAAACAAATGAGAGAAGACCGACGTGCGTCAGGCTTCTCTCATTAAGAGGGGGTTAAAGGAACTACAAATTACGTACTTACGGCTCCGGCGTCAATAGAAGCGATTCCAAAGATCGCCGCGACCGCGATATCGATAAGCTCCGATCTGAACTCCTTCAGATCATTCTTATGCATCGCGCTCTTGAGCTCGAGATTGAATTCTTCATCGATGATCCCATCGATCTGGTGGGTGAAGAGATACGGCCCTCTCCCCTTTCTCTTCAATCGCTTCTCCATCATCCTCATGACGGTTTTGAATGCCTTCTCGACAGTCTCCTTGTCCACGTCTCGTGGCATAGATCACCCCTTCTTAAGGATGTAGCCTTTCTCCCGTCCCCAGTCGAGCCAACGCTCGGTCATCTTGGACATGACTCCTCGTTCGCTCTCGGGAATGACGTCCTCACCCGAGAGTGTATGTAAAGCATGGAACCAATGTTCAGGGCCGTTCTCCTCAAGATCCATGAGGATGAACGTGATCGCAGGTTTCCCCATCAGAATGATTTCACGGTAGGCAGGGTGATCGATGATGTCTTTCACCCTGGAGCTGTGTGCCCTCTCCTTCTTCCACTTGGCCGCCAGTTCCTTGAAATGGTCGTGCATGATCCCCCACTCTGCGCTCCTCACGCGGCCCTCCCGGATCATGATCGCAAGCGCGTAGGCCCACTTGGCAAAGTCCTGGTACTTATCCTGGTACTTCTCGATGATCGCTTCGGCCGCCTCGGCCCCCTCTTTCTTGAGCACACGGCCGTACTCGGCAACGGCTTCTTTCATTTCTTGTTCCATAAGCTCTCTCCTTAATGGCGCCCCCGATGGGATTCGAACCCATGTGCGCGTTTTTAGAAAACGCTGTCCAGCCACTGGACCACGGGAGCATTCCCGTCAGGCGACTTCCTCCTGATCCTCCTCGGGGCGAAGACCTTCCTCCTCCATGATCTCGAGCAGATCCTTGTGGGAAAGGTTGTCCGCCTCTTCGACCGAGTAGTTCTGGAGAGTCCCACCGTTGACTCTCTCTTGAAGCTCATTTTCGATCTTGTTCGCCTGGCCCTCGTCCATCAGGACGAGATGCGTGAACTGCTCGTCGCCGTCGTAAGTCCAGCTCACGATGTAATGCTTCTTCTCCTTTTCTTTCTTCTCTTTGATGCTCATCCCTTTCTCCTTCTGACCTTCGGATTCGCCATATCCTTCTGAAGCGCGCCCATCAGCTTCTCGAATGTGGAGTCCGACAAGTCCACGAGATTCAGGATCTCCTCATATGTCCCCTCATACTTCCTCTTGAGAACATCGAGAATTTCATGGGCTTCCATCGCATGTTCCCTTGTCATCCCTTTCTCCTTTCCTGCTTGAACGCCGCGACCTGTTCCTTGTAAGGCAGGCGCCTGATCCTCTCTTGTTCGATCGCCATGGCCTGCATGACGGAATGATTGACATCGGAAATCCCCTCGATCAGCTCTGTGGCAAGCTTGGAGAAGCCCTCCGTAAACGACGGGAGCTCGGGATAGAAGCCGCCCTTGCACCGATCGCAGCGATATTCGATGCTAGTCGAATAGCTGCATCCGCCCAAATAGGGCTCCTCGTCAAGCTTGACCGAGACCACAATCTTTCCGCCACACACGACCATCTCCGTCTCGGGGATCTGCTGGCCTAGCTGCTTATGAAACCAGGAGATCACCCGCTTGGGATAATCGTACTCCCTGCCGGAGCCCTTCTTCTTCCTCTTCTCGAAGAGCACCATATTGCGGCACTTCATTTCACCTTTCCTTTCTTGATCATTTTCCGGAACTTCTTGATCTCCTGGGAAAGCTCCGTCCTGACCAGCTTCCCGAGAGCTTTGGACTTGAGATCGTCCATCTCCTTCACGAGCTCGACCAGATGCTCATGTCCCTTGCGCTGGACGTTGGGACAGGCATAGACCCAGTACATGTGGGTCAGCTTAGCCATGGCCGAGGCAAAACTTCCGTACTCCTCACGCTTCACGCCGGCCAGCTTCTCGTGGCAGGCGGCGCACTTGATCCGCTTGATGGCAGGCTTCGTATGATCCGAGAGGAAGTAGTCGACTCCCTTGAAATAGGCGACTAGAAACTTTCGCCCTTCCGGATCTTTGCCGCCCTGATCTCCCGTCCGTTGCATATCATCGTCTCCATGGACTTCACCTTGTTCGAGTGAACCCACGTCTCATCTTTCTGAGAGTAGAACGCGTTCACGTCATAGTCGCCGACATCCTGGCCACGGCAAAGGTTGCATAGCTCCTTGCACTTGGCTTCCGTCTCCTTCACCGTGTCGCAAAGGTGATCGGGAAGCGCCTTGCCCTTGCCCATCAGAAACCAGTCGCAATACTTGCACGTCCAGACGGGGACGTGATAGATCTCCCGGTTGACCTGCCCGTTGAACTCCTCGTCCGTGTCGACAAGCCGCATGCTCGAGCCCAGCCTGAGATGTTCGGGGATGTGGAATTCCTGAGGGACACCGAGCGCGGCGAGCGCCTTCAGGTAGCAGGCCTCGCAGAGATCGAGGCTCCTCGCCGAGTCGACGATCGCATCGAGGTCGCTCCCGTATCCGCAGTGGTTCTGAAGACGCCCAAAGTGAACGCCGCGGATCGTGCCATCGGGGTTCTCCTGGCACTCCGAAGAGAGCTTGGCGCCGCATGCGTCGCAGAGCGCCTTCGTAATGACCCTGTGTTCGCGAATCATTCTTACCTCCTCTAAGAGAATAACCAGCCGGGCGGGTGCTCTTCAACACCCGCCCGGCTTCAGCAGAGAAAATGAAGATCAGGTCGGCTTCGTGACGAACTCCGCGAGCACGTAGCGCTCGAGCTTGCTGACATCGAAATGGTCGATGATGAAGCAGTACTTCCCGATGATCCCGACCACGAGCGGATCGGGCTTGATGATCGGCTCCCAGGACGCTTCGAAGATGATCTTCGTCTCGTCGAAGTTCCTTCCCAGCTTGGACATCCTGCGCTCGACATCGATTGGAGTCGGCGGCGAGCTCGTGTTGATCGAGAGCCAGTCCTGCCCTTGGTTGGCTTTCCGATTGTGCTCGATCGCACTCTCGTCGTACTTGACATAAATGTCGCATCCCAAGTGGGCGGAATGCTCCAAGGCGCCATACTTGGCATAGCACCCGACATGCCACGAGACGGTGTGGCCGTTCTGGTAACTGTTGCACCAGTAGAGCTCCGGCACGTAGAACTCGGTCTGATGCTTGCCGTCTCTGCCCTCGATCAGGAACGTCTGACGCCTCAGCCTGCTAAGGATCTTGACATCGAGAATGGGGAAGCGCTGGAACGCCCAGGCGATCCGAGACAGCCTCCGACATTCCCTGGAAAGATCGAAGGTCGTGTTATCGGACACCCCGTAGGGGAGCCCGTCAGGGTACATCGGATCCATTCTCGGGTGGGCCCTGGCCAGAGCCCCGGCCTGTTCTTCGACCAGCTCGAGAAAGGCCATCTCGTCCTTCTGAATTTTGTCGTCCACCACCGGCTTCAGGCTGACTTTTTCATCTGCCATAGATCTCTCCAGAAATGGAGGGGGAGGGCCCAAAGTGAGCCCTCCCCCAGTCACCGTTTACTTCACCGCGACGGAGTACTTCGCCCGAAGACTGTTCAAGCAGTCCTCGTACTCGTACTTCGTTACCTCGCGGACTCCGTGCCGGAACTCGGATCCTCTGAGCTCATGGTAGAAGTTGAGCGCAGCAGTGATCCGGATCTTCCGGGACATCACGCCGGGGTAAGACGCCCCGATCTCCTTGAGAAGCTTCTCGCGCTCCTCTTTGGGGATCGTAGTCTTACGTGCGCGCTTGGCCTTTCGTTGCACCACAGCGTACGACTTGAGCAACTGCTTGATTTCGCAGATCGCGGTCTTTGTATCCATAACATTCTCCTTTGGGTTTGTCAGGTGTACTTCCTCCGTCCGACAGGGACGGAGATCAAACTTCGGGAGAATGCATGGGAGGGCCACGTCCGCTGCCACCCTAGCTGTCCTTCATCTGACTCATCTCCTCAAGACATGGAAAGCACGTCCGCTCGCCGTAGTGGCAGATCGGTCTGCCATTGTGAGCAGAACACATCGCGTTCCTGGAAACGAAGGAACACCGCGAACAGACCGGAACTCCGCATAGGTCACATGACGTCCCGACCTTGTCCCCGCGGCACTTCCTCCTGACTCGACACGGAACTCGCTTGTCCCACATTCCACAAAGGGTACCTAGAAAGTACCCGTCTAGCCGCACCAAAAATAGGTTCGGTGGCGAGAGCGGTGGCCTCGTCTCCGATGTCCGGTTCCTTGAACGTGTAGGTCTTGATCCCGCGAGCTTCTAGACGAGCCTCGGCGAGACGAAGACCCCTTTCGTCGGGAACTGAACAGACCACGACAGAAGAGATCCGAGCTGGATTTCCAAAGCGGATGCCCGCTTCGTACGCCGCGTGAACCGACTGACAGAGTTGCTGCGCCAGTGCCAGATCCGTGCGGATCAGCACATAGAACCACGTCCGTTCCTACGTCATCCATTGCCTCCTTTCACCATAGAGCATCATTATAGCCGGAAACACTCCGGCTCTCATGATCTTTTCGATCGCCGAGTTCGGGTTACCTCTTCGCGACGAGAGCGCCCAAGCCTCCCAGAACCCGGCCCGTGCCGCCGATTCCGAGCAGGATGAAGAGCGCCTTCTGCCAAGTCTTGTTGGCATGCGGCCAGGCGAGAAAGGCGGCTCCGAGAGCCACTCCCCCGAAGATCGCTTCGCCAAGAAGAATCTCAGGAGGAATATCAGGGCCGGCCACGAATACGCGGGCGGCGGTGCCGGCCTGCTGGCCGAGCGCTCCCAAGCTCCCGAGACCGCCCGCTCCAGCCTCCGTGGGCACGCCCTGGGAGTAGTCGATCTCACCAAGGCCAAGCAACTTCACGTCTTCCCGATCGCGTGCTCCGAGCAACATAGGTACCTCTCCAAAGCCGTCTATTTCCCCGTCATCGGGGGGCACATCAAGCTACAAGCCACCTGACTGGCGCCGACGATTCCGACCAAGACGAAGAGCCCTCTCTGCCAGTCCTTCC
This sequence comes from Nitrospiraceae bacterium, assembly GCA_041487795.1. Classification (GTDB taxonomy): domain Bacteria; phylum Nitrospirota; class Nitrospiria; order Nitrospirales; family Nitrospiraceae; genus 2-02-FULL-62-14. The sequence goes on from JBGPNZ010000002.1 coordinate 34,656, forward strand.
TGGCAAGAGGGAATCCGACGATGCTTGATCCCAGGATCAGCGCACCCAGAGACGTACCTCCGATCATCGCCATGACATCGATCGACGGGGACGGCGACTGGGCAAGGTCGTCGAATCCATAGTACGGAGAAATTTCCTCGGGCGGAACCTTCCGTCCAGGCTCGTAGTAGTACATCGGTCGGTAGGACATCTACATCATCTCCATAAAGCTCTTGCCGGGGCCGGGATACCGTTTATGAGCCTTACGCTTCGGGGCGGGCTTCTTTTTCCGCTTTCTTCTTCTGGGAAGGCCCGAAAGTCCCGCGGCAGCAGGAGCATGGGAAATGGGAGAAGCGAACGGCTTCCAGCCCTTGAACTTCTCCTTGAAGTACGGGATTCCTTTCTGAAGCAGGTAGAAGCCGCCGATCAGGCCGCCCGCGACGAGCCCGACCGTGGTGAGCATTCCAAGGGCGTCTCCCTCAGGCGCCTCAGGAGTGTTCCCCTTGGGATCGAACGGGACATCAGCTTTCTTGAGCGACGCGAGCATGATCGTCAACACCGCCCCGGCGATTCCCAGGACAACAGCCACCGTCTTCCAAGCAGGGATCTCGGACAGGAATCGATACAGCTTAGTTGTACCATTTGTGGCCGCCCGGATCTTCCGAATCGTGTGGAGGACAGTCTTGACCTTCTGGCCAGCACGCCGCAAGGCCGCCTTGAAGGATACGGCTTTCACGGCGGTATCGGCCTTGTCCAGAGAGTCGGCGATCGTCGCCTCCGCTCCAGGAGGAGGTGTCTCACCCTTGCTGAGGAAATCATTGTACTTCACAATATTGTTGTTCGCAGTGGTCACTACAGCCGTAGCATCGAGGATGTCCTGACCAAGATCACTATCGGTCGCGGGGTCGATAAACTTCTCGAGTCCTCTAAGCTCGTCCTGGTACGACTTGATGATCGTGAAAGTGACGGGATCCATCGGACGGGGCGGCGCAGGCTCCGGAACAGGTTCTCCCGCTTTCCTGGGAGGAGACGAGACGAACGCATCGGCCAAAGTCTTCAAGTCCTTGGCCAAGGCCACATTCCCAAGCGCCTTATACTGGTCACGCAGGAGAGCCACTTCGATGTCGGGGATGACCGCCGCCCGCGTGGTCATCTCACCGGGAACATGCGCCACTGCCTTCTGAATGGAATACACGTAAGCTGACTCGATCTTCCTGGAAACCATGTCACTGGCATCGGCGAGATTGGCGAGGAAGCTGCTCTTGGACATGTTCTGAACATTCTCGCCGATGCTGTCCATGACCGCCCGCAAGGCCGAATCGTTCAAGCGGAGCGTGTTCCTGAGATCGACCAGTTCACGTGCGATCAGTTCGAAGTCGATGCTCTCAGCTCTTGCATAGAAAAGCCCCCTCTCCTTCGGCAACATGAGCAAGCTCAACCGCCCCTCGATGAGGGAGACCAGGCTGTCGTACTTCGCGCCCGTGTTCTTATAGGAGCTGAGCTCGTTCATGAACTTGGTATAGCCGGCGAGCCGATTGAAGATGTTAGGTTCGATGTTCCCGGCTTCCGTATTAAGGAACTGGATGGACTCCCTGATGGCGTATGCCTTCTTGGCATAGTCGAGCAAGTCCTGTGAGGGATGTTCCTTGGAAAGCTCGTCAACGTGCTTCTTGACGCCATCGAGATCCTTCTCGAGCGCTTCGATAATCGGCTGTGCCGATTTGGCGGAAAGCTTCTCGATCTCAAGATATTCCGCGGTCTCGGCCGCCGTCCGGATCCGAGTCGTCAGGACATCGTAGATCCCCGTGAGAACCTGGTTCTTGGAAGCCTTGTCTTTCAACCCCTTGATGAAAGAACGATAGAGCAACGGATCCGTCGTCTCGAGCTTCGCCACGTCCTGCTCGATCGAGGCAACAACCTTGTTATACCGATCGGCCTTTTCCTTGGGAATTCTCGGCTTGCCGGCTCCCCCGACGGCGCCGAGCCCCTCAAGAGTAGAGATCGCTCCCCGTCCCGCTTGCGACTGGACTTCCTGGATGGCCTTCGTATTCCCCTCAATGAGAAGAGGGATAGTCATGGCGCTGTAGGTGAGATCTTCGTAAGCGAGCTTGTCGTCCTTAAGGGCGCTATCGAGAAGCTTGGAATACTCGATGTCGATCGCCCAGTAGGCATCCGTGTACTTCACGGCCGTCTGAATGGCGGCATCGATCTCGGCTTGGGTCGCCTTCCCATTGGAGACGAGCTGACCCTTGTTGGCGGAAACCTTGTCCGCGGTCACGGCCAGATCGCTCATGTAAACGCGGATCTGATCCCTCAACCGCTTCTGGTCATTAAAGTCATCCAGATTACCCCAGTGATAGGCACGCTCGAGATAAAGTCCGAAAAGCGGAAAGCTCCTGGACGCCTCGAACACCCTGCGGCTTGCCAGAGCATAGTTGCGGGGATCCTGGTCGCCATGGGCCACATAGTTCAGGACTTCGAGGGAAGTGGCCAGGAGGGACACGCCGACATGGTTGAGGAGAAGAAGGGCCTTTCTTCCGATCGAAAGCGCGTCATAGGCGATTCCCGCCCCATCCAGCGCTTCGGTCAAGAGTACGGAAGACGAAAGCGCGGCCGACGTCATGCCGGTGAGGATAGCCTGAGGAACATCTCCGATCAGGAACGCTTCCTCTGGAGGGAAGGAAGCTCCAAGAACGTTGATCGCTGCTTCGAGCAGCGAGATCGGATAGAGGACATCCGTGTCCATGCCCGCAGGAAGGGCGGGCATGACCGTGGGCGCCATGTTTCGGATGACCTTGGACTCGGGCTCGGAAACCACCCAGCAGGCGCCCAGCGAGGCGATCTGGACTTCCTTCCAGTTTCCCTGCCCAGGACCCTCGATCTCGTAAATGTAGACCGTGTCGGCGGTACCGGGTCTGAAGCTGATGACATAAAGCGAGACCTCTTCCGGGCGGAAGATCATCCGGCCCGGATAGAGGTTACTCGCAGGATTTCCAACTTTGGGGCTGTAGGAGAGCCCGCTCGCACTCGTGGCGAGAGACTCGGCCATGAGCCTGGCGGTTCCTTTCGTCGCCGCCGCCTGACCGAGGAAAGGCCTCCCCGAACGCATCCTATTAGTTATACAGGACTTGCGTGCCTAGATCAAGAAGGCCATCCACACGTCCCGCAGCGATCGATCCCACCCATGAAGAGCAGGATGTACTTCACTCCCCGCTCCAAGCACCTGGGGCAGAAGCGGATCTCCCTGGATGTTCCAGACAGAAGCCCGCCTCTGATCTCCCAGATGTGAAGCTCGTGGGTCTTGGCCGCCGCCTCGTCACCGGGGAACTTCCGGAGCCGGTGGGCACGTGCGGCGATGGTTCTCCAGTCGGTCTCCGTCTCGGGAACACGTCCGACCAGATCGTCGAAATCGGTTTCCTTCTTCCTGCCCAGGGTCGTAGTGTCGCTCATAAGAACCTCCAAATGGTTAGACCTACCTACGGCCCCCGCGTTTCTCCCAGACTGCTATGCCCTGTAAATGTCGAACAAGGCCTCTGCCTTGGCGACCGTCCGCCCAAGCTCGAGCTGGAGGGCTTCATCAGCGTTTCCGATCACCTTGAGGAGCAACCAGGACTCCCTGGTATAGAGCTCCACGAACTTGCGATCCCGCATGATGATCTCCGGCAGGCTCAGGTTGTCGATCCGGTCGAGCATCTTGATCCGCTTGGCTTCCTTGGACACGCCGTTCAGGTGTGCCCTGTCCATGGCCTTCCGTTCTTCCCTGGACTTGTTCGACCCCGTGGAAACGTTGGTCAGCTCGTTCACGTACTTGAGCACAACCGGGCCGAACTCCTTCTCGATCTCGTCGGGCTTGACCTTGGTGTCTTCCAGAACGTCATGAAGCGCCGCGGCGGCCCCTTGATGCTCGGTCGCTCCAGGCAAGAGGAGCGTTCGTGCCATCACCCGTGCAGGGTGAACGATGTAAGGATCGCCATTGTCGCGCTTCTGACCTTCGTGGGCGATCTTGGCAAAAGTCAGTGCTTTCAGGATCAGATCCATGAATCTCCTTTTCTATAAAAACAAAGGGCCGGAGGCGCTCTTTTGGAAGCACCTCCGGCCCTCCCGAGGGGGTCTCAAACCTTATTCGCGCTTCTTCCTCTTCTTCGAGAGGGAAGCGGGCGGCTCCACCTTGGGAGTCGCAGGGCCATTCGTGAGGAAGGGGGCAGGGCCCACCACCGGCATCTTGGGCGGCGCCCCGAAGACAGCCGGCTTCGGCTTGAAGAAGTCCGGCGGAACCGTCTGGCTGACGGGAACCGAGTCGTCCTCGTCCTGCCGGAACGCCGAAAGCGTGTCGGCCTGGAGCTTGGTGGCGAAGAGCTTGGAAGCTCCCGCCGTGTGCCCACGACCGCCGGTGTAGGAACTGCTGTTCGAGTGGAGATAGTTCGCTCCGCCTTTAGCGACGAAGTTCTCCGCCTTGAGCGCATCCATGACAGGCCCGTTGAGGTCGTCCGCCATAGCACTCATCCCCATGGCCTGGCACGACATGGCCATGGCGTAGACGTGCTGCTGGGCGCCCGCGAAGTTGCCGTTCCTCGCCATCGCGATGGCCTCTTCCTGGATCTTGGCCGCACGGATGATCGTGAGCTGTTCAGCGACTTCCTTGTCGGCATCCTTCTGGGCATCCTGGGCCTTCACGTACTCGACCTTGAACGCGAGGGGGGCCCTGTGCGTGGACTTGTCCAGGAGGTCATAGTACTCAATCGAGATGTCGCCCAGCTTGATCGGACGAGGCAGAACGTCATTCATCACGGGAAGCTCGAGCTTCACCAGGATCTGGCGCTTCTCCTCCGAATAGACATCGTCGATCGCGATGTCGGCCGAGGTCTTCTCGGCATTCCCCTTGACGTCGAAGTCGTTCAGAACCTCGAGGATCTTCACGTCCTCCTTGGTCGAGATGTTAACCTTGATGTTCTGGGCGACGCAGGACAGAAGGCCGCCGAGCTCCTGGGCGAATGCGCTCAGGCAGTCGTCGGGCGTCTGGATGTAGTAGAAGCTTCCGCCACCCTGCTTGGCCATCGACTCGAGCAGCTCCTTGCAGCAGTTCGTCCCGTAGCCCATCGTCGTGAGACGAGCGAGCTTGGGTTTCTTCTGAAAGACCAGTTCCTTGAGGGCATCAGGGGTCGCCGCTCCCACGTTGGGCTGACCGTCCGTGAAGAGCATCGCCCGGGTGATCTGGCTCTGGCTGCTCTCAAGCTCCTCGAAGGCCTTCAGCATCCCGCCGGCCAGGTTGGTCGAGTTCCTGGGGAACATCTCATCGATCTGCTGGACGGCCTTCTCCTTGTTCTCATGGGTCATCTTGGTCGCCGGGAAGATCTCCCAGACGTTGTCCGAGAAGCCGTTGAGAGCCATGGTGTCGCGATCGCAGAGATGCTTGACCAGCTTCTGGAGCGACTTCTTGGCATACTCGATCCTCTTGCCTCCGTCCTCACCCATCGAGCCGGAGCAGTCGAGAGAGGCCGCAAGAGTGATCGGCTGGCGCAAGACGGGATCGTAGGCCCCGCCTTCCATCGTGATGAGCAGGTGTACGATGTTGGACTTTCCCACCGCGACCTTGTCGTACTCAAGGGCGGTTTTCAACTTGAGGTTGGGAACGAACTTCACGAACTTCGGATCCATTGATGTAGACATGTGCAAATCTCCCACGTCCTTTTGGCGTCCGACGTTCCGACCCGTGTGAGCACCGCGCCGGGGAAAAGAAGGTGCTCCGAACAGGCCGGGGCCGTCGCCGATACCCGGCGTTTCTTCGGCTGCGGACTTTCGTCCCAAAGCCAAAGGTATGCGTGGATTTCAGGAGCCTATCCTGTAGCTCTCGCCCGAAGGATAAGCGCCGTCATCCGGAACCTCCGATGTCACAGAGCAAGCCGCACAGGGCCTTACCTGCCCTGAATTGTAGCTACTCACTACAACGTTGTCAAAGGAATTTTAATTTCCTTTGATCTCCTTGGCACTGCTAATGTGCATGGAGAGCCAGCTCGAGAACGTCTCGATCCATCTTGTCGGGAATCCGTTCGAGGAGCTCTAGGTGATGTTTGACGTACTCGATGCAGTACGGACACGTAGACATGCGGGTGACAGATGCGATCGTCCACCCCTCAGGAGGCGTGATTGGATGACCAGCGGTACATTTCTGTGTCATACTTTTTCCCTCCTTGACTACCTGGGTTAACCCTTAGAGGAACATCGTCATAAGCACCGTTTCAACCTTGGCCCCGATTCCCGGAGCCTTCGATTCCCGGTTCCCAGCGACATTGAGAACCTTGATCTTTTTCTCTTCGATCCAGGTCTTGAGAAGCCTTGCAGCTTCCTCGGTCGAGACTCGTTCCAGATCTAAGTGGAGCGATGGTTTGAACGCGCGCTCGCACAGATCGATCGTGAGAGCGCTTCCTCGTTCAGGAGCTCCCAGCGTAAACACCACTGTTCCATCCGAGTCTCTTACGTTGGCCGCTGTCCGCGGCGGGTAGTCCGAACTCTCGTGCTCTACTAAATTATAGCGCTCAGGAATACGCCCTGCTTCGGATTTACGCCCGCGAGGACAAGATCCTCCATGGGGAAGTCCGAGTTCGATCGCTACGTTGAGTCCGGCTTGATCAGCGCCCGTCTGTCCGCCCGAGATGATCTTCTCGATCATCGTTCGCCACGGCTGCCGAACACATCGTGGACAAAGAACACAATCGCAAAGAAGCCGTAGAACATCATCGCGTAGAGGAGTCCTTGCACGAAGGGCTTGATCTTCTCCACAGACTCCGAGAAGAGCGGCAGAAGAAGAATCGAAAGCATGTTCAGTGAGAAGCCTATAGCGATGATGGGGAGCGCTTTTTCCTCGAGTTTCCGGTATGTCGTTCTTGAAAAGAATCCCTTCAAGCAGTCTCCTTTCTCCGAAAAATGCTGGTGACGTGGTAGAGGATGGTGTAGAAAAGGGCAGCAAACATCAAGCCGCTCCAGATCTCCGCCGCCAGACCCCTGGGGCCGTGTCCCTCGTCCTTGACATACGCAAAGAAAAGGAAAGTCAGGACGAGGTACCCTCCGTAGCAGATCTCGATCGTCCCTTTGAAGAGAGCCTTGAATTCCTGGAGCGTCATAGATTCCCCCTGGTGATGTTCTCCCGGTCGCCCCAATGCCGCTCGGCGCTTTCCATCATCGACGTGATCTTCTGGGCATCGAGAGACTCGGCCGAATGGATGGCCCACTTGAGACGAGGGATCAAGTACTGGAAGGCCTGCTGCTCGATCCACTGGGCCACATCGTAGCCCGTCATCTTCCCTTCACCAAGGTCATGATCAAAGGAGATGAACAGCACCTTTCCCGTCTTGAGAGCAAGAATCGCATCATCGGCTGTGGTGACGTGAAGGGTGAACCCTTCGGGCATTTCCCTCGCGTCATCGAGCCAGACGTTCATTGCGAACCTCCTTAGGGAACTCTTGCGCTCCCCTTACCAAGCTCATTGGGAATGACAGCCTGCTTCATCCAGTGGCCGTGAGTTTGGACGTGGCCGGCTCGCACGTACTTGCCGACGACGCGCCTGAACTCGCGGTAATGGAAGGATCGAGCAACTCGCACGACGTAGCCCTCGCACGGATCGCCTGCATATTTTACGGGAACCGTGCCCTGGATGAAAGGCCTGTCCCACTTGAGGCGTTCGAAGGTTGGAACCATGTTGAGTTCGAGCATCGCGGTATACTCGACCGTCTCATCCCAGGAGAGGCATTCGTTCTTCTCGTTCCAGATCGAGAAGACCTGGAAGTAGTCCTTGAGATTGGAGTAAGGAATTGAGTGCCTGGCATAGAGGTTCTCGCCGCACACGCGCCAACCCTGGGGGATGTTGTAGCCCACCCTCGCGTGAAGGGTTTTCACCCATGTCCTGGACGCATGGGGATGCCATTCGAGCGATCGGGCATGGACGTAATCGGAATACATCGTGGTCTGTTCCCCGTCCATCTTGATCGTCACGATCACCTCTTCGTCCTCGAACCCTGAAAGATCGGTCATGATCCGATCGTTCTTTCCAACTCCAGGAGACCAAGGGAGATGAAAAGTGCGGGGGTACTTCACACGGTTCGTGAAGAGATGGAGGACGGGCGCCAGGACTTTCTGGACGGACAGATCGTCGAACAGCTCCCCGCGGATCCGCTGCCCGTTCGGAAGGATGATGTTCCCCCACTTGTCGTAAGTGTCATCATCATAGAGGTGAGGCGGCAGGACGACCTGCGCGATGCCGGCCTTTTCCCTCACCTCATCCGTAGAGATCTCCGTCATCTCACATCGCATATGATGGGGTTCACAGACCGAGGCGCCATTGTCCGCATAGTATCCCCCGTCGGGGAAGAGGCGCCGTTCCATGATGTGATGAGCGTCAGCCGCAGGGCTTGGGCAAAAGAGGCACTTTCCGCCATCCCGCTCGAAGACCTGCTTCCTGAACTCATCTCGTGATAGCAGAATTGGTTCCATGTTCTCGCTCCTTTGCCTGATGAGCCCAAGTTTTCCCCTGACCGCTTCGGGAACCACTCAACCTGAGCTTCCCCTTGCAGCCGAATACAACGCAGTACTTCACGTAGATGGCGCACTCGTCGTGATGTGGTGTATCGCACTTCTCGCACCTTGATCGGCACTCTCCCACTTCAAAGTGCGCCATGCAGACCAAGCACCGAGACGAAGCCTGCATCCTAGAACGGAATTTCTTCCTTCACCTCGGCGGAGTCTTTTCCATAGACGGCATTCTTGAGCTGCTGGAACGTGCATTCGGAATAATGGGAGAGCTGGCCGTCTCGGTGGGGGCCATCGCACGACAGGCAGACATCGTCTCCGTCGTTGTTCTGATGCGACATGTTCGTGCTTTCGACAAAATCTTGCGCCGCTTTGAAGACGTTCAGCATCTGATGCCCGACGGGAACTTCGAGCGCCTTCACGGCCGCCTCGATCGATTCCTTGCGATGCTGGACGCAAATGGCGCAATCGGGCTTGTCGCACTTGTTCTCCGCCTGAAGCTTCACGTACTTGGACAGGACGTTCCGGAAGCCCGCGCAGGCCGCCTCCAGGATGTCCCTCTTGCAAAGCTTTTCGGTGAGCCCATCGACTTGCTTCAGGAGAGCGTCCCTTTGACGCTCCACGTCCTGAGCGCCCCGCACGATGCGTCTGCCGGCGTCGAGGGAAAGGTTGAGATCGGCAACGGCCGCGTTGCTCTTCTTCAAGCGATCCCGCAGCTCATTCATAACGCCGTTGCAGGCGGTATGATCGTTGCCCACCATCTGGCCGTTCAGGACGAAGTTCTCATTCAAAATGATTTCATCCGCCATGATTATTCCTCCTTAGTCATTAAGGAGAGATCGACCGTGGTCAGGTCGACTCCCATCTGGGTCAGGACTCTTCGGGCCTCCGATCTGGACGGAACGGCCCGAACCGCGACGATCGACGCTTCGCCGCAAAGCTGACACACAAGGATCGTTCCCTTGTCCAGGGTGGACGTCTTATCCTGGTCGAGGAACGAGTACTTGTCGCACGCGGTGCACTTGAAGTTCATGGTGCGCTTTCCTTTTTCTTCTCGGATCCGCAAACCCAGCAGATGTATTCGCTGGCCGTCCACTTCCCAGGCACAACGACTTTGGGCCGCGGATAGCCGGGTTCCATCTTCGGCGGCTCGATCATCTTGGGTGCGTTGACAGTCTTCATGAAGTGGACGCAAAAGCCGTCCTTGCATGTTCCGCACGTGTACGACTCGATCTCCGCTTCGTTCCCAAGCGCCATGCACTCCGGGCAGTAGTGATTCATCGGATGGGCTTCCCATCGGCCGTCGCGTAGCGGGAGATCATTTCCTTCCTGGCCATCTCTCCCAGTTTCTGGGCCATATGGTGGCCGTTCCCGACGATCAGTCTCGCGTGCTCTGCGCGCTCGCAGATCCCGACCGCTGCATTCCAGACGAGCTCGCTGAGCTTCTTGGAGAGGGCCGTGACCTGCTCTCCAGCCTCGTCGCACGACAGCTCTGCGAATACCGCACTCTCATCACACAGCTTGCACTTCTTGCTGTAGAGAAGGTACTCAAGGCAGTTACGGTAGTTGTGCTTCTTGATCGCCATTGGACACTCCTTTCACCAGAGCCTTGTTGATCATCATGGCCAGAATCAGGCGGTCGAGTCCGATCGCGAAGCCGATCCCCTCGGCATAACGACCCCCGCCGCAGACCTGCTTCTGGGCGCCCAGAACAGGGCAGGAAATCTCAAAGCCGTCCTCGACATAGTATTCGAGGCCGCGCTTCACCCTATCGGAGACTTCGAACTTCACGCCGGTCACCTCGACCATCCAAGTGGCCAGATCGACCAGGAGACCTCGGAAATCATCCCGCGGGTTGAGCACTTCGACTCCGAACTGCGAGAACTCCCGGTAACGCCCCGCCTGGGGCTTCTCGTAGCGCCAGCAGCGCAGATCATAGTAAAGCTTGATGTCCTTCTGGGTCTTCCAGCGCTGGCGGGCGAGCACCTGACAGGTCGCCGTTCCCTCGGGCCTGAGGCAGAGGGAGCGGCCTTTCTTGTCCGGGAAGACGTACATCTGGGAAAGGATCTCCTTCCCCATCTTCTCGGTGTAGATCTCCGCGGGTTCTACGGACGGAAGGATGATCTCCTGAAACTCGAACGGGTCGAGCTTCTTCCGGAATTCATCGATGAAGGAACCTCCGGAGGCTAACTTCGTCGCCCATGAGGATCCTCGTTCCGCGGGTCTGGGGTTCCATCGAGATGTCCATGATTCCTCCTGTTAAAGTTTTCTTCTGGAGTGAAAGATGTGACAGTAGCCGCAGTAAAGCTGCTCCACATCGCCCGGGTTGTAACTCGTCTTCTGGCACCGGAGACACTTGATGGCCCTCTGGCCGTCCTTCACGATGATCTCGTGATCGATGAGATTCCTTGGGCGGCCGATCACCTCAATGTCCGAAACCTCACCGCGCGCCTCGGCTTCTTCAGAAGCCTTGATCCATTCCTTGGGAAGGCGGAGCACGTTGTCGGGCTTCTTGCGGAAGAGAAAATCGAAAAATCCCATACGATCTCCTGTTGATGAATTGGACGCTGAGGTGAGTCCTACTCGACGACGACGAAGAACTCGTGCTTGCATCCATGGCAGAAGACGTGGTGGACGTCATCGCCGTGCGGAACGGGGCAGTCCTCGATGCCGTTCCTGTCGCAGAAAAGGTAGTTGAGCGGCTCCTGCCCGCACTTGGGGCACTTCTCAGGGAGCTCGGTCACCTTCTCCACTATTCAACCTCCGGCCCAAGAGTGCGCCTGACGACCTTACGGGCCCTGCTCCCCCTGCATGCGGGACATCCTCCATGACTCCGACAGGAGCCATCGGTCTCCCTCGAGCCGTGATACTTCTTTGCGCGCTTGCGCGCGTCCTTGGACTTGGGATACTGCTTCTCGAAGGACATCGGTCACCTAGTCGGAATCGGCTACGGGAGCGAGCTGGGGAGCCTTAGGTACTATACACATCCTGCCGTTCCGGAGGTAGATCGTGTTCCCGTTTTCAGGATCCACGAACCGCGCCGTCGTGCTCCAGTCGCCGGGCATCTTGAACTCGACGAACTCCGCGGGAACGACCACTCGGATGGTGACCTTCTTCTCCTGGATGGCGGCAATCTTGTAGGTCAGGCCGCCGACCAGGGCCACGGCCAGGATGGCGCCACCGATGATCGAGCACTTCATGGTATGGGTCATATAATTTTCCTTTCAGTAGACTCTAAGAGAGAGGGCCCGCCTCCACAAGGAAGCGGGCCCTACCAATCTCTCACTTGGCGTTCTTTTCCCGCTCGATCTCCTCGAGCTTCTCGAAATGACGCTTGCGGCAGCTCGTGCAGCGGCGATCCCAACCCAGCGCGCGAACCCGCGCGTAGGCGCTCGCACCGTTCTGGACCCAGATCGTTCCGATGTGACGACCGCAGTCGCGGCAGAGCACACGGAAGAGATGCTGGCCTTCCCGGCGCTTGCGCTTCGACCAGTCTTCCCGGTCGTCCAGGAATGCCCGACGTTCGGCGAACGTCAGCGCCTCCAGGTTCTTCCCGTCGTAATGGTGCCTGGGATTGTCGCACTGGCGGCAGTTGCAACCGTTGGGCGTGTCCTTGAACCGGAGAGCCTGGGGGTTCTTGAGATCGAAGCAGCCGCACAGGCTGTCCTTCCACCCCACGACCTTGTACTCGCCGTTCACGAGCTCGCGGATCGGCCAGGGATCACGCTTCCAACCGTGATCATTCCAGTCGACCTTGAGCCGGCGGAACCACTTCTTGAAAGAACGCCACCGGCGATCCCCTCGATCGCCGTACCACAGGAGCTTGTCCATGCCCATCCTTTCCGGATAGGCTCCGGTCGGGAGGCTATCCTCCCGCAGGGCCTATCTACTGGATAGACATGGGGCCTCCATTCCAACCATCGTCGCCTCCTCGTCAAAAAGCGTGGATGCCTGATCGATCGGCTTCAGCACCACGTTGCCGAAGCCGTAGCATTCCTTGCAGGCAGCAAGTTGCAAGTCCCAATGATGATAGTAACTATTGGGGTCGGGCACCAGCACCGGCACGCAACCCTTGCCCTCACAGGCGTAGCACTTCACCAGTCTCTCCTCGGGAGGATCCTTAAGGAATTTTTTATTCGACACCGAACCTCCTAAATATTCGCGTTGCACCCTTCAACGGGCGCATAAGCCATGACCTCGTTCCTGGAGTTCCTTCCCACCCGAAGCTCCTGGCGACACTTGGGGCACATAAAACAAATGTCGACATCCGGAATCGGCTTCACAATGATCTCGCCGTAGCAGAGCTCACGGGTGCAGTGCACCCGAACCCAGCTGCCGTTGACCTCGATTTTCGCCACCTTCTCGGTCGCATTCTTGCGCTGCCAGTCACGCAGCTTCATCGCCGAGAAGACGCACATGACCGAACTGACGAGCATCACGACCGGCATCTGCCAGCTGTAGGCCCAGTCCTTCATAAGCCAGTTGATGAACACGTTGAAGCCGAGGGTCAGCCCGAGGCCCATAAAGATCTCATCGGTCGTGGGCATCCGAAATCCCTTTTCCAGTTTCAAGTCCACAAGTCCTCCCTGATCTTCACCAGCCGTGCCAGCATCTCATTGTCTTCACGATCCCATTCCACCTCGAGATCCATGCTCTTCTTGAGCGCGTCCTCGTAGGACATGCACACACCCGTCGCGTCGGCGATCGGAGGGCCGACATGATAGATGTCATCGATCGGCGACCGCCGCTTCGGACGCCTGTTCTTCCACCAGTCGTAGAGCTCCTTGATCTCCACCCAGACGGGCTCCTCGTCCGTCCAACCCCACCACTTGTCGGGCTTCTCGAGCTCCATATACTCGACCAAGAGCTGGAAGCAGGCGTGGATCATTCGGAAGTCGACATCGTAATACCCAGGCTTCACGTGGAGCCTCACGATGTCAAAGCGGCAGGCCGTGCGGAAAAGAATCCATCGCCAGGCGTCCCTGAACGTCTTGCTGACGGCATCGCAGAGTACGCGCCAACAACTCCGTTCCATCAAGCTCTCCTTCACCTGGGCTCTCACCTCGTCAGAGGTCAGTAGCCTCTCCGGCGGTGTTGGGTTCTCCGGGGATTTCAACATAGGGCCGTTCCTCCTCTTCATCCTCCCTGATGACAACGATTTGACGACCATTCTTGGACGGACTTGCGCCGGGATCTTTTCCCGGATGGCACCACTGGATGTGGTTCCAGACCGTGATCGGAGTGATGTCCGTCCGTGTGCAGTACGGGCAGAGCTTCTGCGGCGCCCCGCCAGGGATATCGTGCCAGAGCATGTGTTCGTTGAAATCAATCGACTTGATCTCGCGACCGCACTTGTAGCAGCTTCTCGTAAAGCTGTGCCGCCTGCTGAAACCGATGGGCTTGCAGCATCCCATGTAGTGGGAGTGAGTGTCGCAGTACTCCCTCCGGGAAGCCTCACAGTACTTCGTCGAGCGACGATGCTTGCTATGATCGCAGTACCCGTGCTCGAGATCGACTCCCGGGATGAGCTCACAGCACCCGCTCAAGATGTGGGTATGATGGAAGCAGAGCTGCTTGTGTTCCCGCTTGCAGTAATGAGTGGCCTCGTCGTAGTCGCCCTCAGCGCAAGAGCGTCCGAATAGTCCGAATAACGTCATGGCACGTCCTTTCTGATGATTCCAAGATGGATAGGAAGCCGTCCAACAGGCTGTTATGGAGTGGATCGACCTGGGAGTCGTCCTTGGTCAGTTTAATGCGTCCTGGAGGCGTTTAGATGGGAAAAGAAAATCTCTCCACTTGTGTAATTTTTCTGTGCAGAAAGGTGAAGCTGTAACTACTTCAGCTTCAATGAGATATGATTAAATTTTGACCTGAGGGTCAAGATCGTAGGAAAGCCAGCCTTCTGCGGACTCGCGATCAGCGAAGCATCGATCGTTGAAGGTGATCCCGCCGAGGACGAAGGTGCCGACACGATAAGGGCCGTTGGGGTCGGTCTCCGAGACAGGGAAGCGGGCGATCGCCCACCTCTGCCTGCCTTCATAGACCCCGACCACCTCGACCTTCATGTCGTTCACCTTTCCGCGAGACCGTTCACCTTCCTTCATTGTCTGTTTTTCGATAATATCAAAAATTCGTCGAATTCCGACGTTTATCGCTCCCAAGGCCATCTACGATGGTTTCGTGCGCCTTTTCAGCCTCCAAGACCGCTGAACTCCCGAATGACCATCGGGTTGTCCAGCGGATATTTCATGAAGAGCCTTTGCTCCGCTTCCGGAGAGTCCACAACCACGACAGGGCCAAGTTTCCCGTAAGGTGGCACAGGCCATGGAACGAATGGGCGGTATCCCATCCCTTCGACTACACGCAGCATCCTGTACCTATTCTACGACTGATCCTGGTTAACCTCAAGGATCACATTCGTGGAAATCGGCGCGGCGATCTTGGGCCTGTTCTTGAGCTTGAGCCAGTAGTCGAGCTCTTCCTGCTTGCCCTTGAACACGAGCGTGCAGTTCCCACAGACGAACACCAAGCACTCGATCCCCGAGAAGAGCGCCTGCTCGGGTTTCCACTCAGTGGCCTTGCAGACGGGACAGGGGTCTTTTTGCTTTACGGGCACAGAGCCTCCTCTAGTGTGGCCATCGAAAATCATTCGTAGAATTCCTTCGCCATGGTCACGTACTCCATGGCCGTTCTGGAGTCCCTGTCCCTGAGCGCCTGGGTGACCATCTTGACGTCTCCGGTGGCGCGGGCAACCGTGATGGCATACATCTGTCTGAGCGACTTGATGCTGTAGCTCTCGGAGAGGCCGGCCACCTTGAGCGCTTTCTTGAACATGGACTGGGCGGCGCGCTTGGTATACGGCCTGAGCATGCCGTGCTTGTTCTTGTAGGAGAAGATGGGAGTCGACGGGGGAATCCTATATTTAAGAACCCAGCGTTCGATCACGCCCGCGGTCTCCCCCGAGATCTTGTGCCAGCCCACGTGCTTCTCCCGGGCATGAAGCGTCCTGACCAGGATCTTTTTCTCGGCTCCGTCAAGGGAGAGGTTCGCGACCCTGAGTTCGATGAACTCGCTCACTCTGAGCCCAGTCTTCCCGAGAACATGGATAAGGAAGTGCTCCCGTTCCATTCCCTTCGACTGGAGAGTATTGAGGAGTTTATGGTATTCATCAAGGGGCAAAGAATTAGTTTTCATTCCGTATGACCGGGCACGCGGCCGGCAAGTGGAAGATGGACTAACCAGTATCACTCCGACCGGCCAGCTCTTCACTCTCAACATCAGCGCGCTCCGCCTCAAGATCGGCGGCTCCCTTCAGAAATTTCTCGAGCTTGCCGTTGAACTGTTCCAGGTACTTCTTAGCGGCGGCCAGACCCTCCGAGTCCAGGATGTCCTCGTAGGTCTTAACCCGCTGCATCCACTTCCAACGCGCGTTGCCCATGACCCTCCTGCCCCATTATAGCCTACTTCTTGGTGGATCTCTTCGACCCATCCTTCCCGAAGAGGCGATAACTCGACTTGCTCGTCGTCCCATCCGCGCCGATGGTAAGAACGACGCCGCAAGCGGGGCAGGCGACGCGGGCGAACTCGGCATCGTCCTGACCGCGCGAGGGCCACTCGGTCTGGATCCGATTTCCCGAGAAGGACTTGAAGACCGTCAGCTTCATGAGCGGAAGCATGACGTCGCACTTGCAGTCGGGACACGCGACGTCGAACGACACCTGGGGTGCGTTGGACTTCGTCTTCGTCTGGGTGTCCGCCATAACGGTCTCCTAGTTGGGTTTAGACCGGGCGACTTCGCGGATCACCGCGGAGCGGCCGGCCTGATATTCATCGATCTTGGTCGTGATCGGTTCGGCCTTTTCGGGATGAGGCTTCGATGCCTGGGTGACAAGATGGGGGAAGAACTTGCTGAAAGCGTAGTTCAAGACCGCTCCCGCGACTGAGACCATGAGCATGGTCTCGGGCTTGGGGTTGGGCGTGATTCCCAGAGCGTGAGCGCCCATGTCCAGAAACGGAGACGGATTGAATCCGTGCGATCCCCCCGTCTTGCGCCGCCTGTTCTTCCTTCTCTTCCGCTCAGCCATATTGCCTCCTAGAGCGCCTTGGCCACGAACTTCGCGATCTCAGTGGCCTTGCCCTCGCCGATCTCGGGGAACTGCTTGCAGGTCTTGTCGATGACCTCGGTGAGACGCGCGGGATCGACCGAGATGTCGAAGTCCACGAAAACCTCTTCGGGGTGCATCTCCTGGTACTTCAGGATGCCCGTCCCCAGGCAGCGCATGCAGACGAGGATTTCCTGGCTGTTCAAAGCCACGAAGATCCCGACATTGCTGTTCTGCTTGCAGTTCTGGCACTGCGCGGGCGTCGGCGAGTTCCCAAGACGAATCCCCAGGGGGATCTGTACAGGAGCCTTCTTCTTCGTAGGATCCTGGCCAAAAGCCGGACGGAGGATGTCGTTCATACCCTCTCCTAAAGCGTGGCGGCCTTCTTGTGCCGCCCGTTGGGCTTCGCGTAGGTCGAGATATTCATGCGCTCGAGGATCGCTTCCCGGATCACCTGGGAGATGCTGGAGCGCTTGCCCTTGGCTTCCTTCTCGACCCAACCGTAAATATCCTCGTCGATGTAGAGCCCGACGAAGCGCTTCTTCCTCACGACCCTCAGTATAGAAGGGTGTTAAAGGGATGTCAACACTCTTTAACAAGAATCAATCGAGAAAAATCCACTTCCCTTTGTGGGGCGTGAGCTTCTCGGTCAGAAGCTTGACCATCTCCCTGTCGTCCTCCAGCTCGTACGCATCCTCCTTGAGATCGATCGACAGCTCCTCAAGAAGATCATCGATCTTCTGCATGAAGCCCTCGGGAGGATCCGTGGGGTTGTGTCTCACCGCGTAGAGATACTCCTCCGTGATCAGGAAGTCGTACTCCACGTCGGAAAATACAGGGCCATCTGAAGGGGCAAGAATCTTGCTCTTCCACTCGGTCATCATCCTTCTCTCCTTATTTAGAAAGGGGCCGGCCCCCGTTAAGAGAGCCGGCCCCAGTATACTGCCTTGATTTGCCTCGCCCAGCGCGGAACAACCACGACGTGAAAAGCCTCGTAAGTGCCGTAACTGCCTTGCCCAGCGAGGGCGTGCCACGCCGAGCCGCGCGGGAAACTGACACGCGCCGCCATTCCAAGACTGCCTTGATTTGCCTCGCCCAGCGCGGACAAACCACGCTGTCCATGCAAGCGCTGACCACGACTGCCTTACCTAACCATGCCGTGCCATAAGGACTTGGCCACGACTGCCCTACCTGGCCCGGACAGGACAAGCGAGAATCGGCTTTGCCGTGACTGCCTTGCCCCACATGGCCCAGACAACCCTCAACCCCGCCTCGAAAACGCCAAGCCACTCCGCGGCTGCCTTAGCCTCGTCGCGCCTCACCGTGACACTTCCCGCCGTGCGACAAAGTGACAGGCCTTGCCTAGGCTGCCTAGACGAGGACGGGTTCCTCTTTCCTTCCCTTGGAAGTCTTCTTCTTGGGTTGAGCCTTCAACGGCTTTCCCAGGACTTTCGCCCTGAAGAGAGCAACTTCACGTTCGAGATAGTCTCTGATCTCGTCAAGTTCGGCGTAGATCGAGTATCTCGTGCACCAGCTCTCGAGATCGCGAAGAGAGCGCTCGAGCTCCTGGTGACGAAGGGACTTCGTTTCGTAGACGCGCTTGATCTCGGCGTACACCCTCCGAGGAGCCGCGCCACGTTCCTTCAGCGTCACGTTGACGAAACCACGAGTCTTGGTCTCGTGGCCGTTCTTGTCGACGATCTTGACGGTGACCCGACCGAGCAGGGATCTTGCCTGCCAGATCCTGTACTTCTCGCCGGCCGTCCGATCGTTCCAATCGAAGTAAGTATGGAGAGGATGACTCCTGGGGCGCGCCGCTTCCAGGACGTCCTTGGGCGTGACGCTGTTGCCCTTCTCCTTCATCAGCTGGAAGACCGCGCTCTCCCAGATCTCCCATCGACTGGGTTTATGCAGTCGATCCTTCAGGTTTGCCATTCGATCTCCTTACGTTCCGTCTCCCCGAAAATAGGAAGATGGGAGGGGGCCGTCCAGACCCCCTCCCAGAAATCTTCCCTCAAGAAACTACTACTTGCCGCGCTTGCGGCAGGTGAACATCCCGAACTGCCCGTCCTTCTCGGGACGCCACTCCCCCACGCCGATCGCGTTGCCCGCGTGCTCGAGCAGGTTGACGATCTGCTCGATCGAGAGCAGCCTGGTGTTGTAGCTCACCTTGAGCGTCACCGTCCAGTTCTCGAACATGCCGCGGAAGCGGATGTCGGCCACGCGCCTGCCGAACGGCCCGACGCGGACTACGTCCTCGCGCATCACCAGCTTCTTGAAGCTGATGGGAACGAGATCGCCGATGATGTGGATCGAGCCGCGCAGGATCGTCTTGGGAATGCCCGAGACGAACGAGCACGCGCTCACCATGGACTTCTTGAAGCCGCTGGCCGGGAAGCCGAAGGTGTCCTTCATGGAACCCCACGACTCCCACGACTTCAGCTTCTTGCCCTTGATCTTGGCGCCGGGGATCGCGTAGAGCGAACCCATGAAGTCGTCGAACGGAACCTTGGCCTCGCGCGCGAGCTTCGCCTCCTTGGTCTGCTTGGCCAGGATCATCGCCCTCGCCTTCATGCCGAAGTTGTTGACGATCAGGGGCGTACGGCCCCAGATCTGCACCTCGACCTCCTCCTCCTCGAGCGGCGGAACCTCGATCGGGCCGCTCACCCGCCCGCGGCGGGGCATCATGGTGACGGCGCCGCTGCCTCCCTTGCCGTTCTTCTTCCTGGCATCACGCGCCGTCTCCCCTTCGGGGAGCTCGACGGCCGGCCTGCCGGGCGGACGCCCGCGCCGGGGCGCCATGTCGGGCAACGTTCCCTCGTCGATCGGCTCCGCCGTCATGTGGCGCCTGCGGGCCGCCGGAATTCCCGCCGCGGCGGGATCGCCTACTGCCACTCCCCTCACTGCCGGTGTCCTGGGCATAATGCCCTCCATCAAGTAGAAATAAAAAAGGCCTGGTCACAATGACCAGGCCTTCTCAATACTCGTGTAGCTCAACTACAGAGGCGGTATCCCCTACGGCTCGAGCTCGACCTCCCAGTAGGCCCTCGAGAGGAACTGCTCCCAGCTCTCCCGCCGATCGCGCGGGTGGATCTGGGCCATGATCTTGCTCCAGCTCGGTTTCCTTGGAACCTTGCGGAGCCTCATCCCGGCCTCTTCCGGGGTTCTATCGGCCTTCACCTTGTTGCACTCGATGCAAGCCAGAACCGTGTTCTCCCACGTGGACATCCCTCCCCTCGAACGGGGAAGGATGTGATCCATCGTAAGGGCGTCAGGCCCCGGCTGGACACCGCAGTACTGGCAGGTGTACTTGTCACGCTTGAAGAGGTTCTTGCGCGAGAAGACAACCGACCGCTGTGCCTGGCCCTCGTACTGGGTGAGCACGATCACCTCGGGCGGAACCAGCGCCAGGTGGCATGAACGGATGACGGCATCCCCGAACTTCACCTGGGCCTTGGAGACATCGTTCCAGGACATGATGTCATGGGTGGTGAACGTCCCAGGCTCGATGATCATGGCGTGGCCCTTGGCCACGAGAGAGATCGCATCCTTCATCGTGGCCAGCTGGATCGGCTGCCACCGTTTGTTCAGAACCAGGGCGGAACGCGATAGCGCGGCGGTCACAAAGGACCTCCTTTCAAAATCAGGTTAGAACGGAAACTAAAAGTATTTTATACTATTGGGATGAAAGTTCTCTACGGCGAAGTTTATTACACCCACCGTTCGGAGTCTTACATCACCCTTGAGATCGACTACATGTTGCGCCAGGGGGTCGACGTCCGGGTCTGGGCCAAGACCCGATCGGCTTCCGAGTATCCTGCCGAGCAGGTTCCCGTCTACCGCGGGACGCTCACCCAGGCGGTCGACGACTTCAAGCCCGACCTGGTCACCTTCCACTTTCACTCGGAGTTCGTCCGTCACGACGAGTTCTTCTCGAACCGGAACATTCCCGTCACCCTGCGCGGGCACTCGGTTGATCAGTCCAGAAGCCAGATCGAGACGCTGCTTGGCCGTCCGTGGTTCAAGCGCGTCTACTGCTTCCCGAACTTCGCCGAACAGTTTCTTGGGCACCCCAAGATCAAGAGCCTCACGTCGGCTTTTGATCCGAGACTCTACTACCCGTCATCCAAGGACAAGCGTGCTGTCGTCAGGACGGGCGCCGGCCTCCCCTACAAGGCGCTCGAGGACTTCATCAAGGTGAGCACCCTATGTCCCGATCACAAGTTCACTCTGGTCTTCGGATCGGCGGCCTGGAAGTCGGACTACGTCGACTCCCTCTTCGCTCTCAACAAGTCGATCGGCGGCCGTACGGACATCTGCGTCGACCTCACCCACGAAGAGTCGGCGGAGGTCTCCAGGAATGGCGCGATCTTCCTCCATACGTTCAACCCCGAGGCTCATCTTTTCGGGATGCCTGTTGGAGTCCTGGAAGCTGCCGCCACGGGAAGCTATGTCCTCTTGAAGGAGGACATATGGGCCAGGCGCTACGCGGATCTCCTGGGCTGTCGTGGGGACTTCTACAACAACATCGAAGGAGCGGCTGAAAGCATCAAGGCGACCTTGAACTGGTCAGACGAGCAGTGGGCTTCCGTCCGCTCCAAGAACGTCGCCGGAGCTTCCAACTTCACCGACACGATCGTTTTCAAGAAGATGCTCGACGACTGGACGTCGATCACCCGTAAGGAATGATTGGTACCCCTGGTAGGATTTGAACCTACAATTTCCTCGTTCGTAGCGAGGCGGCTTATCCAGTTTGCCTACAGGGGCATGAACGGTTACTTCTTCCCTTCGAAGTTCTTCTGGATCAACTTCTCGTGCTTGTCACGCCACTGCATCGGGCGCGCATTGGCGAAGCCTGATCCGCGGACTTTTCCACTCTGATCGATCCCGGGGCCGCGGACTTTTTCCTTCTTGTACCTCACCGGCTTGCCCCGCTGCTCGGCGTTCGGAGCGCACGAGGGGCAGACGTACTGGTTTCCCGAGATCCTGATCCAACCTTTAATGGGATCGTCAGGGATCAGGCCGCTTCTATGAAGCGATGGATGATCGGGAGCCTTGGTTTGGCACCCGATGCAGTATGGCCAGGTTTCCGTGATCTTCGACATTCTGGACACAGATCCTCCACAGAATGAACGATTGGTGTATTATTTCATGTATGTTGCTTTTTAAGAAGAAAGATTCCGGGGCCGAAGCGGCCAAGGCCCATGGTACCGAGCGCAGCCCCAAGTGGAATGGAGTCAGGAAAGCGCACCTGAAGCTCGAGCCTTCCTGCGTGGCCTGCGCGAAAAAGCGGAAAGGTCTTTGGGCCAAGGTCGTCGCGATCGTGAAGCCCGTCCAGGTTCATCACATTTACCCGTTCCACGTCGTGGTCGCCCTGGGACGTCCTGATCTCGAACTCGACCACCGAAACCTCATCACTCTCTGCGAGAGCGGCGAGAAGCATCACATCTGCCTTGGCCATCTTGGAGACTTCTCGTCCTTCAACCCGGGCGTCCGCGTGCACGCGGAGAAGTCCTTCCACGGGATGACCGCCGACCAGATCACGACCTCGAACCACTGGCACGAGCTTGTGAAGATGCGCCCCGAAGACCTTGGGAAGATGTCGGATGCCACCAAGCAGGACTACCGTGCCGATCTCGATCGGCTCTTCCCCAAAGCCGCATAAGGTCTGGTACCCCAGGCGAGATTCGAACTCGCATCTCAGCCTTCGGAGGGCCGCGTCCTATCCAGTTGGACTACCGGGGCATGATCTGAAGATTGGTACCCCTGGCAGGATTTGAACCTGCAACTTTCCCTTTAGGAAAGGGATGGGCTATCCAGTTACCCTACAGGGGCATCTATTAGATTTTGGTCGGGGTGGCCGGACTCGCACCGGCGACCTCCTGCTCCCAAGGCAGGCGCTCATCACTAACTGAGCTACACCCCGAGCTATTCAGACCACCACCATGACGTGCAATCCATGATCTGAAGAACTGAGATTATACGGAAGGAGTCCATTGAGCCGTCCTTCCCCGAAGAGAAGTCCGCGTCGCCCTATTCGATATATTCGAGCGAATTCCTTCCGCGAAATTTTTTGGTGGGCCGTGTGGGTGTCAATCCCACGTCGAGCCTTTATGAGAGGCGTGCTCTCGTCGTTGAGCTAACGGCCCGCGTACGCTATGATATTGGCGTGGTCGTGACCGATGAACGTCTCATGCTTCAGGCGCTCTCATACATCGGAGCGCCTCCCCAAGAGTTTTCTTTCCCGACGCCGCTGCTCTCCCTGGTCACGATCGGCATCGGAGTCGTGATCGCCTCCATCGGATACTACAAGCGCCAGACCGTTACAGGAGCTATCGCGTTGGGAGCTGGAAGCTCGATCGCAGGAACGGGGGTTGTCCTGCTCTTGCACACGTCGCCGAGTTAGCCTCTCTGGTCGTCCTGCCGCATCTTCGCCTGCTTCTTGATGTCACGGCAGGGCTTGCACCGCTTGGGATCCTGGAACCCTTGCTTGGTGAAGAACTCCTGATCCCTGGCCGTGAAGGTGAAATCAGTACCACAGTCCGCACACTTCAAGACCTTGTCGGGCATCTTCAACATCCTTTAATAGATGCCCCATTAAAGCAAATTATGGGTTCGAGTTCAAGTGAATGGTCGGCCTACCCGGACTTGAACCGGGACGCTCCTCACCCCGAATGAGGCGGGCTACCAATTACCCAATAGGCCGAGAATTCTTCACTCACTTCTTTCCGGCATCTTCTTTAGGCGCATGCCAGATGTGATGCCGGAGAAGCCCGTGTCCTTCCGTCTGGATGAACTTGAGCTTCCTTTCCTTGAAAGCGCCGCAGTGGCAGCACATCGTATCCCGCGTGTTGTTTTCCCGAACGATGGGCTTCTTCTTGCCCCTCTCGTCAAGCTCGTATCCGCCGGCATGAGTTTCCGACAGGCCGACAGGAAAGCAGAAACAGTGCGCGTGATCGGTCATTTTAGCATCGCAGTCTCCTTAAAAATTTTGGTGCGTCCGAGAGGATTCGAACCTCCAGATCCTACCTCCTCAAGGTAGTGCCTATACCCAGTTCGGCTACGGACGCATGACTTTAATACTTCCGTTGCTTGACCAGGTGGCCAAGCATCTTGAGAAGAAGCTTTTCGAAGGAAGTAAGGCCCCCGTAACAGGATCCGCAAACGAACTCGTACCCCATGCGGTGCATCTCCGACTCCTTGTCGGTGAATGCCTTGGAGCAGGAAGAACAGGTGACTTTCTTCTCACCTTCCACGACCTTGATCGGCTCGACATCCTTTCCGAGAACTTCCAGGATCGTGTCTCTCACGACATCGAGCTTGAACCCCAAGTTGATCAGGGCCTGGGCCGCGATGCCCTCGTTCTCCTTGAGGATCCCCAGAAGAAGATGTTCCGTCCCAACGACGTCATTCCCAAGCTGCGCCATCGCCTCTCCCGCGAGCTCGATCACGCGCTTCGACCGGGGCGAGAAGGGCAGCTGGCCCATGATGGCAACCGGCATGCTTGACCGATCCGTCGTGAGCATCTTCTTCACTTCGTCCGTGATCTTCTGGGGTTCGACCTTGAGGATCTTGAGAACCTTGCACGCCACCCCGCCGCCTTCCTCGATCAGCCCGAGCAGGATGTGCTCCGTCCCGATGAACTCGGAGTTCTCCCTTTGCGCTGACTGCCTGGACAGGCTCATGACCTTCCTGGCACGCTCGGTGAACTTTTCGAACATGGGTCTCTCCTAATTTTGGCGCTGCTGGAGGGATTCGAACCCACACCCTTTCGGAGCCGGTTCTGAACCGACCGCGTATACCAGTTCCGCCACAGCAGCATACATGATAGACTCATTGAACTTACACAAGGAACACGCCTATGTCCTTCGATGATTCCCGCGCCCAGTGGTGGATCGACCACGTCAAGCACACCCGCGAATATGTGAACGGGATCTTCAACAAGAAGCCGCCCGTCACGATCGAGGCCGCCAAGGGACTCTGGCACGGCGTGCTCGAGTGGGAGAAGATTGCCGGAAGCGACCTTGCTTCCTTCCTCATGGGCGAGCATACCGTCCTGGCCAAGACTCTGGCCGACAGTGCCGAACGCGGGTTCAAGCCCAACGAGTTCGCCTACCTCGCGGCCTACCTCATGAAGAACGCCGTCGCTCAGGCGAACCTGTACTACGCCACCGTTCCGAACTTCCCGAAGGACGAGTTCCTCAAGCTCCTTACCGCTCATATCGAGGCCACGGGTGCCTACATCGCCGC
>JBGPNZ010000003.1:0-58741 GCA_041487795.1 Nitrospiraceae bacterium
CCTCGGGCGAGGACTCCCCGTAGTCGAACTTCACCAAAGCGCACTGGATCGCCCGCTGGCCCGTCCAGGAGGCCTTGGGCACGCATTCCTTGATCTCCTTCAGATACTTCTGCTTGCCCAAGACAGCCCAGAAGTAGTCCGACGTCGTCGGCCGCTTGGGGAGCCTGCTCATCTCTCCCAGCAGCTGATAGGACTCGTCGGAGATCGCTTTCGAGTCCATGGGCTATTTCCTGCCAATTCCTATGGCGGCACCGCCAAGACCCAGAGCGGCCAGCCCCAGAATCGCGGCACTGCCATATGAAAGCACTCCATTCACGTAGCCCCAGCCCTTCCAGAAGCCACTCTCCTTCGGGGCCGTCCTGAAGAAGTAAACCCCGCCGACGATAGCGATTGCGCCGTAGAAGAGAGCCAGTCCTGAGAGGGCGCCCAGACTCCCCTCGATAGGGCCTGCCGAGGCGGCGGGAGACGGCTCTTGACCCAGGCCAGAATACCGGCCCACGAGACTAACGGGGTTCGTCGTCTCGATCACATCTTGCACCTTGATCACCGGCTTCTCCTTATCCGTGCTTCTTCCACTGGATCAGGCGTTCCTGCCTGAGCGCCTTGTTCCTGGACGGATGTCTTCCGAGGATCCGCTTCCCCTTCGAATCCCAGAGACAAAACTTCTGTCGGGACTTCGGTCGATCGGGGCTCATATCCCTCACTCGGCAGGGACGGATTATCCCCAAGTCCCCCTGAAGTCCGCTACCCTGCCCCCCTTCCCCGCTTGCGAGCGAGGAGAATCATGATCACGGCCGCGATGCCGACCGGGATCAGGTAGGGAGCGATGTCCGAGAGGAAGGATCCTTCTCCCGTCGCAAACGCCTTCCCCTGCTGAACAGGAGGAGGTATGACGGAGAGAGGGGCAGGGATCAATTCCTGCCCGAGTCCATTCAGGCCGGAAATCTCCATGATGGTTCCGCCCGTGGATTCATCTTCATCGGCCATAGCTATTGCACCCGCCCCTTTCTACGCCAGCTTCTTCTTGGCCCAGGGGATGACGTAGAACCAGACCAGAGCCGCTCCGCCCACGGCGAGCGCGATGGGGAGAAGCTGCTGCATCATCCCCGCCTGTCCGTGCGGGATCTTGCCGCCCGGAGGAATGTAGGGAGCCAGACCGCCGCCCGCCGCCATCGAGATGTTGATCGGAGAGGACGGAGGGGTGGTCATCATGACCATCCGCTTGTCCAGGATCACGCTCTTGGGATCAGCCGCGGGAACGATGCTGATCATGGCCTGGAACGGCTGGAAGCTCGCGCTGTCGGTCGAACTGAGCGCCTTGAGGCCGACCCTGAGAATCCCGTTCTCATCGGTCTCGCCCGTTCCGTCCATGGACTGAGAGAAGCTCTCCGAGCTTCCCTGGGCCAGGCCGCTGCGCTCGATCTTCCAGATGAACGCCGTCTTGGCGACAGGAGTGTTGCCGCTCATGATCCTGAAAGAGGCTTCCGCGAACGGAACATCTGCCCCCAGGCCCATGATCCCTTCTTCGCCCATGATCGAGTCGCCGACGCTGCCCATGATGCTGTCAGCGCCGCTGAGACCCATGATCCCGCCGTCATCGCCGAGACCCATGATCCCTTCGTCGCCCATGATCGAGTCGCCGAAGCTCTTGTCGTGTTCCGAAAGCATAGGCATGGCTACTCCCTTCCTCCAATGATTTTGGGAAAAATGACAAACCCGATGAGAAGAGCCACCCCACCCACGAGGATGAGGGGCATGTAGTCTTTAGTCTTATTGGGACTCGCGTCCGGCGTCTTGGACACCGGACGCAGCTGCTCAGGCAACGGACGCAGCCGCGTAGGTGCAGGTGCGGCAGGAGCAGGCTGCGCAGGAGCGGGCGCTGCCGGAGGAGGCGGGGGCTGGATCGCCGGAAGCCCTGCGTTCGGCGCCATGAGCGCAATCCTGAGCTCAGAAGCATTCTCCGCAGGCCCAGGCGGGAACGTGAACATCCTCTTCTTGAACCCCGCATCGAAGTCGATCTCACCCTTCCCGAAGGGAGGAGTGCTGCTTTCTCCCGTCGGGAAGATGGGAGCAAGCGACAGGTAGAGCGGATAGGGCGGTATGTCCCGTCCAAGACGGGCAATCGCCTCCGGCGTGGGAGCGTAAGCGAGAACGAAACTCCCGTTCGGGCCGACTTCGACCGTACCCGACCTGAAGTTCGAATCCCCAGGCCCATCATTGGGGGTCAGTCCGATCTCATAGTAGTAATACTGGACGACGGGCTGCCCGATCGGATCGAGCGTCGGCGAGATGACCTTTCCGTCGGGCCCGATGACGCGGAAGCGAAGATAGCCCGTGTTGACCGTCACCTGGCCAAGACCGAACATCCCTCTGTAGTGGGGATGCCTCTTCTTGGCTTTCTTGCCCGCAGCCTTCGCCTCAGCCCCAAGCCCGAAGACATCCGCAGGGCCGCCCCAGGGATACCTGTAGACGGCCTTGAGATCCCCGAAGGCGTCGATGTTATCTCCGATCCTCATGACTATCCTCTCGGAATGGGAAGTCCGAGCCCCTTGAGAGTCGCATCGGCCACTTTGCCCGCCTTGCCGCCCTTTCCGGCGAAGAAAGCAATGGCGAGGATTCCGACTCCTCCGATCACCGCCACGAACGGCCACATGCCGATCCCTTCAGAACTGGAAGGGCCGGAGTAAAAGACGGGAGTCGTCATGGGCTTCGCGGGCGCTGCCGGCTTGAGCCCAAACTTGGCAAGAGCCGCTGCGGATCCCTGCGCGACCAGCTTGTCCATGTCCGCCTGGGACGTGACCCCGGCCTTCTTCGCAAGATCCGTAATGATATCTCCGACGTCAGCGACCATCATGCTTGCCTCACCATCTCGTTCTGCACGGCGATTTTTCTGAAGATGTTCCGAGCCCGGACGATCTGCGGCGCCATAGGTACTCCGAACTCGATCTCCATCACTCCGATCAAGCGCGCGGCCATCCTGGCCTCGCCATGAGCACGCTTCCTGAGTTCCTTGGCCTCCTTATACTTCCCGAGCCTCGTCGCAAGATCATAGGAGTCCGCAAGGCGTTCTGCATCCCGCAGAATGGCCTCAAGGCGCGACTGTCGGTTCTCGACCGACCACTCGCGTTCTCCGTTGTCAAGCTTCTCGAGAACTCGAGGAATATGAGCCAAGGATGCTCCTCTTATGCGCCGGGCGCCTTCATGATTCCAGCAGCATGGAGGACGGATCCGACCGCGCCCAGCCCGAAGAGGCCAGCCACGACGTACTCGCCGATCTTCCAGCCCTTCGCGCCTTCCTTGGTGGCGCTGCGATAGAGCATGTAGGCGAGAACGCCGCCCACCGCCGTCGCGCCCACATACTGGCCCGTCGTCGGCATCGGAGCCGTGACCTTGTCCTGTCCGAGCCCGAAGGTGCTGAACATCCCGTCTCCGAGACCGACGATCTCGTTCGAGAAGGCATGAACCATGTGGTTGCTCGGCGGCAGCCCCATGAGGTCGATGTTCTGGCACGGCGATCCGTAGATGTCGTCCTGATAGCAGGACTCACGACTTCCAGGGATCCTGTGGCCACGGGCAGGTGACTGCTGCCCCAGGTACGCGAACTCTCCAAGCATCATATAGCTAATCCTCCTAGTTCCTAAAATTCTACCCGATCTTACTTCTTACAGCAAGACGCCTTGGCGGAAGCGAGATCGCTTTCGAGCTTGAGCTGAAGCTCGGCGATCTTGTCCCTGAGACGCTTCCGTTCTTCTTCCGAAAGCTTCCCGCTCTTAAGAAGAAGGAAGAGCTGGGAGATCTGGTTCCGAACGGCCGTGTCCGCGGCTTCGACCTTCATGTCGGCCACTTTGGCTTTCAGGGTGAACGTCATCTCTTGCCTCCTTCCTTATCGAACTCCTCAAGAAGGGTCTTGGTAAGGACGACCTGGTCTTCCAGGCCCTTCACCCTTGCCTCTTGGCACTTCTCGAGTTTATCCTCAAGCTTCTTAATATGCCCCCATCCGATCTTGGCGACCGTCGCGAATGCCGTCGAGACCGCGACCAGAAGCGACCACGCCAGCGTGCTCACGTACCCCGAGGTCGGGCCGTCCGACTTTGTCGTCTGTTCCGCCGCAGTCTGAATGATCGAACAGATGAGATCCATCGCGAAGGACGCGACATTCATACGCAGTTCCCTTAATCCTCATCTTCCTCTTTTTCATCGGACTTTTCGTCGTCGTCCTCTTCCTCATCATCATCGTCGTCGTCAGACTCCTCTTCGTCCTCTTCTTCAGGCCCTTCTTCATCGACGACTTCTTCGTCAACGACTTCCTCGTCGTCGTCTTCATCCTCATCATCGAGGTCTTCGTCGTCTTCCTCATCCTCCCCAAGATCCTCGTCGTCATCATCCGACCGGCGATCGGGGCCCGGGACATAGGCGGCAAGGCTCCCTCCGCCCTTCGTATTAAAGAGGTAGGAGAGAAAACCGAGCGCACCTAAACCGAAAAGAAACGGCCCGACCGGGATTCCTCCTCCATTGTCCTGGATGCCGTCCGCCTTCGGCTTGTCGGACTTATCGGCCATCTATAGGTCCTTGATGACTCCGTAAACGTACGGAGCGAGGCCAAGAAAAACGAGAGATCCGCCGCCCATCATCAACGAGTACTTGAGCGGCGAGTTGCTGGAATAGCCGGCGTAACTCGCGAGAGCTCCGATCGCGACAAGGTAAAGAGACTTCTCTTCGAGAAAGTCGAGGAACTTCTGCCCGAGCCCAGCCGTGCCGGGAATCTGCTCCAACCCGAAGAGCTCCCCTGCGGGGACGAACCATCGGAGCTTGGAAAGGTTTCCACGCTGGAAGCCAAGACGTTCATCGACAACCATTATTTCTTGATCAAGCTGGTGATCATGTTCAGGATCCCGACCGCGGCCACAAAGCCGCCAGCATAGGAGATCGTGAGCTTGGTGCTCTTGTCCTTGACAAGCGTATGGGCGTAAAGGCCCAGCGCACCGCCGACGCCGACCGCCACGGCGGCCTGGAGCAGACTCATGTCGCTCGAAAACCCATCAGGGCCTTCGAGTCCCACCAGCTCGGGGCCCTTCTTGTACATGGGCCCGTTGTAGGTCTGGAAGGCCACCTCATCAGGATTCTCGTAGAAGAGGATCGGAGCCTCCTCAGGCTGCCCGAGACCCGTAAGTGCCGGCCCGATGGGAGGTTTCGGGAACGGGCCCCAAGGATTGGTCTTATACTGTCCGGGAGAACCGCCGCGGAAGATCGTCACATGCTGGTTCCTGGGATAGACATCCTCGTAGGAGATGTCGGTCGTGATGTCAGGCGCGGGAACCGATCCGGGAAAAACGAGAACGCTTTGGGCGCCATGGGGCGTGAGTTCAGTGATCTCCCCCGCCTTGAGGAGCTGATAGTACCCGGGATTCTGGTGTGCTTCCTCGTTCTCCATCGGAAGCGTGTCGGTCGGGAACAGAGGAGGACGCTGCCCGTCTTTCTCAAGAATCGCTTGAGTGACGTTGTACATGTCATAGTCGTTCCCGGTACGGAACTGACCAAGTTCGCCGATACGAAGCATTCTTCTACCCCGACTTTCTCATCATAGCGCGGGCCACCACGATCCCCATGATGAGCTCCCGTGCATCCTGGATCACCTGATCCGCGTCGAGCTTGGTCTTCATGTTCTTGGTCTGGGCCGCAACGACCGAGGCCTGAACCACAGCCGTGATCGCCCGGGACACCCCCAGGCGGAGATCCCTTTTCATCGCCGCGCGCCTGGCGATCTTCATCGTATGACGCGCCGCGACGAGCGTCTGATGTTCCGTCAGAAGCGGAGAGATCCCTAACCCTTGCAGCACTTTTCCTCCATCAAGCGCCTCATATAAGCCGCCGCGCCCCGTTCGAGCACCGGCTGGCCTTTATGGAAGTCACGTTCGTGGTGGATCATCACCTTGGCCGCCATCGCCTTCATGACCTTCTTGATCCCGGACGTGGACTCGGAGATCACGTTCTCCATGTCGGTCACGACCTGATCAGGGAGATCGATCTCGTGCATATGCGCGGTCGAGATGACGTTGGTGGCAATGTTGGCGGACTTGAAGAACAAATCGATCGCTTCAGTCCAGTTGTGGGAGGCGAATTCCCTCTTTCCCGTGATCAGGAACTTGATGGCCCACTCGGCTTCCCTCACGATCGTTCCGACCGTAGGCTCGCCGCTGATGCCGTCGCACTCGGAGTACATCCGAAGGCCCTTCATGTAGGTCACGGCCTTGGTCGCCATGGAACGGATCACGCGCCTCTGGGATCCTTTCATCGCGCCGGGGCGAAGGCTTTCCTTCATGAGAGCCCGAAGCGCGCGGCCGGCCTGGGCCTTCCGCCTCTTCGGATTCTTCTCCACAGCGGCCTTGGCGAGCAGACGCCTGGCCTTCTTCAGGCCATTCAGTCCGACCAGCGCCTCGACCAAAGAGATCTGACTCACGAGTTCCTCGTTACTTGCTGCCCGTGCCCGCGAACCGAACGGTCACCTCGTCGGCCTCACCCATGCAGTTGTCGAGGCCAGCCACGAAGATCTTGTGGACGATCTGGGAGAGCTCTTCTCCATTGATGCCCTGGAGACCTTCGATGTCGGCGCCCTCGTCATTGAGAGCGACATCCTCGATGACCGCCTTGGGCACCGAGATGACAAAGGCAAGTGCCCCATTGTTATTCACGGGCCGAACCATGACCTCTTCGCCCTCGCCCAGGTAGTCTTCGATCCCGGACATGAAGACGTCCTGAACGGTGGTGCAAAGGTCGGCGGCGGAGGCATTCCCGGCATCCTCCAACCCGTTGATGTTCAGCATGAGCTCGGAGAGAACCGCCCTGGGAACTCCGACGAGAAAATTAAGACTGTCTTCCATTACGGTCCTCCGGGGAGAAGAGCTTTTCAATGTCTACAATACGCTGCTTCACGCGCGTGATCACTCCCTCGGCAGTGGGGATCACGAACTGACCGAGCGTCAGGGCTTCCTGGGCATCCTTGGCGATGTCCCCGATCAGCCTCTTGACTTCCTCGAGCTTGTCGTTCACATGCGGCATAGGTTTACCTCTTCCGACTCTTCGTCAAGTCGAATTCGAATGCAGGCATTTCCAAGCCTGGGGCGCCTGCCTTCCCACCGCCGAACGCCGCGGCGATCGTCTCGAGCGATTCGGCGACTTTTTTGATGGACTCTCCGCTGAACGTCCCGTTCATCGCCTCCGTGGCAGCCCGTACCTTATGGGCAATCTGCTCAACGTCGGAGGACATTGCCTTGGCGCGCGTGACGATCTCCTCAATATTATTAGCTATCGGAACCGCTTTGTCCATAACGGTTTCTACATTTTCCATGATCTTCGGGGCCTTCTCCTGGGCAGCCCGCAAAGCTTCGAGGATGAAGTTCTGGTTCTCGATCTGCTCGCAATTCTGGAAGAACATCTTGATCATGAGCCGGCAGGAGATCGAGAGGATCGGGAAGGCGACCGCCAGGCCGTAGAGGATGAACGCCACATGGAGGGAATCCTTGGAAACGTCCCAAGTCCCGTAGTGAGTCACGAGCCAGTGGTAGAAATAGCTGCCGCTGATCCCCGCCACGGGGCCGGCGATCATCATCCCTGTGATGAAGCGCTTCATGCTGCGCGCGGCTTCCCTGACCGTCCTGACTCTCGGACTTTCCTTGACAGGTTCCATGATCGTCTCCATATGAGACCTAATCTCTATTCCTGATCCTATCGATCACGCTACCGATCAGCGGCCACGCAACCCAGATGCCAACGCCGATCAGCGCGAGCACCCAGACCGGAGGAAGCGAAAGCTTCGTTCCCAAGCCCTCGTGCAGATCCTGATAAACCAGGAACTGTGCGGACTTGTCCATGTTCCACGAACCGACGGGCAGGGAGGTAACTTTCTTCTCCAGCGGACTCGTCAGAAGCCCTTCAGGAACAGAAGGGCGGATGAGGTAGATCTGGTTCGAGTACGCAAGATCAAAGGCCACCTGTCCCAGCCTGTCCGTCGCCCTGGTCTCAAGAAGGCTTCCCGTGACCGTATCGTAGAGCTTGACGTCAATTCCAGAGACGCCACCACCGCTCTTGGAGACAAGAACGGCGGACACGCGTGATGCCTCGCGCGTTCCCGTCTGTCCGAGCGCTCCAAGATTCATCCGATGACGCGGGTGCATTACTTCTTTTCCTTATCCTTCGAGAAGAACTCCCGATAGACGACCACCCCGGCGATCGCGAGGAGCCCCGTCATCATTCCGATCTGGAAGATCGAAGGACGGTTCATCGCCGATGTCTGGCCGAGGCCTTCCTTGAGTCCCAACGCATAGGCCTTCTTGACGGCACTCTTGGCCTGACCGACCGTATCCGAAAGGGCGCCCAAGGCCTGACGCCGAAAGTCCTCGGCTTTCTGGATCGTGTGAGCGCGTTCCTCCACGACCGTCTGCCCGACCACCGTGGCGACATTCTTGGCCGCGTTTCCGAACTCTTCTTCGATCCGCTCCATCAGGAGCGTCTTGTCGTCGCTCGGAATATTATAGCGGCCCATGAACTCGTCGATCTCTTTCTTGAGAACCGGGCTGAGAAGCTGCATCCTATTCCTTTCGCATAATGTTGGGGATGCTCGCCGACAGCCCTTTGGCGCCCAAGATCGCAAGGGTTGCCGTCCCGAAGACAAATTTCCCTTTCTTGGTCGCGCCATAGAAAAGGTAGCCCGCGGCGGCGAGCGCCATCACGGATCCGATCGCGATCAGGGTATAGGTCACATCGACGTTTCCGACCGTGAGATCGCCCAGGCCGCTACATCCACAGGAGCAGCCTCCCTTTCCAGCACAGCCAAGACCCTGGCCCCACGCGCCCTTCTCGCAGTCGCAGCAGCCCTTCCCGTCGCAGCCGAGCCCGAAGAGCTCCTCGGAATAGGCCTGATAGCCCGCCGCCTTCATGACACTTCCTTCAGGCGGATGCTCGATTCCTTCAACAACCATCATGGCTAAAGCTTCCCACCCGTATAGACCAGACCACCGATGCCGCCGATGAAGAGAATGATCCCGATCGTGGTTCCAAGCTTCGTAGGCTTCTTCCACTTCACCTGAGTTCTGTAAATGTTCCTGAACTCGGACGGCATCGGCGCTTCCTTGGACATCATGTACGGGACGACAACCCCTCCGATAATTGCAGCAAAAGAAATAGCTGCAATTCCGACATCACTCTTGGTCGTTTGGGGGTCGCCCATGTACACAGCGCTCATCGCCCGCCTTTCATACAGCGGATCGCCTTCGTGGCCGTAAATGCGGCCACCTGCATCCGCGCCTTCTGCATGAAGTCGAACCCCAGAATCGCCTTGAGCCCGGTTCCCGGGAAAACATCGCCTGCTCCGAACACCCAGACGAGCGTGGGCCCCGTCTTGCACCGCATGGCCTTGGGCATCGAGATCCCCTGCACCTTGGCCACCTTAACGACCGCACGGCCGGCACCGTGAACCGACACCTCACCCACGATCTTGGCTCCGATCTTCTTCGCCACTTCCGCGGAAATGAGGCTCATCTCCGCGCCCGTGTCGATCAAGGCCTTGACCGTGGCCTTTCCCTTCGGGCCGAAGAAGGTGGCCGGAGCGATCAGCTGCGCCATCTATCCCTGCTTTTTGGAGAGCATCGAAAGGACTGCGAGAGCGGGCACGTCCTTCAGTTCGGCGGTCAGGATCTTCGCTCTCACGATCCTGAGCAAGGCGATGGTGGTCTTCATGGTATCAGCGCGACCAGCGGCTTCCGCCTCTTTCCTGGCCTCATTGATCCAGCCGACCGCCATCCCGAGCTTGAAGTCGACCTTGTTCCCGGAGCTGATCAATTTCTTGACCAGCGTCTGGATGGTCGCTTCATCCATCCCGCCGTACTTCTGCATCGAACGATCCTCTACCAGAGGCCCAGAAGACGGCCGTTGGCGATCGCCGACACGTCGCCGAAGGTCGCGAGCGCCTTGAGAGCGGCTTCGCCACGGATCGCCTTGATGATCTCACCGGCGCGGCGACCGATAGCGCTTGCGCCGCCCTCGGCCTTGGCGCGGTTCTCGGCCTGGCGCGCCCAGGCGATGGCGAGCGGCTTGCGCCCTTCACGGAAGAAGCGCTCGGCCAGCTCGAGAGCCTTCGCGGCGTTCATCCCGCCAGGAAGCGCCGCACGCATCCGGCGTCCCGTCTTGTGCGAGATCTTCATGGCCTTGCGGGACTTCTTCCGCTTCTTGGCCATCCGCCTCTTCATCTTGGCCACCGTGTGCGCGGCCAGCGCCTGCCTCAGATCCATAATTCCTCCATCGCCAGTTCCACTGATCTCCATGATGCTCGGCATTGAAATATCTCCTACCTCAAAAGAAATCCGATGAGTCCGGGCGGGATGGCCTGCCCGCGCTCGGCCGCCCTTTCGATCTTGGCCTTGAGCCTGGCCTCTTCCTTGGCATCTCCACCCGCCTGGGCCTCCTTGAGCGCGCGAGCCACCTCGTTGATGTCGGTGGGCCGTCCGCGCCCGATGACCTTCTTCTCCATCGGCGGACGCCCGCGACCATGTCCCGCACCCTTCTTCGGGATCAGGACTTTGGTCAGGTTTTCGATCGCCCTGTTCACCGCGTTGAACGCGGCGCCGAAGGCAGGGAAGAGCTTGTCGCCGAAGAAGATCGCCGAGATCCCGAGCGACAGGAGAACAAACTTCCAGATGGGGTCGACCGTGCTCGCACCGCCCTTCGCTTCCTCTCCGGGGAGAGTCGATCCGTCTTCGATCCCCTTGCTCGGAATCCAGTTCTTGAGCTTGACCAGGAAGTCCAGGACAAGCGGGAACGGGAGGTACTTCAGCGGAATCCCGAGAGCGAGGTAGAACGGCACGGCCACGACGCTGAGCGCCGCCGTCAGGTTGAAAAGGCCGAGTACCGTTGAGATGACCCTGCTCTTCGAGGCGACAGGGATCCAGGCTTTCCCGGAGATGACTTCCCAGCCCTTGAGCCAGACCGTCTTGATGGCATCCTTGATTCTCGTCCAGGTCGAGATCCTCGCCCAGACGGGCGCGACCTTCTCGTTCATGAGATCGAGATCGGTGACCGCGTCAGTAAACGCTTTCGCATACTGCTGGACAACCTTGATGTCCTCCGGCTTGTCCGCCTTGAAGCTCGTAAGGACGCTCTCGATGGCCTTCTTCGCCGCCTCCGCCGAGCTGAGAACGAGCTTGAACTTCCTCATGTTCTCGATGTTGTCAGGATCGCTGTCGAACTCCGCGATGGCCTTCTCGTTCTCTTTGGTCTTCCCGTAGTCGTCCACGATCTTCCTGGACGACTTGATGAGCTCACTGGCCGTGTCCAGCATCAACCCGAGCTGGAGCTGGGTCTTGCTGTCGAGCTTGCTGATCCCCGTGCTCTCGATCAGCTGCTGAAGTTCCTGAGCCTTGTCCTGAAGCTGGGTAGCAACAGGAGCTCCAACCGACGGAACATCAAGAGACATCTTGATGACAGCGATCGCCTGAGTCCGCTTGGCGATCTTGTCCTGAAGCCTCTTGCTCACGATGTAGCGCCCTTCGACGTAAGGCGTTCCATCGGGATTCTTCCCGTCCTGGGCCGCCTGGATCTTCTCAAGCTCGCCCTCGCCGCCCAGACCGGCAAGAGACTTCTGGAGAGCTCTCTGCTCCTTCTCGAGCTGATCTTTGAGCACGTTAACGTCGGTCATGCCGAAGTCTTCGGCAAACCGCTTGTAGACCTTTGCCCATTCCCCAGGCTCCGTGAGGATCTTGGCGCTCATTACGGCATCGACAAAGTTCAGGAACGTGCGGGCCGAGAACCCCGCGCCGGGCTCAGGCTCCTTCGTGATGCCCTGCGGAGCCTTCCCGCCAATGGCGTCAACCTCCTTCGGGAACATGAGGCCGGCAATGTACCGACGAACTTTGTTCCCCTTGGGATCGGTGTCCTCAATGGAGAGAGACTCGAGCATGTTGGTGGCGATGTTCTCGACAGCGGGAACGACATCTTTCGTCTTCTTGAGGCTCCTCAGGTTCGCGATATCCTGACCGAACCTGGCCGTGAAGGTCTCGAGCGCGTCCCTCATGAAGTTGGCGCCTCTGACCTGGTATTGGTCGTTGATCGCCTTGATCTCTTTGTCCGTTTTGGCTCCCTTGAGGGCCACGTCCCGGTTCATGATGATCTCACTGGCCTTGTTGATCTTCTCAAGATCCTTGGCGGCAAGACCTTCATCCTGAACGACCCTGAGGATCGTAGCATCAAGCTGAGCACCGAGATCGGCCGCGGCGGTCAGCATCGAGACTTTCTTTTCCTTCGCATGATCGGTGATCCACTTGAGGAACCCGACCTTGAGGATCTCCTTCTCTTCCTTTCGGAAGTCGACCCCCGAAGTCGCCCCACCACCGCCGGGAAGCGAAGCCGCCGCTGCTCCCAGACCGTCAAAGCATTCGGGAACGTTGACCGACGACACTCCCCTCGCGTAGCTACGTGCCTTGAGGCACGACTGCGCGTTCTCCTTGAGCATCTGGTCGTAGGAGAAGAAGAAAAGGGGAAGATCGTCCAGGTTGATTCCCGGAAAGACATTGGTCTGGATGATCGAGATGTAGTCGGCCCCGTTCTGGTTGTTGGCCTTGAACTGGGTGACGATCTGTTTCTGGAGCTCGATGAAGAGTCCGTTCGCGCGCTGCGTCGTGATGGGGCCCTTCCCCGGCTCGTCTTTCCCCGTCACGCTCGAAATGAAGAGATCCTTGTTCCGCCCGAGCATCGCGTTCAGCTCCCCGAGATTCTCCGCCGTGGAGCTGAAGAGGGAGATGGAGCCCATGACCTTGTAGAACATGCTCTGCTGGTAGTAGAGATAGGCACGAGCGAGCATGCTCGACCAGTAGGGAGTCAGGAGCGACGCCTCGGCCACTGCCTTTCCGAAGGCGGCGATCTTGACAGGATCGTTCACGTTGAAGAGAGACTTCGGGTCGTTGGGATCCACCATCGCATAGAGCCCGACGGCCTTCTCATAGACGCTCGTCGCGACCCTGAAGATGATGTTGAATTCCTTCTTCCCGATCACCTCGAAGTCGTAGGAAGCCGCCGTCATGTCCACGCCGATGATCGCCAGACCCACCGCGGACATGATCACCGCCAGGGAGTCCAGCACGCTCTGCTGGAAGCCCGCGGGATCGCCCGTGATGTTGGCCGAAAGCATGTTGTAGCTGGCCTGTTCGATCGCCGACGTGATGTAGTTGATGGTGATCTTGATCGCGTCGCTGTCCTTCCCGTTCCCGAAAATGGGAAGAGGGTTGACGAACGAATTCTCGACCGCCCACTCGCACGAGGCGGGGACGACATAGAAGTCGTCAAGAAGCGCGGGGTTCGGACTGCCGTCCTTCTGAATCGGAACCTCGATGTAGTTGCCCGCGCCCTGTCCCTGAAGAGTGAGCAGCTTCACGCTCGACGGGCTCGACGGAGCGCGATAAGCCACCCGGAAGAGAATGTCAGGGAAGCGCTCGGAGATCACAAAGCGCCTGGGATAGACGTTCTTGTCGGGGTTCCCTTCGGTACGGGTGAAGGCGAAGCCCGCGAGAGGCACCGCCGTGCTCTTGGCGAGCTTGTACGCACCGCCTCCACCCTGGGGCGCCAGGCAGGTGATGGGAACATCGGGCGGGTTGAACTGTCCGAGCGTGATCGGACGGTTGACCCTGTTCGAGAGCATCTGCACCTGGAACCCGCTGAGACCGCGAAGGTACCAGCTCGTGTTCTCATGCGGGTTGTAGCTCGTCTTCTGCTTGATGGGGCTGTCGGTGTAGGTGCGAGGCGTCCACTCCACAGGACGGGGATTCGAGCGACGGGCGTACTGCTTCATTTGAGGGTACTGGCCCAGTCCACGGCCTTTGGCCTTTCCCAGGCCGTAGACCTTGCCCTCGGCATCATAGATCTTCCCGTCGTCACCGATCTGCGCGACTCTCATTATTTCCTCATGGAAATGATGGCGAACGCAATGGCAAGCCCGGCACCACCCACCAGAACATAGGGCAGGTAATCAGAAGCATCGCCGCTGCCACCGCCGTCAGAAATCTTAAGGGTCTTTTCCAGGTCGGCAACCTGCTGAGGCGTCAGGGAGTTCGTCACCTGGTTCATGCTCTTGATCATCTCAAGCCCGCGCTTGAGCTGGTCACCGCTGGCCTTAGCCTGAGCCTGAGCGAACGCCTTCTCGGCATCCGCCCTCTCCTTGGCGATCTTCTCCTGGACTGCGAGGCTTTCCCGCATCTGCTCTTCGATCTCAGCACGCTGCTGAGCTTTGATCCATCCAGGGAGAATCGCCTTGGTGTTGAACGCGATGACGGCGATATAGAGACTGATCAGGCTTCCGAGCACCGCCAGGACAGCTCCAATCGTGATTCCGCCGGAAATGATCGCCACCGTGCCGGGAATGACAATAGACAGAATCGGCTCCGCGCCCAGACCCGCCGCCTTGTTGAGCGTGTCGGATGCGAGTCCCGCGCGCTGGAAAGCCGCCTCGATGTTCTTCTGTTGGATCAGGCTCTGCTCGAGATTGGCCTTGAGATCATTCACGATGGCCTGCATCTCGGGCGATGGGTTTGACGCCATGATGGTATTGATCGCGTCAGCCTGGCTCCTGTTGTAGAGGACAATGGCCTTATAGGCATTGACGGAATCATCGAACTTCTTCCCGGCATAGCCCGTCAGCTTGATCCAGATGCCAGCTCCCCACTGACCGAGCTTGTCCCAGTTCCTCAGGATGGCGTCTCCGCCACGGACGATGGCCTCGGAGGCGCCTCCAAGCACGTTGCCCAACGGGTTCATCACGTCCATGTTGAGCGTGGACGTTTCCTCGGGCGTGATGACCTTGTTGTCGCGCATGCTCTTGAGGAGGTCGAATGCCTGATCGTTCGAGACTTTCGCCTGGGTCAGAAAGGCCTTGGCCTCGTCGACTTTCCCTGCACGGGCGGAGTTGATCGAGTTGGATGACTGATTATAGACGTTCTCGACCAGCTGGTAGAAGGAGAGGATCGGAGAGGCCGCTCCAGCAGGAGCGGGAGTCTGACCCATGTACATACGACGGGTAGGAGCACCTTCGAGAACCATCATGGGTGAAATCTCTCCTTCTCGAAAGTATACCCTTACCCGACTTCCAAGTCCAGAGCCACTCTGGATACCCCTTCAGTCCTGGAGGCACCAAGAATAGGGGCCCGACCAGCAGGCGCATCCTCAATACTTGATGCCCCTGGTCACCGCTCAGTCCATCCGCGGCCCGAACCGAAGGAGTTACCGCAGCGTCTCTAGGCCGCCGCCATAATGGCGGGGAGCGCCTTGATCAGAACGTCCATGGCCGTGCCAAGGATGCTCTTGAAGAGATCTCGAGATGCCGCTGCCGCGTCCACCGCGACGGCGGCGATCTCGTTCTCCATAGACTGCTTGACGATCTTCATATCGTCCACGAGCGACTGCTTCTTCGCGTCATCCGTCTCGAGGGTGTACTCGTAGCCCAGCTTCGCCAGGCGCTGAGCCCGGTCGTAGAGGAAGGTCTTCGCATCAGCATTCGCTGCCAGGAAGTCCTTCGCTCTCGCCTCGACGGCGTCGATGATGCTCTTCTTCAGGTCATCAATGGTGTTCGGCATGGCTTACTTCCCCGCCTTCTCGATCGCGTCGAGGAGCGCCTTACGGCTCTCGACCAGCTTCTTGCGATCGTTCTTCTGGTCAGCATTCAGGGAGCCATCGTTGTCCACGTACTTCACGTACGCGGGCATGATGATGTCATCATTGGCTCGAAGCTGACTGACCGCATTCTTGTCGATGGGGCAACAGGCCCCCATGGAAAGCCCCACCAGGGCCACCACACTGACCGCGACCTTCCTCATCTCGCCTCCTAAAGAGATTAGAACCTTGGGTTATGCGGCCGGGGGCGCCGGATCCTTCCCAAGCAGCTTCTGGATGGCGCCGCCGATTACCGGAGCGCCGATGCGGAACCCGGCCTTGCCGAGCAGTTCGGCAACCATGACCGCAGTACCCGCCTGGTACCAGTCCTCGGGCTTCGTGAGATCCTTCTTCTCGAAACCGGCGACCGCACCGGCAATGGCGCCGATGACCAGGGTCACCGCCGCCTGCTTCGGATCCCACTTCTTGTTCGGATCCTTGTCCTTCAGGAAGCCGAGGTACGCGACCACGAGACCGGTCAGCGTACCGGCCACGACGCCCTTGATCAGGCCCTTCCAGCTGTCGAAGCCGCCGGGAACCGCCGCCGCGGCTCCGTCCGCCGCGAGGGCGACCGTCGCAACGCACAGGAACAGGAACGTGCACCAGACAAATGCCTTCGACCATGCAACCTTTTTCATGCGTTTTTTCTCCTAATGAACCATCGATCCCCAGCCCGGTCTTTAGGTCGTGGTGTACCCGCGAAGGCCGGCCACAACCGCGACCGCGCCGCCGGGCGTCGTCACGCGTAGACGAATGACGACGTTCGTGCCGGAGTTGCCGTTGACGACGATGCCCGTCTGGAACCTCGCCGAGGCCGAGCCCACCGTGCTCGCCGTCGAGGAGAAGAGCGCCACATCGAAGAACGTGACCCCGTCGTTCGCCTGCTGGATCCTCCAGTTGGCAAGCGCGACGCTGCTGAAGTTGGCGTCCGAGATGGTGAGCGTTGCACCTGCGGGAACCGCGATCGAGGCTGCCGCGACAGCGGCATCGAGCGTGAGGTTCGCCGTCTGCTCCGCGGCGCCCGCCGTCGTCAGAAACGAGGTCAGCGAGTTGACCGTGAGACCCATGAGACACCCCCTTGACGTACGTCTTTACGGGATAACAGATGAGCGGGCAATCCCGTTAACATCCCGCACGTATCATATTTCCAGGTGGACTCCCATGAGCTCTTCTTCCGAGTATGGAAGTCGGCTATAGACGATCATGAATTTTTCCATTCGGCGCTGCCGGATCCGCTCTCTTTCCTTCGTCCTGGCCGCGTCGATGCACTGTAAAGAACACCACCCGACCCTGTCCTTCAGGTCGAGGTACTCATACTGATCCACCTGTTTCTGGCAGGTGCTGCAAGTCATACGACTAGATGCCTTCGACGTACGACCGGACGACCGTGAAGACGTTGACACCGCCCGCGCCCGTCTGAACCCGAACGCGAATGGCAACATTGGCGCCGCCAGCCACGACCCAGCCGGTCTTCGGGCTGAAGATCGCCGTCGGCTGGGCGGGCGATCCAGGCGCGCCGGCGAGCGCGATATCGAAGAAGGTGACCCCGTCATTCGTCTGCTGGAGACGCCAGTTCGTGACCGTCGGAGCGCAGAATGTCCAGTCGCTGATCACGAGCTGAGTTCCAGTGGCAACGGGAACCGTCGCCGCGGCAGCAGCGCCGTTCAGGCTCAGGAGAACCGTCTCTTCGCCTCCGCCTACGGTCGTGTAGTTGCCGACGATCGACTGTACTGTAATCAGGGAGTTCGACATATTTTCTTCCTCCTTAGATCTGTCTAAAAAATACTTCTAGCTCTCCGTGTAAGCCCTGAGCGTGCAGTAAGTGAGCGCCCCGCCTCCGGGCGTCGTCACGCGAAGGCGGACAGCAACGCTGGTGCCGCCTTGAACGATCAAACCCGTGCTGTACGTGTAGCTCCTGGTCGCCACGGTGCTTGTCGCCGAGGTGACCTCGAAGAGGGCGATGTCGAACCAAGTGACCCCATCATTGGCCTGCTGAAGACGATAGCGAGCAACGGCATCCGCGCCCGGCATGACGTCCGAGACGAGAAACCTCGTGTCCACGGGAACCGCAATGGAGGCTGCCGGAGTCGCTCCGTCCAGCGTAAGGAGCATCGTCTCCTCAGCCGCGCCGGCAGTCGTCTGACGTCCCGTGATCGACCGGACAAGCTGGGCATCGTTATTGGACATATCCGTCCTCCGTTACTTGTTCTCAGGAGCCTTCAAAAAGACGCAAGACCCTTCAAGGGTCTTTTCGAGCTCGACCTGCTGGGCATTCTTCCCGACGGCGACAACCTTTTCCATGCGGGTATAAGCGCCGTAACATTCCGTGGAGCAGTATGTCGCAAGATCGACATAGCCGATCACAGCGGCAATGTCGATCGACTTGTGGCAAGTCTTGCAAGTCGCCATCGGCTACCTCACCACCCCAGGCATATAAATTTTGACTCCCGTCAGGAGGAAGCGCCTGTTCTCCTCCGCCTTCGCCGCGATCCCCCTCATGTCGTTGACCCAGCACTCCGTAGTGCACCAGAAGCGAAGATCATTCCAACGGGCGACGGCATAAACGGGTACTCTCTTCCCGCACGCCTCGCAGCCGCCCTTGGGTTCCGTCATAGTTCTAGTCGAAGCGGATGACGATCGCCGTGCCCATCACCACGCCGGCCTGATCGCGGAAATTGATGCCGATATCGCGCAGATCCGAGGACGGCCCCACCGTGATGGTCGCGGTTCCGCCCGAGAGCTGCGGACGTTTCGGGCTGATCGGGATCCCCTGATCCGCAACCGGAAGAACCGTGATCGAGCTGGAAACCGGCTGTCCCGAGAACTGATCCACCGTACTGATCGTGATGACCTGCGTCGCCACGCCGTCCGCGGACACCGTCGGAACCCCATCGGGATCGAGCGGAGCATTGGACGAGACCTTGAGCTTCGCCGGGCTCTGGAAGCTCTGGACGAAGGACGTGGGATCTGGATCCGTGCTCTCGACGGTCACGAACGTCACGGGCGGCGACGAAAGCCGCGTGACACAGACGCCGGAAGGCCAGCTTGCCGCCTGGAGCGCCTTCGCGCAGGCGTTCGGATCGACCGCCTTGTTCTGAACCGTGTATTGCTTGGTCGGCATCACTTTCTCCTTATAGACATTGCCACTCTTGCTAGGTCGGGTAGTCCACCGAGATCGAGAGCGGGATGGCCGCAACCGCATGAAGGATGAATCCAAAAGTGATGGCCTGCACCGCGAAGATCTGGGCCGTGTGAGCGCCGGGGGCCAGCGAGAGCGGGATGTTTCCCGACTGGCCGACCTGGAAAGTGGCATCGCTTCCGCCGAAGCCGATCTCGTCCAGCGCGAGGTAGTAGTCGGTCACGCCGTCAATGCGGACGCCGAGTTGAACCGTATAGAACGTCGAGAAGCCTTCCCACGATCCCGTGATGTCGATCTCGGTGATCCCGCCGCCCGCGCCAACGGTAAAACCAACGAGCGTGCCGGGGATCACAGCCAGAGCGCCGACCGCAATGTCTCCGGACATGAGGGCGATACCAGCGACCGCCCGGCTTCCAGGCAAGGGGGAGGGAAGCTGGGCCGCCGGAACCTTCCCGCCACCGTCAAGGCCAGCGACACCGCCCGGCAGTCCGATCGGGAGCTGGGCACTGGCGACCTGGGCAACTCCGTTCAGGCCGGCGACGCCACCGGGAATATTGATCGGGAGAGACCCGGTCACCGGATCTTCGAAAATCACAACAGGCATGGTTCTTCTCCTATGCTGCTACTTCGACCGCAGCCTGACCTTCCCATCGAAAGGACTTGATCTCAAGTCTTTACGGCGAGGTGTAACCCCTGAGAGAGGTCGTCACCGCGAGGGCACCCGACGGAGTCTGCACGCGGACGCGGACAGCGACGGTCGCACCGCCATTGACCACCAGCCCGACGCCCAGATCCGTGACGCCGACCGTTCCATCGGCACCCGCCCGCAGCAGGAAGATGTCGAAGAAGGTGATCCCGTCATTCGTCTGCTGAAGACGAAACCGGCCAGCGCCCTCACACGTCACGATCCAGTCGGAGATAGTGAGCGTGCTGCCCGTGCCTACAGCGATGGAAGCCGCCGGCGCCGCGCCGTCGAGCGTGAGGTTCAGAGTCTCCTCAGCCGCGCCAGCGGTCGTCTGGCTTCCAGTGATCGATCGGACGGTTTCCTTATCCGAAGACATGTTTCCTCCTATTTATCTCGTCTTAAGACATTCGATCGAGCAGTATCCCTTCCCAGTCGAAGAATCCACCGATTCATAGAAGTGTACCTTCTTCCCGCACTTGGCACAAGCGTGCCTGGGAGCCTCGACCGGAGCGGGAGACGGAGCAACGGGAGCA
This sequence comes from Nitrospiraceae bacterium, assembly GCA_041487795.1. Taxonomy (GTDB): domain Bacteria; phylum Nitrospirota; class Nitrospiria; order Nitrospirales; family Nitrospiraceae; genus 2-02-FULL-62-14. The sequence goes on from JBGPNZ010000003.1 coordinate 20,042, forward strand.
GCCTTGGCGACCGGAACAGGCGCAGCGACCGGAGCCGGAGCGGGAACAGCTTTGACGGGAGCGGGAGGAGGAGCAGCAACCGCGGGAGAGGGCTTCTTGACCGTCTCCTTCTTCGATTCCTTCTTTCCCTTCGGGTCGTCCTTCTTGGAGCCTGCCATAGGTCATTCCTTAAAATACTAGTGAACCATGGTAGGTCTCTATTCGAATCAGACCTTGTATACGACGCTCAAGTGCGAACTCGAAAGGACACCGCTAGCGCCGGAACCGTTCGCGATATTACGGAACATCAGAGTGACCGTGTGCAGCCCGGGGCCCAGCACGATGTCCTTGAAAACTGCCATCGGAAAAAGGGTCGGGCTTACGCTATTGGCAAAGCTATAGCCAGACTGTTCAGTGTAGCTCGTGCCGTCAACGTTCAAGGCAATCGCCACTGCCCAGAAAGAGTTGCCGCCGCCGCTCGCGACACCCGTCGTAAAGGCCTTCGCCTGAATCACAGACGTGTTGGCCAACGTGATCGTCACCGTCGCGCCAGTTGCAACCAGAACTCCGCTTCCCGTGCTGTCACTGGCCGAGTCGCTTTCGGCCACAGCCTCGCCATTCGTAACAATGGCCTGAGGCACCGTGAAGATCGCCGTGAGCCGAGCAGGCTTGACTGCATTGATAGACACCACGGCGGGCACGGCACCGCTTTCAGTAAGATAGACGAGTTCAGCCGTGTGCACCCCAGGGCTAAGCGTCAGAGCCTTCGTAACGACAAGAGAATGGTCGATGAAATTTCCAAGATCACTCTGCGGCGCGGTGCCAGGATAGTCGGTCACGCCGTCGATCCTGAGACCGATATGCGCCGTCGTCTGGGCCGTACCATTGCGCAGCGCCGTCGCCATCCCCGCGAAGAAGACCGTCTGGCTCGTTGCGAAAGCAGGGAGAGTGATCAGCGTCCCGGGGATCGGGACGAACACGGTGCTGGCGGTCGTGTCACTGCCGACGCCAGAAGTCGTGACTTCCTGGAACGAGATCGGCGACCCCATCGCCGTAGGCCCGGAAAGAGTCGGGAAGATGACCGTAAGAGTAAGGGGCGCTCCCGCCGTCGCCTGGAACCCGATGACCGACTGGGTCACAAAGACGAACGCCGTGTGAACTCCCGGAGCGAGCGAGACTCCAATGGACCCGGCGTACCCCATGTCGGACGTGAAGTCTCCGCCAGCGCCGTTGTTCTGAGCATCAACGAATAGAGTGTAGGGAGTGCCGTCAACATTGATGCCAATGCTGCCAGAGTAAACCGACACGCTAAGTCCGCTCGTAAAGGCAGAGCAGGAGAGGAAGCTCACTCCCGATCTCGTCGTCGTGAAAGAAATTGTCGTTCCAGGAACAGGGTTAAGACTGGAGAAATCGTTGTCCGTCTTAATGATGCTCTTGATGTCAAGGTTCGAAATCCCAGGCGTACCACCCGCGATGTTGTGAGAAACGATCTTCCAGTTCGCCCCATTCGACTCGATCTCATAGACCTCATTCGGCTGAACGAGAATGATGGACGAAACCCCGTCGATCGTCTCGAGACCCGCCGCATTGAACGTCACGTTGTTGACCGAACCGTCGACTTTCTTGAACGTGAATCGCATGCCTGAGCGCCCGACGGCGGTGGCCAGGTTGAAGATGATATTTCCGCCCGATGCATCCCCGAGCAGGGTGTGCATGAGATCGGTGACCGCATAGGTTCCGACCGTGAAGGTCTGATCGGGCCACTGGATGTTCTGCCCGATGATGCGATCGACAGACGCCGCTACAGGAAGCGGTGTGATGAAGTTTCCGGGCATTTAGTCCCTCTCGAACTGGATCGCGACGGTGGTTGCAATGCCGGCGATTTCCTGGACTTCGAGAGGGGCGATGGATCCGTCGCTTCCGCCGTAGGTCTCCTGTGCGAATCGGACGAGAATAATGCCGCTTCCCGCGGGGCCGCCGACCTCGCGGACTCTGACCATGGTGCCCGCCGGCCCCGTATTCTGAACGGTCATCCGCCGGGTGTTGGCAGGCGGAACGGGAAGGGCAACCGTAGCTGCAATAGGGACGAGCGTGTCAGGCGAAGTCGTAATGACCGTTCCCGGCGTCAGATCGACCGTGACAACGATCTCTCCCGTAGGGCTGAGCACCATCCGGCGCCATACGGAGTTGACAGGGTCAAATCCGTAGAGATCGGCGATCACCCTGCTCTGGAATTGAGCAGGCGGGAAAGTCGGTTGATCGAGTTCAGCCCTTGAGGACATCTATCCCTCTATTTCCTCGTGAAGTAGATGATGCCCGCCACGAGGGCGATCGCGCTGCCGGCGATGAGGCTCATCTGCAACGTCGAAAGGCCGGCAGCCTTTCCGACGCCTTCGCTCTTGGACTCCTTGTGGGCGACTTCCTTGGCGCTCGTCCCGACCGAAGCTCCGAGAGCTTCCATCTCGGCCATGAGGGCGACGGCATCCTCGGCGTAGGTGCCCTCCATCTGGACGGACTCCGCCAGCGCGTAGGCCGCGCCGATGTCCGCAGGGTTCTTGGACTGGCGAGCCTTCGCGGCGGATGCCTGGGCCTGGGCCCAGAGAGTCGCGGGATCGATGCCGCTCTGTCTGATGATTTCCTTGGTCGTCATCGCAGTGGGCAGGATGAAGAGACCGCTCATCGCGTCCCGGAGCTTCTTGAGGCCGTCTTCCATGTCCGTCAGGTATCCATGGTTCCGATCGGACACGTCGGTCAGGCTCTTGTAGTAGTAGAACTGGCCGCCATTGCTGACCACGGCCTGGACGGACTTGGCGAGATCGGCCAGGCTGTACTTCGACGCCTTGAGGAAACCGCCGCCCGAGTACTTGTCGTTGATGAGGTGGTTGAGCTCGTTCTTCTTCGAGCCGTCGGTCACGTACTGGATCCGGTCGGCGAGCATCTTGAACTCGTCGAGCCGAGCCTTGGCGACCGCCATGTCCTGGATGTTCAGAGCGTCGAGGGCCGGCGATCCCGTCAGCTTCACCTGAGGGCCCGCAGCAGCGGCGGCAGCCGCCTGAGCGAGATCCGAGAAGCCGAACATGTCTCCCATCGTGGGGAGGATGCCTTCGACCTGGCCGCCTTCGAAAAGTCCCATGCCGGTGCTGGAGAACGCGCGAGTCATATCTATCTCCTCATCAGGTAGACGACAACGCCAAGAACCGCGAGTCCACCGCCCGCGATCATGAGATACGTGTTGAGATTGGATCCCGTAGTCTTCGCTCCCTGCTGAGGGCCCGAATAGAAGACAGGCGCAGCCGGAGCGGGAACGGGCAATTTCTTGGGAGCATACTTCTGGGCAAGAACTTCGCCCCCGACCTTGAGTCCGGTCGAGAAGATGTCCGCAGCCGTCTTGCCCCAGTCGATCCCAGTCGCAGCAGGAGGAACGGGAGCGGTAGCTCCAGGAGCGAGGTTGGGGCCCGTGGGATAGGCCTGTCCGATCGACGCGACGTCCACGCTGTCGGACACGCGCAACGACCCGCCGTCCACGGCCCATTCATCCTGGCCGTGCTCCCGCAGCGCCTTCTTGAAGTCTGCCTTCTGAGCTTCCACCTCATCAGGATAGAGCTCGGCAGAATACTCGGGCCCCGGCCGCTCCACCGCAGGAACCTGCTGGTACTGCATCTCCTTGGGAAGCCCGGGAACGTCGACTTCCTTTGTCTGCGCCGTGAAGATGAAGTCCTCGGGAGTGACCGCCACGCCTTTCCCCGCGGAGTTGAGGATCGGAGTCGGCGTCATCGCCCTGATGCGCTTGTAGTCCCTGTAGGGATCGATAGGCGCGATCATTCCAGGCCCGACGACCCGAACCTGATCGGGGGTCTGCGAGATCCTGTTGAGCACGTCGGGTTCGACATAGGTGCCAGGATCGCGCATCGGAACAAAGTTCATCTGGGGAACGCCCGATCCGGGAAGGAACGTGATCTCCTGCCCGGTAGGAAGGATGGCCGTCTCCTCTGCACCCAGCCCCGTCCGACGAAGCTTGTAGGGACGCGAGGGAAACTCAGTCGTGAGATAGGGGAAGTTCCGTTCTCCAGGCACCTTGATCGAGGTGATCATGCGGCGCATGGAGAAGGATTCTCCAATGTCGTTGAATCCCATATCTTCCGGAATCTGAGGCATCTATTTCTCCTTGGGCACAGCAACCGAGTCCATGACGGCGTTCACCAGCGCGAGTACGGCTGCGCCGACTATGGCAAACGTAACAATTTTTCTCGGCGCGTACTTGTCTCGAAAGATCCAAGCACCAAGGCTCGGCTTCTCTCCTCTATTGATTCTCCTGATATCTTCCTCAATCTTCCTGATCTCTGAAGCCCTTGCCTTCTTCAGATCTCCGTCCTTGCACCGCTTGAGCAGTTCTTTCTCTCCGTCACGGCCGTGCCAGATCCTAAGGAGCCTCTGGCCGCCCGTGCACTTCCCCTTCCTATCAGTGTTTCCTCTCGGACAGGCCAGAAGGATCCGCCGTCCTCCCTTTCCGATCACAACCCTGAAGTCTTCGTAGTAGTCTTCCTCCCGGATCGTTCCAGGAGTAAGCCGTTCGAAGATATACGGGCCGTCCTTCGGAATCTCAAGGATCGGGCCCCCCGGACAGGCAACCATCCGAAACGCCCTCCGGGAGCGTCTGGCCATATCTCCTTCCTCTTAAGGACTCGCGATCGGGTTGAGATGCGCTCCAAAGCGAATGTCGTAGATCTCCCCGATCGGAACCGTGAAGCGCGCCCGGATGAAGCGCGCGACAATCTTTCTGGCGAACGGAACGGTTCCGCCGGCCACCGTGACGGTGAACGTGTCGACGAGATCGTAGTTGGTACCGTCCACCGACTGCTCAATGAAGAGCGTGCCGGGAGCCAGTCCGGGAACGGCCGCCGTCGCCCTGATGTATCCGACCAGCTCGCTGAAGCCGATCCCGACGCGCGGGCCGAACAGCAGCGGAGTCGCAAAGGTGACCCCGAGAAACGTCGTCTGCCCGCCGGTCGTGAATTCGATCGGCCCGACGATGTTATTGGTGACTACAGTGCTCATTTATCGCTTCACCGACTCGTCCCAGACCGTGATCGACTCGATCCATCCCCACATGCACACGCCGACCTTGCGAACCGCGGGAGCGCCGTTCGTGGCCACCACCTCCACCGTCCGCTGATCCGTGATCTCCATGAGGACGTTGTGAAAGTACGGCGGCAGGCACTGGAGGTTGAGCGAGCTCGCGCTCGAGACCGTTCCGAAGGCCCCGTACATCATGTCGCTGTTCGTGCTCGACATGGGCGAGGCGACGAACTTCCTGGGCTGTCCTTCGACCCTGATCTCAATTCCGATCAACTCAGGATCGAGCGCGTCGAAGACCGTGAAGTCGATCCAGCGGATGAACGTCCGCAGGTTGTTGAAGGTCTGAAAGCTCAGCACCGTCGCCACGCCGGGAACCACGCCGACCGCAGCCGGCACGTCGATGTCTCCATGGACGAAGATCGTCTCCGAGTCGCGCGACTGATCCATGTGGATGAGCCGCTTGACGTAGGGAACCTGGGACGGAGGCGCGGCGCACGGGAACGGAACCTCCATCGGAGGGCACTGCTTCTCGACCTCCGTGCTGGCGTTCGTCTCAAGCCGCGGCTGGCGGAGGATGGTTTCCCCGGTGGGATACATCCTGGCGCCGATCTGGGTTCCCATGATCCGAACCGGATCGTAGAGAATCTCGTCAGGCGTGATGTCGATGTACCGGCGGGGGATGCCGATGCCTTTCCTGGGGAAACGGGGATCACGGTCATCCCTGATGAACCCGCGAACTACATCATTCTCTGTCCCGTTTCCATTCGAAGACATCAAGTACCTCCGAACTACCTGGTGAACACCTTGATGCCGTGGAGCACGAGCTCGATCGTGTTCACATCGGTCGCGGTGTTCGTGATCTCGACCTGAATGGCGATGTTGGCGCGGTAACGGCGGCGTCCCTTGATGATATAGGGACGCTGGGCGGTGCCCGCGGAATTGTCCGCATCCACGAACTCGCCGTCCTGAGTCAGCGTACGGCCGACCGCTTCACCTTCCTTGACGCGGAAGCGGAAGCTCGAGTTCGGAGTGAGAGCGGTGCCTTCCTTGGCCGTGAAGGTGATCTCGATCAGATCGAAGGGGCCGTCGCCGGCCACCGTGCGGGTGAGAACCGCGGTGCCGCCCGCGGGGATCGTCACGAAGCGGTAGGGAATTTCCAGCCAGTCTTCGGCGACGTCCTGGGCAACCTTGAGTCGTCCCAGATCAGCGAGCTCGCCGCGGAGCTCCGCGCGAAGTTCACCGAGATCGGCAAGAACTTCCCCGAGAGAGGAGGATTCTCCGACGTTTTGATTTCTTCCAGAGCTCATGCTCATTCGTCTCTCCTTTAGGGAAACCTCTTCTCACGGGGAAAGGGTGCTGGGGCTCTTTCGAACCCCAGCAACCCTTTGGTGCCGTTTACATGATCGGCTTCGTCCGACGTCCGAAGAAGATCACGCGCAGGCGGACGGCTTCCGTCGGCGAGATGCCGCCGGGCCACGCCAGGGTCACGCCGAACGTGTCGCCCGGATCCAGCGTCACCAGGAAGGGACGCGTGAACGAGAGCACGTTCGTGATGTTTCCGGGCCCGGCGACCGACCGGAACTCGGGAGCCGCCGCCGCACCGCGGACGGACTCGAGGAGGGACGCGCCACCGAGGATGAACTCGATGGGGATGGGATCCGGGATCTCCACGCTGTTGATCACGAGCGTGTAGCTGCCGTTCTGGATCAGCTTCGCGTTCGAGGTCAGCGTGAGATCTTCCATCTTCACGACCCAGCTACGGATCTGGAATGCGTTGATGCCGGTGAGCTGGCCACCGACCTCCATGTTGGTCTCACGGGACGTCTTTCCGCCCTGGCCTTCCGGCACGGCGTAAAAACGCTGCTCCGTGGTGACCACCGGCGCGGCCGGCACCGTGTTGGTGTCGTACAGCCACGCCTGGTAGACGTTCTTGGCGCCTTTAACGCGCGACATAGAACATTCTCCACGACGACGGGTTATGTCAGGTTATCCCGTCACTCCTGTGGCAGGTTAATAGCGGGTTACCTGCCGTCCCGCATTTCCTTCAGGCGTCCCCAAAGGAGGTTCTAGAACCCAGGAGTGAGCACCCCTTTCGAGGTGCTCACCGACTGGTGTCTAGAAGACCGCGGAGTCTCCCTCCGCGCTGCCGCCTTCCTCCTGGCCGAACTCACCCAGGAGTTCCTCTTCCGTCACCACCTTCTCCATTCCGGCGAAGGCGTTGGCGTTGTCAGGAATCCGCTCCTGACCGAGGCCGCTGAAGGCATTGGCGTTGTCAGGAATCCGCTCCTGACCCATGCCCGACAGCGGGTTGATCGCGTAGTTCTCCCGCTTGATGTTCGGGAAGAGCACCTGACCGAACGAGGTCGAGGTGTCGGGGATCCGCTCCTGGCCCAGACCCCAGCCGACCAGGGTGTCCTGGTCGGGGATCCGCGCCTGGCCGAGCCCGTATCCGCTCATCGCCGGGAAGAGCTTGTCCACGACCTGGGGCTTGATGAGCAGCTGGTCGATCGCCTTGCCGAACGCGTAGAACGCGCCGTACTTGGCGATGTTCCCGCTGTTCAGGATGCGACCCAGCTCCCACATGATCACGCCCGAGATCAGCGCCGTGCCCAGCGTAGCCATGGGCTTCGCCGCAGCCGCCGCATCGAGCTTGAAGAGCTTCTGCATGACTCCCAGGTTCACCGCGCCGGTCACGAAGGCCGACAGGGTGACGCCGCCCAGGGCTTCGAGACCCGTGCCCGTGCCCAGGTACTCGAGAACGCCGAAGACCGGCATGGAGGCCTTGACCTCGGCGTCACCGAGGTTGCCGCTCATGTTGGCCAGGCTGCCCAGGCCCGCGCTGTAGCGGTGAGCGCGACGCGCGCCCTTCCGACGACGCTTGCCCTTGCGCTTCGCCGACGCCTTGCTCATCTTGCGATGCTTCCGACGACGCTTGCGGCCGGCACCGAGCGTGCCGATCTCTTCGCCGTCGAAGTCTTCCATGCCGTACAGGCCATGGACGCCCGCCATCCGACGAGCCCGACGGGCATGCTTCCGACGACGGCGCTTCCGCTTCGGAGCTTCCGTGATCTGCACCTTGAGGGCCTTGCGCGAACGACGGCGACGCCGACGGCCGCCCTTGCGGGTGACCTTGGCGGCGTGCTTCCGACGACGGCGGCGGTGCTTCTTGCCGCCCATGCGACGGAGACGACGGGCGCGGCTCTTGCGACGACGACGCCGGCGGCCCTTGTGGGCGCCCAGCTCGCCGAGGCCTTCCTCGAGATCGGTGTCCTCGACGGCCTCAATGGACTCGTCGCCCAGGACTTCCTCATCCAGGAACTCATCGCCCAGATCCAGAGCGAGCTCGGGATCGGCGAAGGAGTTCCCCTTCGTGTTGGAAAGCATGTGGCCAACTCCGAAAAAGAGTTTGGTTACCACGCAGGCCCTTGCGGCCTCTCTTTTTCGGGCTCTTACAGCCCCTGTGTTGCGCCAGCTCGGAAGTTAGGTTGACAACCTTACTTCAGCTCTTGATGGGCGAACGAGAAGTAGTTCTCGGTTTTACAGCGCGAGCAGATGGTCGCCGCCTCGTAGTCTTTCGATTTGATTTCCACGAGGAAGTGGCCACAGCGCTTGCATGTAAGGCGCCGGGAACCCTCGATCGCGGGCGTCTTGGCCCTCTTCTTCCGGAGTTCCTCGGAACCTTTGAGTTCGGCTCCGGAGCTCATCGTCTTCGCCTCAGGCGGCGCCTTCGGCTCCGGACTCAACTGTTCCTTGTTCTCGCGGGGCGTCTCTTCAACACCCATCGTCATGAGTCCTCTCGTCTCCAGATTCCTCATTCCGCGAGCCCTAAGAAAAAAGGGCCGCGATAGTCCCACTATCTCGGCCCACTCTGGCCCTTTTTATTTTTCCGGACGCTTTACTCGTCCCGTTCACATGATTATATCTTTGTGCTTCTTGTACGCAAGCACAAAATGAACTTCGTTAACGAATTCTCCGTCTCGTTCTTTCGAGAAGAGAAAGTTCTTCCTCGTCGTCGTCGTCGCCCTGCATGGTTTCAGCAGGAGGCTTCACGCCTTTCGGACACGCCCAGATCGCAACTTCCTGGAATCGATTTCTCGAACCGAGCACGCTCGTTCTTCCCGTGGAAACTTTATAAACGGTTTTTCCATGCGCCTTCGCCTGACGCATCGCCACGACGAGCTCATCGGTCTCATCAAAAATCGGTTCGGACTGAATGCCGAGCTTCACGCACTGAGTCGCAGCTGCCGCGCTCGGGGCCATCGGAGCGGGAGCTCCAGGGCCCGCCGCGAAAACTCCAGCCTGCTTTTTGATGAAAAGAAAATAAGCGAGCGCGCCGAGTCCGCCAAGAGCAATCACGCCAGCGGCAAGATGCCAGGGCTTGAGTTCGAACTCACCCAGAGGCTCGTCGAAGTGCGAGAGGTTCATGGCTACTTCGCCTTCACCTTGGGGACTCTGTACCCCTTTTTGCGGGCCATGTTGAAAGCCACGGCGACCGCCTGCTTGACAGAGTAGCCTTCTTTCACGATCAGCGTCTTGATCTTGTGCTTGACGTACTTCTTCGCCGTGGGCGACATGGCCAGAGCAGCAAGGCCCATGATTTCAACAGCGCGCATGGATCGATCTCCCTTCAGGATATTCTAAAGGATAGTTCCTGAACCTTCAAGCCCCCAAGCTGAAATCGGGCGGCTCGCCCGTGGCGATGTAGTCGCCCATGCCCATGGGAGCTTGAGCATAAGCGGGCGCGGGCATGCCGGTAAGATAGCCGACATGCCCATAAGGGTTGAACTTGCCCTGATGGATGAGTTCGCGGGCCGCCACCCATGCGGCCTTCGCCGTCTCGATCGCTCCGGCGAGATCCTGGGAATTGCGGCAGGAGAGAAGCCTCTGCTCCCAGACATACTCCTCGATCTTCTTGGGCTTGGACTCTTCGGTGAGCTTGTTGATCACCGTATCGATGATCTGCATCTTCCTCTGCTTCTTCTCGTTCCACTCCTCCCCGTCATCATCACCGAAGAAGGAGGTGAGCCCGAGCTTGATCCCCTGGATCATGCTCTCGGAAAGAATGGAATTATGCGCCGGACGGATCTCGCGAACCTGCTTGACCGCTTCACGGTAGCGGACGATCATCCCGTTTTCCGTGAGCTCGACCGAGAGCGTGTAGGGCTGCTGATGCATCGGAGCCTCCTCTATATATGAAGCCTCAAGTTTGGCGCGGAGCGCCGCAAGCTCCCCAAGAGCTTCTTGGTCTGGAGTCATCAGTCGTTCCCTAGAGCTCCACGGCCATCGATTTCAGGATCAGCGGGCTCTCCCAGCCCAGCTTCGCGTTGTCGACCGTCGGGTCGCTCGCGATCCATTTTTCCTTGCCGCTCGGATCCGCGATCACATAGACGTGGGTGTACTGATCGGGCACCGCGGGATTGGCAGCGATCGCCTTGAAGGCAACTCCGGGGAATCCCACGTGGAGGAGCATTGCGGCCAAAAGCATGCTCTTGTCGTCGCAGTCGCCGATGCCCATGGCGAGCGTACGGGCCGGCCACTGAAGCGTCTCATGACGACGCGCATCTCTCGTCCAGCGAATCTTATCGCGAACGAAGGTGTGCATCGCATCGTACTCGCAGAGGTAATCTTTCGGCTTGCATCCCGCGCCCAGGATCGCCTTTGCCGAGGCCATCCTGATCACGGGACTGTGCTGGGGATGGCGGAGAGACTTCCAGACGATCTCTTTCATTCTTACAAGAGTCGCCTTGGTTCCTTTATCACCACCAGGAATGGGAGTGATGGTGACTTTGGATTCAGGAAGCCCGAGCTGGTTCGAGTAAAAGTCCGAGAGAGCCTCGAAGATTCTGGCCAAGAGGACTCCCTTTCAGGTTACGCCTGGGGCGGCACGACGTTCACGGCCTGGGGCATCGGCTTGGGAGCCGGCGCGGGGGCCTGAGCAGCGAGACCAGCCTGCGGCTTGGGGGCCTTGGGCGCTTCGTCTTCGCCCTCATCGTCATCACCCGAAAGCTCTTCGATCATGAGCTTCTTGAGCTCGACGAACCAGTCCATGTTGGCCGCGATGACAGCCTTCTCCTCGGGCGTGCAGACCTGAGCGACTGCATTCGCCACGAACTGGGGAGGAAGGTTGACCATCAGGCTGTTCATGACCGGCTGATCGAGCCCGAGAATGATGTCGATGAACATGTCGACTCCGAGCTTATCCTGCATGTTCGCGATCATCGCGTACTTGATCTCGGGACACTTTTGCAGGAAGTTCTGGATAAGCACGTTCATCCCTCCATTCTGTTTCGGGGCCTGCGCAGGGCGCGACGGGCGCGGAGCGCTATCCCCCCTAGGCATCTGAGGCGGCATCTGCTGCTGGGGCGGCCCGCCCGGCATCGGGCCCCCAAAGGCCCCAGCCAGCTGTTCGAGCCCGCCCGCTCCAGCGACTTTCGAGATCGACTGGAGCATCTTCATTTTTGCATCGGCGTCCGCGTAGGGCGCCAGGAGCGGCCCCGCAAGACCGCTCAAGTCCTTGAGAAGTCCACCGATGCTGAACTCATCGTCTTTGTCCTTCGTCTTGTCGACCTTAGCCGCGATCGACATGATCGATTCAGCCGCCTGCTGGGCCGTTTTCATCGAGGAAAGCCCAGCGCCAGTCAAAGTATCCACGATCTTCGTGGTCAAGTCAAGGGACGAGTCCTTATTCTCCTTGAAGACCGTGAAGAGCTGGGACTGCATCTTGCCCTGTTCGAGGGCATATTCGCGGGCCTTGATCGCTTCGCTCTTGATCTCTTCACGACGGATGGAGAGCTCAGCATCGAAGCGGCGGCGCTGCTCTTCGAGATCGGACTCGTACTTCTTCACCTCAGCGCGGCGGAGATCCTCTTCACGGCGCCGCTCTTCCTTGCGGTCTTCTTCGCGGCGGCGGAGATCCTCATCCTGGCGGCGCTTCTCTTCCTTGCGCTCATCCTCGATGCGACGCCGCTCTTCCTTCTGATCCTCCGCGCGGCGGCGTTCGTCGGCCTCGCGTTGCTTGTCGCGCTCCTCGGCCTGCTTGGTCATCATCGCCATCATCGACTGGAAGGCGTTCTCCTTGTTCGACTCCGCCCGTGCGGCGTCTTCCTTGGCCATCATCTTCTCGAGAAGCTTCTCGAACTTGTCGTCGTCGCGTGGCCTGGTCTGAAGCTCGACCAGCTTCTCCATCATCTTCTCGAGGTTGCTCGAGCCCTTGCCCTCGGCGATCATGGCCTTCATCTCGGACATCTTCAGGTCGATCTTGGCGTCCATGAGTTCCTTCATCGCAGGAGCCGAGGCGGCGGATTCGTTGGTCTTTTTATCCTCACCGAACATCATCTTGTACATCAGCATTTCCTGCATGCCGCTGCCGCCAAAAGAGGTGTCCTTCACGTCATCATCCTCCTCTTTTTCCTTCTTTCCTCCATTGAGGACTCTCTCCATGAGCTTTTCCTGCATCTCCATGGCCCTAACCTCGGCCACATCCTTATGGACTTTTTTGATCGCGTCGAGGGGACTCACGGTCTGAGAGTTCGAGGCATTGTTGGGAATGGGCATGGGGATCTCCTCAACCGTGAAACTGAATTTCACCTGGTCGGTATTTTTGATTTCGGCCTTTCGATCATCGCAGGGAATGGCGTAATAAATTCCAGGGCCCCTGAATTCCCCGAAAGAGTCCTTGATTTTAATTCGAAGGGTATCGTAGGACTCCTGGGCCATGAAGGGCAAATAACCTACGTAGCTGTGAACAACACCGCGGCCGTCAGCCCCATCCGTCTCTTTTTTAATTCTCCAGAAGCCCTGGCCCTTGGCGTCTTCGGGGATAGCTTCGAGGAATTCAACAAATCGGTTGGAGTCGATATGCGCGCGGCGTCCTGCCATCGGAATTATTTTATAGTCCAAATAGGGTTCGATGTCCAGAGAAATCGTGCAGATCACGGATAATAGCCTCTTTTATCATCACGTATAAGGGTACCCCGGTAAGCCTAGGGTCTACCCGTTCCAGCCCTATGCCCCTTCCAAAGGCCATAGGGTGCCTAGGCCAAGCCCAGAAGGCTCTCCTAGACCCTAGCCTCTAGGGCCCAGGAGGTCTTTACGGGAGCGGAAGCATGAACATATTCAGAGGGCCCTGTTGCCGATGTGGGAAAAGGGTGCTGTGGAAGAACCTGTCCTTTTGCGGTCGGTGTCGAGAGTGCCTAAAAGCCCGATATTCGGGATCAAGGTTAGGAACACCCCAAAAAGGGCTCCTAGGGCCTAGAGGCTATAGGGAGCCTGGGCATAGGGCCTAGGCTGGGGGGGGGGGGGGGTAGCCTATAGGCTATAGGCCCTAAAATACCCTAAATAATTAAATAAATAAATCCGTGAATATAATCCAGGGGGTGGCCCCTGGGGGCCTATTAGGCGGGATTTTCCCCCTTTAGGTAATACGGGGGCTGGAATAAGGGCCATTAACCGTGGCCTCTTCCAGACACCCCCCGGCCTAGGAAATGCTCAAGTCCGTTGGGAATTAGTTCCAATGGAATTGATGGGAGTACCTGAGCACCCTAGGATCAAGTCCCTTTGGCTCTGTCGTAGTGGGGCCCGAGGGCGCTGGCTTCTCAGCCAGTGGGCGGCTTGTATGGAGCGCTTTGCGGGTCATACCTGCGAGCGGCCGATGAGCTACCTGACCGACCTTCAGGCGGAGACCGACCACTAGGCCCTGAGTGTGACAGGGCTTAGACCCTCCGCCCGATCAAACACCCCTTTGGGGGAGGCTAGTAAAAAGCTCTCCTTAGGGCCATGGGCCGAAAGGCCCTAAGCCCTCTATCGCTGACCTGCCGTTAAGAAGCGGGTGCCGCTCTCCATGGTGGAAGCGGTGCCTTCCCGAGTGCAGTACCCGCTCGGCGGCAAGGTCATATGTACGGGTGGAAGGTTGGTCTTGGAGACATCGGCTGCGAGAACTGGTAGGCCTAAGCGGCTGAACCCCTGAAGTTGGGGCAGCGCGCCGTGAGAGTGGCGGTCACCGTAAGGTGATCAGGGCTGCTCTTGAATGCCCGCTAGGGTAAGCAAAGCTCTCTATGCCTAACAAGGACTCGCGGCACGACAGCTGCGATGCACCCGCCTATCAGACCCGCAGGGCTTACTGGCCCTGCCGAGTTGGAACCGTGGTTGTAAACGGTTCCGGCCACTAAAGGGATCGTCGAGATGATTGCCCTCGAAAGAGGAGACCCGAAAGGGGTTCCGATGGATTCGAAAGAATCCGCAATGGAATTCATCGTGAGACGGATCCTGAGTAAAACGTAGCGCAAGGTCGCAGTTGCGACGCGGCGCGATGACGGGTCTTCCCCAAGAGACAAAGCGTGTAGGGGCGGTTCCTCCATCAAGGAACTAAATGTCTCGATATCACTGTCCTGAAAGAAGGAACCTGATGAGGGTAACTTCCAGTAGGGGAGGTTCCCTTGAATGGGAATGGATGAACTGACTGCTCTCCCGCAATGGGAGGTCATGCAGTCAGCGTAATCCTTTCTCGATTGTCATAGGGACTTCGGCCGCTTTGTTCCTCCCGCCCGCAAGGGATGGGTTCAAGGGACAATCGACAGCCACATCGGCCGACGTAATCCGTCGAGGAAGTAATGGACTTTGCTAGGCCGCAAACAAACCCGATTCGATCGCTTTTACGCAAAGAACCCAACCGCTTGCCCACTAAAGGGCGGTGGAAGGGAAGTGCCCGGACTGTGCCTGACTCGAAGGCACGCTTCGGGAAGCTTTAAGCTAAAGGACCCAGGAAGGCCGTCAAAAGCACTTCCGCATCCCCACGGGATCACTGGGGAGGGGTGATCGATCAGGGAAAAACCACGCTATCCACCGAATCAGAAATGCGACGCTATGAAGCGCGGAAGACTTCTAGGTACTGGCGGGACAGCCGTGAGGCTGACTCGCCTGGAGAAGCAACCCCAGCGTGGAGTCTCGCATCCATGGTTCGAACGAACGCTCTCCCCGAAAGGGGAGGGCGGACGCGTGTCCACTTCGAAAGGGGTGGGCACACGTCCGCGAGGAAACCGACCATAGGCGGTAACGACCTATGGCGCACTGATCAGCGTGTGGTCAATGGAGACTTAGACATGTGCCGTTATTGCGGCCCTGTCGAAGGTGGTACGGGCGTCATCTGCAAGGGATGCCGCTCCGCTTTCCTTGGTGAGTGCCGATACTGCTTCGCCTTCGTGGAAAGGCGGCCAAGGGCAGACGGCCCCTCGCATGAGGGGTCAAGGGTTTACGACCCCTCGGCGCGAATGATGGTGGCAATCCACCATCGTTGTAAGCCCTTCTTCCGGATGACCTGGAGAAGGCAGAGCAGCTACTAGCAACCGACCATAGGCGGTAACGACCTATGGCGCATGGCCCCGCGGCGAGGGCCAAAAAAAGGAGATGAGCGCATGCTCACCGAACACCATCTCTTCCACGCCGTTTTCGTCGGGAACGGCAACCTCTACCTCGAAGTCGAGGTCACGGACAACACGGCGATCCGGCACCCTTCGCAGGTGGGAGTTGACCTGCACACGAATACCTTCAAGCTCAACAACGAGCCCAACCCTCGCTTCGAGGCGGTGGGCGCCCGGCTCGAGCGGAACGAGAAGTTGATGGTCAATACGACCATCAACCGCAAGGCGCTCATCAGTCTTGCCGAGAACTTGGTGAAGTCCATCGAGCAGGACTACGGGTTCCGCTTCCTGCGCGGAGAGGCTGCCGGACACCTCCGGCAGGTGGTCTTCGCCCTCGGCGAGTACAAGCTGGCGGCCTTCAAGAAGCTGCCTACCGGGAGCGACCCGGATATGTGGCGGACGCTCAATGCGTGTTTCCGCCACCAGCTCGCTCAGAGAGCCTAGCTCGCATTCCAACGTCCCAGCCCGCGGGGGCTGGGACGCTAATGTGAACTACAAACCCGATGGCAGGCGGGATTGACCTGTCACTTAGGAGATTGGTTATGGCTATGCCCGGAAACACGCGCGGCATCACCGGTCAGCATGGCACCCAGTGTGGGTTTGCCATCGAAGGGTTCTGCACCACGAAGCCCACGAAGGAGCTCTGCACCGAGAGCGACTCCTTCGGCGATGAATGGACTCCCGTGTGCATCCCCTGTCTCGTGGAGTCCAAGAGGCGGATCCAGACCTCTACCGAGACCACGCATTGCCCGAGGTGCGATCTCGAGTTCCTCGAGAAGGATCTCGAGACCCGCAGGGACTGGGAAGAAGGGATGCATGGCCCGGTCTACGACATGTGCCCCAAGTGCGCCGAGATCTGGGATCTCTCGGACAACATCGCCTTCATGGAGATGGATGATGAGAACACGCCAGATCCCGAAGTGCTCAAGCGCGAGAAGGCTAAGCTCGCGCAGCTCCGCAAGGAGCACGATGAGCGCACGACCGCAGCGAAGGCCAAGACGTCCGCATAATGAAAAGGCGAGGCATGGCGCCTTCTTGACCATGTCAATAAAAGAACGGAGAGAACCATGGAACGACTCCTTCAGCTCGTAGTTGAAGTATCAGAGCAGTTGAAGTACTTGAAGGCCATTGCAAGGCTTCGCAAAATGGATCAGCTGGCAGCATGTGTGGGCGGCATTGAGTTGACGCTCCGGCGGCTGGACTTCGAGAAGAACAACGATGAGGCCCGTCGCTCGCTCGCGTACGCAATGGGCGCCTTAAGCACCGCCTATGCGGGACTGGGGCTCGAAGCGCCGTCCTTGTCCGAGAAGGACATGTTCCACGTGATGCCCGATGGGAAGGCTTTCCCGGTTGTGTCTTCGATCCTGTAAGATAACTTGTGAGATAAATGGAGGTTCTATGAAGTACATGCTCGCACTCTTGCTCATGATCACGCCCGCGGTGGCGGATGAGCTCAAGCTCAAGTCCGGCAAGACGGTTGAGTGGGTCGACCTTCATGACGCTGGCGATTCCTACGATGTGACCACGCCTCAGGGCACGAAGCTGACCGTCAAGAAGGACGAAGTCGAAAGTCTGATCCCCAAGAAGCCGGCCGAGATTCTGACCGGCGCTACGTTCGCTTTCGACAAGAAGCGCAAGCTGGAGACCGTCGATCTCATGAAGTACGTCGACACGAAGCAGGGTGCAGTCGCGGGCACGTGGAAATTGAATGGCGGCGCACTCACCTGCACTGCCGGCGCCGCTCATGCCAAGATCCAGACGAGCTACACGCCGCCTGAGGAGTATGACCTCTCGATGGAGATCCTGAGGAAAGAAGGTTCCAGCGATATTGGGATCGGACTCATCGGCGGCGGGAAACAAGTCGCCTACATCTTCGACGCCTACCAAGGCGCGTGGAACGGCCTCTACATGGTGGGCGGGCAGGAAGCCGGAGCAAGCGGCTTGGGTGTGCAAGGCAAAGCCTTCACCGCCGGCACTCCGCGGACGGTGACGTTCATGGTACGAAAAGAGGCGCTCGTCGTGCGTCTGGACGGCAAGGACTACTCCACCTGGAAGGCAGACTGGAATACCGTCTCGCTGAGCGGGAACCACTCGGTACCAGCCAAGAACGTGCTCTTCTTCATCGGCTACAGCGGATCGTTCCAGATCTCGAAAGTTGTGCTCACCACGCCGAAGGTACAGCAATAACTCACCACGCCTAAAGCGCGGGCGTCAACGCCCACCCCGCGTTGGGGTGGGCGCTCGCCCGAGCTTAACTATCAACCCGACTAGAGACGGGATTGCTCTCTAGCTTTAGGAGAGTCTTATGACTCAAGCATTGAAGTGTTTGTGGTGTCCCACTTCTGGCCCAGACGTTTCCATGAGCAAGGATCGGAAGACGGGCGAGGTACGTCCCCTGTGTTTCCCCTGCCTGAAGAAGGAGTCCAAGTATCGGTACTCCTGGACTTGCGAGAAGTGCAATGAGCACCAGTTGTCCAACCACAACGTGTGCAAGACTTGCGGGCAGGTCTTCTTCGGTTCCGATGAGATCATCTGCGAGCGTTGCGGCAAGCCTCCGATCGGAAACTCCGACTTCGGAAGCGCCCGCGCGCTCCGTACGCTCTCGATGAAGGAAGTGCAGCGCTGGGAATACGGGCAGTTCCACGCGCCCGAGCTCGTCAAGGAACTATTCGAGCTCCTCCTGTACGTGGGCAAGCGGCTCTGCCGCACGTGTCATCCTGACGGCTTCAGTTCAGGCACGGGCCTCACGAGCAAGTTCTACCTGGCCGAAGAGCAGGATGAGAACGTCCGCAAGGCGTACCAGGATCTCGCGGACAGGATCAGAGCCGACATCAAGAACATCAAGAGCAACAACCCCAAGATGAGCGAAGACGAGCTCATCAAGGCCGCAAGGTTCCTGATGAAGACCAAGTACAAGAAGGCGCTTCGTGAGGATGCCTTCGAGTACGATCGGCTGGAAGCGAAGATCCGCCACGCCGTCCACAAGTCGGTTCCTTCGAACGTCTTCCTGAGGAAGCTGACCAAGGAAGAACTTCACGCGCCGATTCTCCGTCCCGACTACGAGCGCATCGAAGCAGCTCGCCAGTCGATGAACCTGATCGAGTACGGTCGGGTCGTCGCTGACGAGTCCAAGCAGATCAACAAGCGCGTACGCAACCTGCTGGACAGCCTGACCAAGCGCGGCGGCGGCAAGAAGATCGACTCGGCCGGCCGCGGCGGCGACCTTATGGGCGCCATCGGCGAAGTCGAGAACCTGATCGAGCGCAAGCTCCGTGAGATCACGTTCCTTGAACGTCGGATCGGCACGACGGAACCTGCATCGGTCATCGAAAAGGCCCGTTCAAAGGCCTACGACACAGTCGACGATCTCAAGAAGAAGCTGGAAGAGACCATCGACCCGGTCAAGAGGAAAGAGGTCGGGATCGAACTCACCCGGGCTCAGAGCGAGCTCACCGACTGGTCGAACAGGGCCGAGAGCATCCCTTACGACAACCAGATCCGCCAACGGATCGATTCGATCACGGAAGGGATCTTCAGGCTCTACAAGCCGTTGCTCGATGCGGCCAGGAACATCATCGACTGGGATCCGATCGGTCATATGATGACCGACGAGGTTCGCCCGACTCCGTTCTCGTTCTATCCGCTCTCGGCGGAACATGTCGAGGACGCCCGTGGCGAGCGGGTATGGGACATCGACCTTGCGTGGCCTGCGCGCCCGGAGATCGAGGCCAGGACTTGCGAGATCTGCCGAGAACGGTCTGTCAGTCTCAAGGCGACCAATGTTCCGGTCACGCGGTTCAAGAATGTCGAGAAGGGCGATGACATCCTTCGGCCGATGTCCTTGTATCAGATCTCCAAAAGCACGAAGTCGGAACTCCGCAAGAGTCTGATCACGCTCAGCCTTTGCTTCGAATGCAGATCCACGCCGGACATCCTGACCCGCTACTGGGACAATCGCGACACGCTGAAGTACGAAAGCGACTTCAACAAGCGGCTCGTCCTGGACAAGAAGATCGACGACGGCGGGAAGCTCATCACAGGCATGTTGCGAGACCAGTGCAGACTGGTTCTCGAAGATGCCTCCGACGAAGTGAGGGTAAGGTTCCCCGTACAGGACTGCGCTCCTGCACTCTGGTACGACGATGCCACGCACGAGCATGAGCTGTGGGTCATCGGAGTCCTTGATGCAAGAGTTGGCCTCATCGAGTTTCCCAAGTCGATCAAGGTTCACGAGCGTGACGTCAATCTCTCCATCGTTCCGCGAGTGGAATTCATGAGCACCTACTTCTGGGCTGTCTTGGGCCTGAAAGGCAGGCAGAAGTGGCAAGAGCGGGCAATGGAACGCGGACGCGTCACGTACATCCCGAACCCGAGCTGTGAGATGTGCGAAGGGACGGGCAAGACGAAGCATCGGCAATGCGAGTGCATCAGGCGCAAGATCGATCCCGACGCGCCCAAGTCGACGATGAAGTTTGGGCCGTTCGGACTCGTGTACGGCGGAGACAGATATGTTCGCGATCCTGAAGCCATTGCTGCCATGCTCAAACTTGAGCTGCCCTACACGCCGATGGATTGGTCTGGGCCTCCGATCGACGACTGCGAACTTTGGGACGAAGCCGAAGTGGCAGTTCAAATGAAGAGTCAACAGGAGAAGGATCTGCCGGCCGACTACTACCGCATCACTGATCCATTTTACTACGCTCGCCGATCGGCTGTTGCCTCATTCGAGGAACTGGTCAAGGAGGAAGATCGGTACGCGGCTCAGTATGCGCAGTACCTGGCTGATCTCAACCGGAAGCCTGCCACGACTCCTCCGCCCAAGGGTGGGTTCCACCTCATGACGAAGCTTCGCACCTTCCCGATCATGATGGTCGGCCGCCGTGCAATGCGGCAGGAGAAGGGGTTTCGTCGTCATGCGGCGACGCCCGAAGAAGTCGTAAAGTGGAACCGTGAGAAGGCTGCTGAAACTCTCAAGAACAGGGAAGAGTTCAACAGGGCTCTTCAGGATCGGAAGGAAAAGGCTAAGCAGCTCAAGCTGAGAAAGCGCATCGTGGTTCGGTTGCCCAAGCGCAAGAAGAAACGTTAGTTTTTTGACTTCCTACTTTCTTGAAGGGGGGTGATACACCTATGAAGAGGAAGATCCTGGCACTCGTCGTGGCGGTTCTGTGGGCGGGAGGTTTCTACGCCTGGGGACGGCATGACGGAGTCTCCAAGGGAGCGTTGGCCATGAAGATGCCGTTCACCGTGACGTTTGTCACGGCGGGCGAGCAGGCCAAGCCCGAGGAGAAGAAGGCGGAGGAGATCGACTACGTCCAGATCTCCAATCATGCGTGCGGTACGGAGCCGGCACCGGCTCCGAAGGCGGCCGAAGGGGCCCAGAAGACGTACTAGCGTGCGACCGGGAATGTGACGTAACAGGGGCCCACTCCAGAAGTGGGGTGGGCCCCTTTCCCAAGGCGCCGACCGCAGACGGCTCTGATCTGCGGCTTTGAAAGGAGAACCAATCATGGGTGTAAGTGAATTCGCGGACGCTGTCTCGATGCTGATCGAACAGTCTGAAGTCCACATCCGCAATGGAAGCTGCATCGGGCTTCCGTTCTGTGTTTCCTGCCGGGCTTCCGCGTTGCTCAACAACGGGCTGAATACGCTGGTTGCCGAAGCGTGGATCAACTCGCAGGCTCCCGGGACGGTTGTCCGGTGGAAGCCTAAGCAGGAGGGGTCATGAGCCCGACTGAGATCGAAGCGAAAAAAGCGGAGATCATCGCCGCAGGAATGCAGCCGATCATCGACGTCTGTATGACCTGCAAGATCGAGTTCGGCGTCAAGCCCGGCAGTCCCAAACAGAAGCTCAACCTGAACCACGGCTACTGCCCGCCGTGCGCGACGAAAGCGGAAAAGGAGTTCGGAGTCACTCCAGAGAAGGGAGCTTGAGATGGCGAAGACCATCGAAGTCCGTCTGGTCTCCACCAGCACGCGGCCGGAGACCGTGAAGCTCGCGATCGACGGCGTAGAGTACGAGTACGAAACCTCGTTCTACCACCAGGAGAAGTTCAAGGCAATCTACCGGCACAGTCCCGTCCGGGCGCTCGCCCACATCAAGAAGAACTCAAGCGCTTGCCGGAAGACGGGGCGCGTGATCAATCTGGAGGTCAAATGAACTACACGCTCAGATACCGGTTCGGATGTCACGGCGTCAGGAAAGGCCGCAAGAACTGGGGAGTTGTAGACACCTGGGGTATGGAGTGGGTGGCCAGAAACCTCACCAGACACCTGGCTTATAAGAAGGCCTTATGCATGAACGGTTAGGAGACTCACGATGAAAGTATCCATCTACGTTCCCTGGAGCGTCGGAGACAAGGCCGTCCTGAAGAAGATGAAGCGCGTCTACGCGGCACTTCTCGGCGCCGGCTTCGAAGTGGGAGACAAGATCATCTTCAAGGACTCGATCGGCTACACGCATAGTCTCCGCGCGCTCACGATCGAGGAGGAGAAGATCAAGGAGTTCGTGAAGAAGGTCAGTCCGGAAGATGTGAAGTAGGAACCGATCGCAGGCGGTAATGACCTGCGAATGTAGGAGAAGAGCTATGAAGATCGCTGTCAGT
Organism: Nitrospiraceae bacterium; assembly: GCA_041487795.1. Lineage (GTDB taxonomy): Bacteria > Nitrospirota > Nitrospiria > Nitrospirales > Nitrospiraceae > 2-02-FULL-62-14. Next base: position 42,114 of record JBGPNZ010000003.1, read on the forward strand.
TTCACGGGCACTCTCAAGGACATCCACAACAAGCTCATCGTCCCGTCCGAGATCGAGGAGTTCCATGTCGGCTGCCAGCGCCAGCATATCATCATCTCCGAGCACAAGGGACTCGTTCCCATGGAGCTGAGCTGGCTGAACAAGAAGCTGCGCGCCTGGCACGGCGAGTGCGGCACCGAGATCAGCCGCGACCTCTGCGATGACGAGGCGCTCTGGACGTGGGATCTCCACATGGCGAAATGGATGGATCGCATGGACGCGGCCGGCAAGCTGAAGTACCAGGTCGGCAACTATCCCGATCTCGTCATGAAGTTGGTCAAGGAAGGGCACGAGGTCTGGTACAGCGGCACGTGGGCAAAGCCCGCCATCTCGAAGACGTAGTAAACTATTTCATCCGACCGCAGGCGGAAATGACCTGCGGCACGCTGGCCGGTGAGCAGGCCCATCAGGAGAAAGGGCGGCATGCTGGAAAACGTCAATAAGCACAGCTTCAATTCGGTTCTCCAGTTGCTGGGATCGAAGTTGTGCAGGAACCCGAAGTTCGAAGTCATCAGCGACTGGATCGGGAACAGGATGACGCGGCTTGTGCAGTTCGTAGGCCCCTGGTGGGCCGAGATCGTGGAGGATGGCGAGAACAACCTCAAGTGGATCCGTCTCGGGCACAGAGATCTTCCCGATGACAAGGTTGCAGCCGTCGAAGAGGCGATGGCCATCCTGTGCAACCATTCCTTCCATCGCCACATGCAGTTCGTGATCTGCGATGAATGTGAGAGAGTAGTCGACGCGAAACCTTGCACTTCCGGTCAGGAGAAAGTTCTGGCCGAAGTGACCTGCCGCAGTTGCGAGCCGTCCAAACCCAAGTAGTTTCTTTTGCGCTTTCGCCCCGGAAAGGTAGGAGGCGCACTTACTTTACAGCCTGCCGGGTAGCCTGTGCCCGGCAGGCCAAATTTTTTTAACCCCAAGGAGAGACTATTGTGAGAGATCTCGGCAAGGAACTCATGGGAGAGATGTTCGAGAAGAACCACGTGGTGTATGAAGAGATCCTCAAGATGGGAGGTCTTGAGGTCTTCATCAGCCCGTATGCGGGCGACTGGTCACGTCCGATGATCGCGCGGCGGATCGCGCTCCTGCGCAGCCTTCAGAAGAGCGGTATCACGGTCAAGCAGTTCTTCACGTCGGTGCTTGCCTGGCACGAGCAGAAGTATCCGACGGTTCCGGCAGGCGACTACCTCGCGCAGTCCATGTCGGCCCTTGTGGGCTACATGCTTTGACCTTCAACTTTGCAAGGGGGAACCATGTCCATCGTGATGGCTTTCAAGTCGTGCGGAGAGCACGAAGCTGATCGGGACATCTGCTTTGCGTTCCGCGTTCTCGCGCCCTTCAAGATCGAATGCGCGAGCGGCGGTTTCCGTATCTTCGTCGACAGGGTGGAGCTGCACGACGATGGCTTCGCCTTCGAGGGCACCGCGTCGGAGAACACCGTGAAGGGCGTCTACAACCCCAACAAGGAAGCGGGCGTCATCTGCTTCTACAACGAAGTGGTCAAGCGGAAGAAGGTCAATCTTTCCAAGTTCAAGAGCCCCATATTGAGGAGGATCAAGTGATCTCGTTCATTCTCGCGCTCGCAGTTTCCATGCAGGACGACGGTCTCCAGAAGAAGCTGGAGGACATCGCCAAGGAAATCATCCCGCTCGTGGCGAAGGAAGCGGGCAAGACGTTCAAGACGGCTCCCGAGATCGGGATGCTGAAACCCAACGCGTTCAAGACCGTGCTCAAGGAGGAGTTCGGCAAGGAACAGGCGATCATCCTGAAAGGCAAGGTCGGTGACCTGAACGTGAACGATGCCGCAGAGTACGGCGCGGAGATGTGCTACAAGCACACGCTCTCTTTCTACAGCGCGAAGGAAAAGCGGCTCTTCTACGTCGAGGAGAACCTGAACGACCGCGCCTACAAGAAGAACGGCGACGGGCGGATCGACCTGAAAGACCCGATCTACCTGCGCTACCTGCTCATCCTCGACCATGCCTACGCTCTGGCGGATCAGAACTACAAGTTCCGCGAGCGAATGGAGAAGACGGACATGGAGGAGGAGTACAAGGTCTGCCAGGCGCTCGCCCGAGGATACGCGAGCTGGATCGCCTGGAAGATCGCACGGGCGGAAGGGAAGGAAGCTGAGCTCGAGAAGCTCGAAGTCTTCCTCACCTATCCGTTCCCCGCGGTCGAAGGCTTCAAGGGCAGAACCTTCTACCAGGGCATGGGCGAGAAGCTCCGGTTGGGACACGTCGATGCTGAGATCCTCTGGAAGAAGATCGATGAGGTTGTCGACAAGACGACACCGAACTACGACTGGATCTCCGAGGCCTTCGATGTGGTTTTCAGCGTCGATCAGCTGGACAACCCGAAGCTCTATCTGATGAGCAACGTGAAGAAGAAAAAGGTCGAGAAGAAGGAAGACTAGGCCGTGCTATCGCGAGTACTTCTCCACGTACTCCGGGCGAACCGACTGATCCAACGGACTCATGTCTGTGACAAATGTGAGAACGGGTTCTGGGTCGGCATCGGGATCGAGTCGAAGTGGGATTGGTTTCACAAGTAAACCGATCGCAGGCGGCATTGTCCTGCGAATCATGAAAGGAGAACTCATGGCGACCAAGCAAAAGCGTGCCGAAAGAGGCGCGCCGGCCGTCCGTGTGGCAGAGTCCATTCACGCTAAGCCCGAGACCGCGAAGATCTTCGTCCCCAGCAAGGATCTCTTCACGAGCGTGAAGAGTCATCTGAAGGGCCTGAAGCAGTACAGCGAGGACAAGAGGAAGGAGCGGAAGGGCCTCACCCGGGAGATCCACGATCTCGAGCGGCAGCAGTCGCTTCTCGAATCGGAGATCAAGCGGCTCACCCAGCGTGTAGATATCCTCAAGGATGAGATCGGCAAGACGGTGAAAGTCCGAACCGAACTGAACAGATCGGTCGAGAAGAACGACAGCGACTACACCAAGCTCCACAAGTCCCTGAGCGGGCTGCTCAGATAACCATGAACCAGCAACCGATCGCAGGCGGCTTTTTTGACTTGCGACATGAAAAAAGGAGGACGTTGTGATTAAAGTTCGTTGTGGCCCATTGTACTTCGCCAACGACCGTGGATTGGACGTCCACATCGTTGGGAAGGCGATCGCTCAAGTACGATCTGAGATCAAGCGTCTTGGAGCGAATCCGGCGAGCGAAACCGCTATCTCGTTCGACTTCAAGTACCGTCCGTTCCTGAGCGTGGGTGACAAGGTCTACCTGCTCTCCGAGTGCTATCGTCTCCGTGACGGAGATGATGTGACATTCCCGGTCGTTCCAGGATTCAAGTGCCCGATCATGAACTGTGAGCTGTGCGGAAGAACCCACTGCTTCGATCATGATGAGTGCATTTCCAGCGAGGCACAAGAGAAGGCGGGGGACCTCATCGTCAAAGCCATGAGAAGTCCGCCTCACACGTACTAGGTCGATGTCTACGAGCGGCTGATCGCAGGCGGCTTTTTGACCTGCGAAGAAGGAGAGTGCTATTGAAAAAGACCAAGGTCACCAGGAAGTGCACGAAGAGGGCAAAGAAGATCAACCCGCCTACTCGAGGCCGCCTCCAGAGGTTGGGAAGATTCGGGCCCTTCACGCTTTACGGATAATCACGCGGAATTTCTCCGCAACCGATTACGGGCGGTCGACCCGTGACTAGGAGGAAACCATGGCCAAAGACGCACGCAGTCTCCGAAGGAAGTTGCTCGAAACCTACAAGTGGGTCACGTTCGGCGAACGTGTCCGCAAGGCGCGTCTCGAGAAGGGCTACACGCTCGAAACCGTCGCCAAGAAGATCGGCACCCACAAGGGATACATCTCGGGCATCGAAAGCGGCAAGGTGAACCCCCCGGCCGCTCACATGATCGAGAAGTACGGCATGGTCGTCGGGATCAACCCGACCGTGCTCACGATCCTTGCCTGGGCCGAGAAGGCGCCCATCACGATCCTGATGCACGCCGTCCATCTCGTCCAGAAGGTGGAACGCGATTACTCGCGCGTCGCCACCCGCTAAGGAGTACAAGCGATGGCGAAGAAGATGAAAGCGCCCAAGGAACCCGGCCACACTCCAGAGATCTTTCTTGCCTTCATGGGGATGCTGGGCATCACCCTCAAGAAGTGCGTGAAGTGCGGAGGCGAGATCTGGGTGAAAGTCGGCACCAAGAAGCCCAAGCACACCAGCTGTGAGGAGTACGCAGCAGCGGTGCAGAAGTACGGGCGTCTTGAAAAGGAAGTCCGGCCGGCACCGAAGGACAAGACATACTGGATGTCCTTCGCAAGGTCTCACGAGAACTACGTGGTCATCGGCGACGCTCCCAACCCGGAGGCAGCCGTCGAAAAGGCGGCTCCTCTCAAGGACTTCTGCCCGCATCACTGGAAGCTCGAAGTTTATGAGCTTGCGCCCGATGCCCAGGAGTTGAAGGACTTCAAGAAAGGCGTGCTCATCACGAATGATGAGCTCCGTGCCAAGGGTTACCTGAAGCCCAGCGAGGAACGTCTCCAGAAGTTGATGTCGAACTAAGCAAACCGACCGCAAGCGGTTTTTTGTCTTGCGGCAGAGAAATGGAGGTTCGCAATGGCGAACAAAGCAAAGCGCGTGTCGAAAGTTGTTCACGTGTGCTCGAAGCACGGGAAGTTCGTCGGCTACAAGTGGAGCGGTCACCGTCGCCACTGCCAGGCGAAGGAAGTCCTGCCGAAGGGGCAGAAGCCGGCCAAGGCGGCGAAGCGTCCGGCCAGGAAGAGCCGTCCCGTGAAAGCGGTCAGGGTTCGCGACAACGCGATTCCCATGGCCGACTCGGTCACTCTGCTCCCGCGCAACAAGGCGAAGACCCGGCTCGAGTCCGTGATACCTTCCAACGTGGGGCCTCACCTGGGGCAGACCCTTCTGGAGATCGGCGTCTCAGGCGCCGAATTCTTCAAGTACTTCAGGAGCGAGAAGGCGGCCGTTCCCTCCATCCATGTGGAGATCCGTTCGCTCGCCAAGGGTCATCGGACGCCGCTTCCCTTCGCCGTGGGCGACTTCATCACCGAGGTGAACGACACGGCCTTCACGACGACGGAGTATTTCCTCACCTTGATCGACAACGCCGTCAAGCGGAAGCAGGGAAGCGTCTGGATCACGTTCCGCCGTAACGGCAACCTTTCGATGAGGAGAGCGGTGACGCTCCGCTCCTGGTCGACAGCGCAAAACTCCACCTTCATTCCTTCCAAGGACATCGTCGTCAGGATCGAGAACCGACTGGTGTCGCTCGACAAGGCGATCTCCGACGCCAGGCAGTACGCGGAGGGGGTCGCGAGTCAGGCATCGGATCTGGCCAAGAAGCTGGATGCGGTTCGCGATGACGTCAAGCGCGGCGATCTGAAAGTCACCGAGCTGGAAGAGGCCCGCAAGGACTTCTTGAAGAGGCTCGAGACGATCTCCAAGTAAGTCACATCCAGTAAAAAGGGGCCCTGGGTCGCAATGATCCAGGGCCCCTTTTATTTTTAGCTTTTTGGCATTCCTTTGCTAGGATAAGCAAAGTGGACATCTTTGACGGCTCCAAGGCGGTCGCCGCGATGATCACGGTCGACCGTCCTGGCGGCGTCAACTACGTCCATGATGCAATCAACAGCCTGGCCAAGACTGGGTTCTTCAACCGTTTTGAACTTCTACACCTCATTGCAGGCTGCCCGTCCACAGACTATATCGAGCGGTACAGAGACGATCCTCGCATCATCATCCACGACATGAGCAGGACTGAGAAAGACAACTGGAGGGAGATGTATCTTCTCTCCAAGTGCGCTTACGGTCACGTGCGGATGATCCGGGAAGTTGAAGCTATTCCCGGGTGGGATGAAGTGATTTTTCTCGAAGATGACATCGTTTTTGCCAACGGATGGCTTCCACGTCTCGATGTGATCCTTCCTGAAATTCGGGAGAAGCATAAAGACAAGTGGATGTTGGCGCTCTATCAGCATTACGGCGTTAAAGGCCCGCACTCCAAAGGTTTACGCTGGTATCCGATCTCTTTCCTTCCCAATGCTCCCTATTACCATGGAGGTCTGGCCGAGCTCCATACCCGAGAAGGGACTGATGGTCTTGCTGATCATATCTATGATCGAGGAGTTCGCCAGTTCGTTATACCCTCTGACTATGCGACCGGAGAGCATATTTACTCGAAGGGCGGGGAAGTCCTTGCCACGGCGCCCTCTCTCGTGCAGCATATCGGCCGCGTGAGCACGGGACAGTCGGGTAACTTCCATCAATCGGATCTTTTCTTGGAGTCCGTCTAATGGACGAGAAGAAGCAGCACTACAGTCAATTGGGGGAAGAAGCCTTCATCTTGGGGTTTTTTGAGAAGAACCCTCCACGTCGAAAGTACTTTGTGGACGTCGGCGCCTTCGACGGGATCATCTTCTCGAACACCCGGGCGCTCTATGAACTGGGATGGAAAGGCGCCCTGATCGAACCCCATCCCCTACCCTTCGAAAACCTTAAGGAGACCTACAAGGGCGACCGCGCCATGAAGCTCCTACAAGTGGCCATTGGAAAGCAGGAAGTTCGTGGGAACATGGTGGAGCTTTCCCACCCTCCCATCCGCCAGTACGGCGACCTCATGCTTTCCACGCTGATCGAGAACGAGAAGAAGAGATGGCCGCATCTCAAAAATTGGTACCGGATGAATGTCCAGCTCATCTCGCTCAAGGCGGCGCTTGCCATCGGAATGATGACTCCCGACTTCATGTCGATCGACTGCGAAGGCATGGATGTAGAAGTCCTGGAGAGCGCGGAGTTCGTAAAAGGAGACCCCAGACTTCCCATGCTCGTGATGATCGAGCATAACGAAAATAGGAACGGGGCGCTTGATTCGGAGGATCGTCTTCTTTCCGATCTCGGATACGAGCGCGTCTACATGAACCCGATCAATGCCGCCTGGAGCCTCAAGCCCGTATGAAGAGGGCCAGCATCATCGTCAGGTATTCGAACAGATCTCCCCGCAGGGAGCGCAATCTGAAGATCGTGGTTTCACAAGCCAGCAAGATAAAAGACTGCGAAGTTCTGGTCTCGGTCATGGAACATGACACCCTTCTTTCTGGCGGCTTCACAAAGAAGTTCGTTCCTGATGCTTTCGAACTCTGCCGTGCCTCGAATATAGGAGCTTCCTCATCCTCGGCGAATGTCTTCATCATCCAGGATGCCGACATCCTGGTCGAGACCGCTTCCTACCATGGGCTCATCGACGCCATCTCTTCTGGTTGCGAAAGCGCCGTAGTCGGCGAACAGTGCACCGATTTGTCTGAACATAACGTCCCCCCTTTCCAGCAGTCCGATCGCATCGATGCTCTGGTCGGGGAGTTTCGTAACACGCGCCCTTCGAGAAAAGGTCTTGGAATTTTTGCGATCAGCCGTGAAGCGTATGTCCGGATCGGAGGATATTGCGAGCTTTTCAAAGTCTACGGCTGGGATGATTGCTACATGGCCCTCAAGATGAAGAAGGCCACCAAGTTCACAGACCTCAGCCGACCGGTCGTACATCTGGCGCACGAAGTGAACTACCAAAGCCAGTTCCAACCGACCAATGCTGAGACCTACTACCAGCTTCTCTATGCGAACGACTCCGAGTTCCAGACCCTTCTGGATCGAGACCGTGTAGATCTTCTTGGGAAATATTCTGGTATTGCTCGTCTGGAGGAGGCTTCATGAAATCGATCGCCTACTATGCCTTGCACTACGGTGCCGAGTACTTGGCCTGGTCTGTACGATCCATTCAAGACGCCGTCGACGAGATCCATGTCCTCTATACGGATAAGCCTAGCTTTGGCTACGCCACGAGCTTGCAATGTCCGGAAACGGAAGAGCAGCTATTCAAGGAGGCGCATCGCTTCTTGAAGAAACCGATGATATGGCACAAGGGGCGTTGGGAAACACAGGTCGCTCACCGCAACATGATCCACAAGATCGCCAAAGACGTTGGAGCCGACGTCATTTTTACCATCGATGCCGACGAACTTTGGGAACCGTCTACTCTTAAAGACACCATCGATTTCGTGAGAATGAGCAAGGAGAGGGTATTCCGGATCCGCCCGCTTCAATTTTGGCGTTCCATTCATTGGCACTGCACCGATCCGATGATGCCGGACCGCTTCATCCACGTCGGCGGAGTGGGGGAGTACTACATTTCCCAGCCCTGGTCGAACGGGTCGGACTTCAAGCAGAAGTATCCTATGTTCCATTTCGGACTGGCCCAAAGCGCTTCGCTCATGAAATACCGGATGAGCGTTTCAGGCCACTTGCCGGAGTGGCGCCCCAAGTGGCTGGAAGAGAAATTGCTCCCGTGGAAACCCGGTTGTGATTTACGCGATCTCCACCCCACGACCAAGGATATGTGGAAGGAAGCCAAGCCGGTGTCGACGGAACATAAGCCGATTTTGGAAACCTTGCTCGGCGACCATCCCTACTTCAAGCTCGACTTGATCCCTTAGGCGTGTGTCACGTAGAACATATGCTCGATGCGGTACTGGCTGCCAGTTCTCAGGGACTCTTCCCGGAACCCATGAGGGGACAGCCGGCTCATGATGTCCTCGCGCTTGAACGAGATGTCCGGGATACCGTCACGCCCCTCGACCATGACCTTCGTTTCCCCTGAGAACGGAGTGAAGAGGATGAGGACGAACTTCTGCTTGAAGGAAGCGACCGCATTCGAAAGGATCTCCTCCCAGTGAACGTTATGCTCCAGGATGTGGCGGATCAGGACGCCGTCCGCATCTGATCTGTACTTCCGCAGATCCACCACCTTATCGGCGAAGATGCTCGGGCTTCCGTCGATGCCGACATATTTGCCCGTTTTCAAAAAGTGGCGGGCGTAAGCAGTGCCGCATCCCCAGTCCTCGACAACCCCGCACCCTTCCAGGAAGCTCATGGCCTTGCCGTAGGTCGTTGGGTCGCCATACGGGAATTGCTTGCCGTTCGAGTAGTTCCACTTGCCGACAACGTTCTCTTCGATCACGAACTATTCCTATAATCCTTTTCCAAGAACCTGCATCTCTTCGATCGTCGGAATGAGGCTGATGATCCTGTTGAACCAGGTATGCTCGCTCATCACCTTATAGCGGCCCTGGCGGCCGACCTTCTGGCGGAAGTCATCATTCGAGAGAAGCGTCTTCACGATGTCCACGAGCTCGTCCGTGCTCTCGTACCAGAAGAGATCGACGCCGTGGGTGAACTCCTTCTCGAGGCCGGGAACGTACTTGCAGACGAGGGGAGTCCCCGATGCCATGGAAACGAGGTGGCGATCGCTGTAGTAGAGCTCGACGTTGTTGAAATGATTGACGCTGAGCGCGACCTTGGCGCGCTTCCAGACATGGTGCTGCTGCTTGACCTTACAGGAGCCGATCATCGGAACATCGGCCGGCCATCCCGTCCCGACAACGCCGACATCAATGCCGGCATCCTTGAGGGCTCTGATCGCATCAAGGCGTTCTCCGACTCCTGGAAAGTTGTCGTCCCCAATATTGACGCCATAGTGGTTGCCGATAAAGACGACATCGGGAACCTTGAAGGGCGGAACCCAGGCCGGCTTCCCCAGCACGTCTTCGTTCCAGTCCACACCGACCTGGCAGTACTGAACTCTCTTGGCACCGGCATCCTGGAAAAGTGGAATCTGCCCGACGCTTGAGATGAGCGTCAGATGGGTGACTTTGCAGATCTCCGACAGGTAAGGCTTCACTTTCGACCGGATATCCCCCATCCAGTGGGTGACCACACATCCGGGAAGATCCCGTCTGAGCGCGGTGATCGTCTCGGGTTGGATGACATTGCTATCCTGGACTTGAAGCCAGATCCAATCGGGCTTTGTGCTCTTGACAAGCGCCAGAAAATCGTTGTTGATCTTGGGCTTCTGGGATCCGCGTCTTCCCTCTTCCAGGAAGTCGAAGCTGAGCACGTTCTCCCGCCCGAACAGGGACTGGAAGACGTGTTCCATTCCTCGCTGGGGATGATCGTGATTGATCGTCGCCATGAGGACTTTCTTGATCGACAATGAACCACCCGCCGTCACACCAGTGGAATGAGACACCCCAGCTGTCCCAGACTCCTCAATCGGGTAGTACTGATCCTCGACAATGCATTCCGCTCCCGTCCAGTCGACGCCCATGTTCCCAGGAAGCGGGAATCCGTTCTGCCGCCGTGAAGCCAGAACCGCCCGGTTATGCTTGAGTCCTTCCTCCCAGAAAGCATTGTCCCTCTGGCGGTGCTTTTCTTTTTCGTCGGAATGATCCTGATGGAACCCTTTGATCTCAGGTGCATGGATGGGTGGCCATCCTCCCAGTCTCACCCGCTCCTTGAAGTCGTCATCCTCCCCCGCCGCGCCGTCCAGATACTCGAAGTCGACCCCGCGGATCGCATGGGCGGCGATCTTCGGGAGGAAGCTCGTGTACCAGTAAAGCTCGTTCGGGCCGAAGTACTTGAGCCTTTCCTGCTGAGAGGTAACGTTGATGACCCCAGTCCACCCCGCTTTGGCGATATCGATGCCGTCCAGGACTTGATTCGCAACTTGCGAACCGAGGTAGGTGAACCCGAAGAGATAGGCTCGTTCCAGGTTGTCCTGAAGCCGTCGGGCGGCGATTTCGAAGTTCTGCGGCGCATGGATGATCTCGGGGTGGCAAAGGCAGATCACGTCGCCGACCGCCTTCGACAGTCCGATGTTGTTCGAGATGGCCGGCGTGTGGTACCAGTTCTCGAATGCATCCCCCGCCTTCCAGTTCGGGTTCCTTTTCTTGAAAGCGGAATGGCGGGTGTGATCCATCTTGATATGGCGTATGTTGATCTTTCCCAAGTACTTGGAATAGACCTTGGAAAGATCTTCGGTGGACATGTCATCGATCAGAACGATCTCGAAGTCCCTAGCCGGCATCGTCTGCCAGGCATAAGACTCCAGCGCACGAGCGAAGAGCTTGGAGCGGTTGTGGATTGAGAGCACGACCGAGATTTTAATGGTCATGTCGGTGTGAATAGTACCAGTGGAGGGTGGTCTCAAGACCGTTGGCCAACGTGGTCATCGGCTTCCAGCAAAGAAGCTTTTCGACCCGAGTTCCGTCGATCGCCCTTCTGGGCTGCCCATCAGGCTTGCTCGTGTCCCATTCGATCGCGCCCCTGTAATCCACGATCTTGGCGATAACGGTCGCCAAATCGATCATGGAAATCTCGGGACAGCCAGGAAGGTTGATCGGTTCATCATAGTCCAAGTCTTTGGCAGCCAAGACGATCGCTTCGGCTGCATCTCTAGCGTAGAGGAACGATCGGGTCACCTTCCCCGTCCCGAAGCAGGTGACTTTATCGATTCCCTTTTCCTTGGCTTCGATAAACCGCTTCATCAGCGCGGGAATGACATGGGAGCTCTTTTCCTGGAAATTGTCGAAGGGCCCGAAGATATTGGTCGGCATCAGATAAGCGAATCTGAAGTCGTGCTGCTTCCGGTACGCCTGGCACATGACCAGGAGCGCCTTCTTGGCCACCCCGTAGGGCGCGTTTGTAGGCTCTGGGAAGCCGTTCCAGAGGTCTTCCTCGCGAAAAGGCACCTGGCAGTCCTTGGGATAAGAGCAATTATGGACACCCAGACCACCAACCAGATAGCTCTCATCCTCGTCCACGGACAGGTTGTACACCTCGGTCGCCGACTCCTCGAGCCATTCGATCGATCGAATATTCACTTCACGATCACGTGCTTCGGACGGACTTCCTCCGCGCAAGATGTCCCGAAGGAGAACAGCACTGGGGCCAGTGGTTCTAGTCACCCATGAGTCTCTTTGTATGACAGAACGTCCTTCAATCGTATGTCCTTGCCGTCCATATCTCTTGTAGATTCCAGACCATACTCCCATATCGAACAGCAGGTCTCGAATTTGAAGCATGAGAACATGTGATACCGACCCGCTGGTAGCCAAGAATTGACCAGGACGATCAGGCCCTCTGGCCTTGAAATATCCGTCCCCCAACCAGTAACCCCTCAGGAAATCTCGCTTAGCGGCCGGGGAGGCGTTCATGATGAACTCTGGAACAACTTTCTCAGAAGCGTTATGAACTGCACCTTTATAGCACTTCGAAAAGAAGTCACATGCCAGACGATGCCCGATGGTCACCAATAGACTAGTTCTATTGCGACGGATAATCGGACGGACGCCCCATACCCGTTCAAAATGATTAGCAATTTCCTCTGCCAATTCTTGGTTCCATCCAGGCGTAAATCCGATCTCATTTTTAGATCCGCGCCTACGGCCACGTGCGGTTTCCGGAGTACAAAAACCATCGGCAACAAACATGCCCAGCAACCAGGCGATATCGCCTTCAATCGGTTGTTCAACCGACGGAAGATCTGAAATAAGTCTAGGAGACCAGCGTACCCTACCAGCACTAGAACCACTCATGACGGCCTTGTAGGCGATAGCTTCATCATAATCCTGACCATGCAGGAGTCGGATCTGCTCGCGACGGACGTTCTTAGATGAGACGTGGATGAGTCGATCATCGATCTTGAGTTCTTTAGCTTCTACCCATCCACGCTTGGTCAGGAACGGGTGTTCCGGCGTGCAGACGATCGGTTCGGTACCCTTAGCCCTAATTCGCATTAAACGGCCCGTAAACGAGCGCTGCATGACCCGGTTGACCCTGCGGGCCTTCCCAGTCGCGCTAACGACGTGGTGGCCCTCCTGGATCGTTTCTATGGCCTTATAAGAGCCGTCGGCCATCCTGATCATCGTCCCAGCCGGGAAGCAGATGGTTCCAGTGACCACCAGACGCGTCCTGGCGAGGTTGCAGGCGTGAACCACGTTCATGCCCATCAACATGTTGTCACGGAAGAAGGTGGCCGGGGAGTTCATGTTGGCGATGATCCCGCCGACGGTTCCCGCCAGATGGATCACCACTTCGGGGCGGATCTCGGTCAAGGCGCCGATCGCCTGTGATTCGATCCTGAGGTCATAGCCGCTCGATCGGGTGATCGGAATGCCGGTCGCTCCCGCATCCTTGAGCGCTTTCATGACGTGCTTCCCGAGGAAGCCTGTGGCGCCTGTCACGGCGACCCTGGCCCCAATAAGGCCATCCATGGATCCAAGTATAACCAACTGTTACGCCTTTTCAAGTTTCTTTAACACCCGCCGGGAGGAGGAAAAAACATTGCCGGCGGAATGGACACAGGCATGGTGAACCCGTACATGGAACGGATGCTCGGACTGTCGCTACGAGCTCTGTTTCGAACTTAATGAAGCGACAGCATTGGAGACAGTTATGAGACTCTTCACAGCGATCCTTTCGCGTCAGGGCAATCTCAGCGTCACCGACGGAGTGACCGTCTTCGAGAGCAAGGCGCACGACGGCATCTTCTACCACCTCCTGATCGGGAGGCCCAACCTGGAGCGTTGCTTCACCCGGGTTCCGCTCGGGAACAACTTCTCCAAGAACCTCCCCAAGCGGCAGGAGCCGTGCCCGAACGACGGGGACGGCACGCTCGGCGTGTGCAAGCACTGCGCCCTCAACATCACCCCGGAGCGCATCGAAGGCAAGACGATCGACTACACGATGGGCAATGGCATCGATGTGTGGAAGAACGTCGCCCGTCACGCTCCCGTGGAGTTCCTGAATCCGATCAAGCGGGGCTCGTTCATCCTGACCAAGGAGAAAAAGACACTTCTCCTCGTCGAGGAGCTCTCCAAGAGCAAGGACAAGCGGATCGCGCTCTTGCTCTACGTGGAGCCGGGCATCGGCGGGTCGTCTTCCGTCGAGCCCAGGATCAAGTCCCAGTCCCCGATCTTGGCCGGAATCCACGACAAGGCCGTCGGACAGCGCTGGCTCGGGAAGAACCCGAAGGTCGGAATCGGCGTTGAGCGTCTCATGATCCTCTCGCCTGGGGACTTCGTCTACACGTCGCAGGAAGGCCAGATCGATCCGAAGGACAAGAAGGACGGCCTGGCGGCGTACAAGATCGTCGTCCTTCCCAACGGAGCGCTCGACACCAAGAAGGTCGAGGCGACTCCCAGCGTTCCGCACCCGGTCGAGGCGCCCAAGGAGGAGCCGAAACCGGCCGAGATGGTGAGCGACAAAGCGCTCGAGCCGTCGGAAGTGGCGGAGCCGGCCGACGGGATCGTCGAAGGCGCCCAGGAGTAACCCAACCCAAGTCCATGTTTCCTCCAACAGGACTGGGGGTAGTCGTTCTACCCCCAGTCCGTATTTTAACCCAAACCCTGATTAGAAAGGATCTGCCATGAGCAACGAATCGAAGAAGGCCACGACCCGCGTCGACGTCTCGAAGGTGACCGAAGCGGCGACCGCGGTCGCGGAGAAGCCCAAGACCGAACAGGTTGCGGTGGTCTCCGAAACGCCCCAGGCCAAGCCGAAGCTCGGCCTGAAGGAGAGGTTCAAGAAGATGCGCGCCCGCCTGGCGGCCTTCGAAGGCGGACTCAAGACGAAGTGGAAGAGTTTCCTCGCCAAGCGGAAGGAAGGGAAGAAGCCGGCGGTCTCGACGGGCAAGTTCAAGTTCACGCCGCGGGCGAAGGGCCTGACGATCCTGGGCGCTTTCGCCGTCCTCATCGTCGCGGCGAGCTTCATGCCGTCCACGCCCAAGACAGGCGGCACGACCTACTGGGTGACCAAGACCGCCATCGACACCGCGGTCTATCACGAGAAGTTCGACTGCCGCTACCTCGAAGCGTCGGTCAAGGCGGGATTCGGCAAGACCGAGACCAGCAACATGGCTGGCTCCGATCACAGAATCCCCTGCACCATCGACGGCAATCCGTACAATGCCTCGCGGTGCTCGTGCGTGTCGAGGTGACGCGCCTTCCCACACCCTTTCAGGAGTCCTGAGATGCACATCACGAAGAATAAGGGAGACCCGCCTTTGAGAACCGTGGATGCCCTGATGAGCCAGAAAGCGCAGGCGGTCTGGCCCGGAGCCCTGGTCTACTACGAAGGCGAAGGCGACGCACGGCTATGGACGCTCGAGCGCCCGGGGATGGAAGCCCTCGGACTCGGCCCCATCTTCCCCCGTGCCCGCAACGCTCTCTACGCCGTCATTCGCGCAGAGAGAAGCAAAAGAAAGGAGGATCCTGAGAAGGAGAAATAGAGACCGGTTATCATCGTCAAAAGGAAAGGAGGTTCCCAATCATGGATGGTTCCAAGATGTTGCTCTGCGGCTTGTGCCGCAAGCAGATTCTCACTCCGGCCGGACAGGGGCCGGATAAGGAGGATCTGTGCGGAGCATGTTTCTCGTCGTATCGTGATGCCGTGCAGCGCACGTGCATTCACGAGACCGTCGAGAGCGGCCGTTGCGTGGATTGTCAGAAGCGCCAGTGGAGCTTCGGCTTCATTGCCGGCAAGGTCGGGAAGGGCTTTGCGATCGCCGGTGGCGGTGTCGCCAAGGCCTTCATGCTTTACACGATCCCCTCGGTCATCTCGAGCGGCGTGCTCGCCGCGGCGGCGTACTTCGTCGCCAAGAAGTTGGGTCTCTTCTAGAAGTACTTCTTTGGGGGTGCTGGCTCTTCGAGTGGGCCAGCACCCCCTTTTTCTTTGGAAGGAGGTGATAGTTCTGAGGAAGCTGGCGTCGTACTTCGGCACGGAAGTAACTCATCCGAGACTCGTGATCCTCGTGAGCTTGGTGGCCTTCACGGCGATTGGTCTCGTGATGGGCATGACGATCTTTGGCCGCCCTTAACGTAAATCGGGGGGAAACGTGGCAACGAGAGAGGAAGTTGCAGTCTGCGTATCACAGGCGGTCGAGCGTGAGTTCGAAGGAGCCGGCATCGTGGTCAAGGCGGATGGCCAGCGTCTGGTCGTCTTCAAGCCTCGCACGGCAGCCAGCGCGGTCTATCTCGGAGTGGCGTTGATCAGGTCACTCGAGGGAGACGCCCAGGAGATCGCACGCGAGATCTGGACGAAAGCGCTCAAGGCGCGGGTGGCGGAAGCCATCAAGTGTCTTCCCGACAACATGCGAGTTGTACCGACGGTGAAGCGATAAGAGTCAGCGGCCAACTCCGAATCCCACTGCTCCACCATGGTTGGAGACGAAGTGGTAAGCGGTCGCTGTCTTGACGCGTCTAGCCGTCACGTCGTTCCGATGTAGTGCTTGTCTTGGCTGTCGCTTGCGTGGCAGGCCCAGGGATGCCTATGCGTTATCCAAAACCCGGCGGTTATCGGAAGGCATATCGTGCCTATCCCGATACTTGAAGGGCCACGGGCGTGCAGGGTCACTGGGAAGTCCGCAGCGCGTGGCGGATGGATCGTCCGCCTGGACTCTCAGCTAGTTCTACAAGTGTAGTCCCTTCATCGAAGGGAACTTGCAAGACAAGTTTCGTGATGTAACCCGTCTTGGCATTCCTCGGCAAGAGAAGGATCATGGGCCGTTCAAGACCGGTTCCACTCGCTTCTCTCGTTTGGGGATACTCGGGTGGAACGCCCGGGTTGGTACCTAAGCAGTCTGCGGCAAGAGTGTGCCTTCCTTCAGTCTGCCTCGGCGGCGCCGGCGGATCCAGGAGCTCGCGCGCAAGCGTGCCTGGTTCGTCCGGGGTTCGCGGGGACGATACGGGGGAGGTTCGCGCGGCGAACCAGG
>JBGPNZ010000004.1:0-43766 GCA_041487795.1 Nitrospiraceae bacterium
GATAGCGAAGCCCTTTCTCGAAGTCAAGGAAAGTCAGGCGAATGAGAGCGGTACGAGGGGGAATTTACTTTCCTCGTGCGGTTGGTTTCCCGTTGGACGATTAGAGTCCTAAGCGGCGATTATCTGCTTGACACGGGTTGGTTTGCCCCATATAATTCAGCGTTTCTAAAAATAAACCTGTTGCCGCCCTGAGTCAGCCACCCGGTTTCTGGGTGCCAGAAGACCGGTTTGCTGTATTTGGGGCGGTCTGTTTTTCGTTGAAGAATTATGTGTGCGTTTCGGGTGCTGGTGTCGGCGGGCAGGTACCCAAGTGGCCAACGGGGGCAGACTGTAAATCTGCTGGCTTATGTCTTCCAAGGTTCGAATCCTTGCCTGCCCACCAAACCGCACTGTGTGTGCGGCTGGCGGCGAGTTTGAATTTAGGCGGGCGTAGCTCAGTGGTAGAGTTCCAGCCTTCCAAGCTGGCTGTCGTGGGTTCAAATCCCATCGCCCGCTCCATCTTGGAAGCGTGAAGCGTGAAACGAGCAGAAGCGACGGACAGTCGATCGGCGTTTCACCTTATCACGCATGACGGTTTGCGAGACGGTGGCCCACGTAGCTCAGTTGGCAGAGCACGTCCTTGGTAAGGACGAGGTCACGCGTTCGATCCGCGTCGTGGGCTCCAGGCAGAGCGTGCTAGTACCGGGCGCTCTTTAGCGGTTTATCGAAGCAATGCGCCCGGAGGGGCACCGTACATTTTGGCTTTTGGATTTTGCAGGCAAAGGAGCGTGAGTTATGGCGAAGGGCAAGTATGAGCGGCGGAAGCCGCACGTGAACATCGGGACGATCGGGCACGTGGACCACGGCAAGACGACGCTGACCTCGGCGTTGACGAAGATCTGCGCGGACAAGGGGCTGGCGACCTTCATCAGCTACGACCAGGTGGCCAAGGCGAGCGAATCGCAGGGCCGGCGTGACGCCACCAAGATCATGACGATCGCCATCAGCCACGTGGAATACGAGACCGAGAAGCGGCACTACGCCCACGTGGACTGCCCGGGCCACGCCGACTACGTCAAGAACATGATCACCGGGGCGGCCCAGATGGACGGGGCGATCCTGGTGGTGAGCGCGGCGGACGGCCCCATGCCCCAGACGCGCGAGCATATTCTGCTGGCCCGCCAGGTGGGGGTGCCCTACGTCGTCGTGTTTCTGAACAAGGCCGACAAGGTGGATGACAAGGAGTTGCTGGAGCTGGTCGAACTGGAAGTCCGGGAGCTCTTGACCAAGTACGACTTCCCGGGGGATAAGACCCCGATCATCACCGGCTCGGCCACCAAGGCCCTGGAGGGCGACAAGGGCCCCCTCGGGGTGCCGGCCATCCTGAAGCTCCTGGAGGCGGTCGATACCTATATTCCGACCCCCCAGCGGGCGGTCGACAAGCCCTTTCTGATGCCCATCGAAGACGTCTTTACGATCAGCGGCCGCGGCACCGTGGTGACGGGGCGCTGCGAGCGGGGGATCGTCAAGGTGGGCGACGAAATCGAGATCGTGGGCTTCCGGGCCACCCAGACCACCGTGGTCACGGGAGTCGAGATGTTCCGCAAGGTGCTCGATGAAGGCCAGGCGGGCGACAACATCGGAGTGCTGCTGCGTGGGACGAAGAAGGAAGACGTGGAGCGGGGAATGGTCCTGGCCAAGCCCAAGAGCATCACGCCCCATACGAAGTTCAAGGCGGAGATTTATGTGCTGACGAAGGAGGAAGGCGGGCGGCATACCCCCTTCTTTAACGGCTACCGGCCGCAGTTCTACTTCCGGACGACCGACGTGACGGGCGTGATGCAGCTCAATCCGGGGGTGGAGATGGTGATGCCGGGGGACAACGTGGCGGTGACGGCCGAGTTGATCAGCCCCATTGCCATGGATCAGGGGCTGCGCTTTGCGGTGCGCGAGGGCGGCAAGACCGTCGGCTCCGGTGTCGTCTCCCAAATCTTGGCGTAACGGATAAGCGAAAGAGGCTGGACGGATTTTATGGTGAAGGCGGATCAACGCATTCGGATCAGGCTGAAGGGGTTCGATTACCGGGTTCTCGATCAGTCGGTGGCCGAAATTGTAGAAACGGTCAAGCGGAGCGGCGCCAAGATCGCCGGGCCCATTCCATTGCCGACACGGATCGAAAAATTTACGGTCCAGCGGTCTACTTGCGTGGATAAGAAATCGCGTGAGCAGTTTGAAATCAGAACGCATAAACGGCTGCTGGATATTATGGAACCCACGCCGGAAACGATGGATGCGCTGATGAAGTTGAGTCTGGCGGCTGGCGTGGATGTGGAGATTAAGCTGTAGTCGGTGGGTCCGGTGTACGCATGACGAACGGATTGCTCGGGAAAAAGCTTGGCATGACCCAGGTCTTCGACGACCAAGGCAGGATGACTCCTGTCACGGTGATCGAGGCCGGTCCGTGCCGTGTCGCGCAGGTCAAGACGCGTGAGCGTGATGGCTATGAAGCGGTGCAATTGACGTTCGGCGAGACCAAGGAACGGAAGTTGGCGAAAGCGGCGGTCGGTCATCTGAAGAAAGCCCAGCTGTCTCCCAGTCGCTGGCTGAAAGAATTTAAGAAGCTGGGCGATGTGCAAGTCGGGCAGACCGTGAAGGCCGATGTGTTCCAAAAAGGCGAATGGGTGGATGTCGAAGGCGTGTCGAAGGGCAAGGGGTTTCAGGGTGTCATGAAGCGCCATAATTATAGCGGTGGCCCTGAGACGCATGGACATATGTTCCATCGCGCGCCGGGCTCTATCGGCAGCAGCTCCTACCCGTCCCGCGTGTGGAAGGGGAAGGCACTCCCGGGGCACATGGGCAGTGAGCGGGTGACGGTCCAGCGGCTGAAAGTGGTTGACGCGCGTCCGGACGAGAATCTGCTGTTTGTGAGCGGAGCGGTGCCTGGGGCGCGCGGTGGGTTGCTGGTCGTCAGGAAATCCAAAAAGGCATAACGATGGCAACGATTGACGTCGTTGATGTGCACAAGCGGAAGGTGGGGTCGGTCGAACTGCGGGACGCCGTGTTCGGCGCAAAACCCGAGGCGTCGCTTGTCCACGAGGCAGTGATCATGCAGCGGGCTTGTGAGCGTCAGGGGTCTGCCTCTACGCTCCGGCGCGACGAAGTCAGCGGATCTGGGAAAAAGCCCTGGAAGCAGAAGCATACGGGGCGCGCGCGCGCCGGGTCGATTCGGTCGCCGATCTGGCGGCATGGCGGGTCGGTCTTTGGGCCCAAGCCGCGCAGCTATGCCTATGCGATACCCAAGCAGAAGTATCGGAGGGCGTTGCAAAGCGCTCTGTCGGCCAAGTTGGCAGCCGGGAGCGTGATGGTTCTGTCGGCGCTGACGCTGGACGCGCCGAAGACGCGGTTGCTGGCCAAGGTCTTGTCGCAATTGGGGCTGACATCCACCACGCTCATTGTGGCTGGGGCTGGCCATGCCAATCTCGAGCGGGCAGCGGCGAATCTGTCGGACGTCAAAATAGTTTCGCCGGAATTGCTGAACGTCTATGACGTGCTGCGCTATGAGAAGCTGGTGATTTTGGAGCGGGACGTACCGCGCATGCAGGAGGCCTGGGCATGACGCAGGGACTTCATGCGGTGTTGGTCCGTCCGCTGTTGACGGAGAAAATGACCGCGTTGCGTGAAAGCGCAAATCAGGTTGGATTTCTCGTCCGCGCGGGCGCGAATCGTGTGCAAATCAAGCAGGCGATTGAATCGTTGCTGAAGGTCAAGGTCGAGCGCGTCAACGTGATGACCGTCAAGGGAAAACTCAAGCGGCTGGGTCGGTTTGCCGGCAAGCGGTCGGACTGGAAAAAGGCGATCGTCACGCTTAAAAAGGGCGAGAAGCTCGAGCTCTACGAAAGCGCGTAAGGAATTCAAGGCGAACCATGGGATTGAAGATCTACAGACCAACGTCACCGGGCCGGCGCGGCATGTCGGCGGTGACGACCGAGGATCTGTCGAAGAAACGTCCGGAAAAGAGCCTGACGGAATTCCATCTCCGTACGGGCGGGCGAAATAATGAGGGCCGGACGACGGTTCGGTTTCGTGGCGGCGGACACAAGCGTCTCTATCGGCGCATTGATTTCAGGCGCGACAAGGTCAATGTGCCGGCGCGTGTAGCGGCCATTGAGTATGACCCGAATCGGTCGGCTCGGATCGCGCTGCTTCATTACGCGGATGGCGAGAAGCGATACATTCTGGCGCCGGTCGGGCTGGCGGTGAAGGATACGGTGCAGTCGGGGCCAACGGCGGAGGTCAGGCCGGGCAATGCGTTGCCGCTCGACAATATGCCGCTGGGTACCACGATCCACAATATCGAGCTCAAGCCCGGCAAGGGCGGCCAGCTGATCCGAAGCGCGGGCGGGTTCGCCCAGGTGATGGGCCGTGAAGGGGCGTACGTGCAGGTTCGGCTGAAATCCGGGGAGATGAGGCGGATTCTAGGCGCGTGCCTGGCGACAGTCGGACAGGTCGGGAATCTGGATCATGAAAACGAGACGGTCGGGAAAGCCGGGCGGTCGCGTTGGCGCGGACGCATGCCGCATGTGCGCGGGGTGGCGATGAATCCGGTCGACCACCCGCACGGCGGCGGCGAAGGCAAATCCGGACAGGGCAATCCGCATCCGGTGTCGCCGTGGGGACTGCCCACCAAGGGGTATAAGACGAGGAAGAATAAGGCAACCGGCAAGTTCATTATTGCGCATCGCAAGAAGGGCGTTCGTTAGTCGCAAGCGGAGAGGAGTTCAATGCCAAGGTCAGTTAGCAAGGGCGCATTCGTAGACGGGCATCTGCTGAAGAAAGTCGAGCAGATGAACCAGGAGCGGGACCGAAAAATCATCAAGACATGGTCGCGCCGCTCGACGGTGACTCCTGAGATGATCGGGCATACGTTTGCCGTGCATAATGGAAAGAAGTTCATTCCGGTCTTCGTGACGGAAAACATGGTCGGTCACAAGCTGGGCGAGTTTGCGCCGACGCGGTTTTTCAGGGCCCACGGGGTGGTCAGGACAGAAAAAGCGGTTGCGCTGAAGTAGGGTGGGAGAGGGGCATGGCTGAAGCAAAAGCGATTTTACGATATGTCCGCGTGACGCCCCGCAAGGCCCGCGTGATGGCGGATATGATTCGCGGGCAGCAGGTGCCGAAGGCCCTCGCCATGCTCAAGTACACTCCTCGCGCGGCGGCTAAAGTGGTGGAAAAAGTGCTGCGCTCGGCCGTGGCAAACGCCGAACAAAAGGAAATGGGCGACAGTGAGGGGCTGTGGGTTTCCAAGGCCTTTGTCGACGGCGGCCCTGTCCACAAACGGTTCCGGTCGCGGTCCCTGGGGCGAGCCAACAGCATTCATAAGCGGACCAGCCACATTACGGTCGTCGTTGCGGCGGCTGAGGCGACCGCGTCGGGAAAATAGAGAGGCGGGAACAGAGTTTATGGGCCAGAAAACACATCCGATTGGGTACCGGCTCGGCGTCACCCGCACGTGGAATTCCAGATGGTATGCAGAGAAGGATTACGCCAAGCTGCTCCATCAGGATGTGAAAATCAGGAAGATGGTAAAAGAAAAGCTGTACCATGCCGGCATTGCGAAGGTGGAGATTGAACGCTCAGGCGATCAAACCCGCGTGATCATCCATACAGCCCGTCCCGGCATTATCATCGGACGGAAGGGCGCGGAGGTGGATAAGTTGAAAGCGTCGCTCGAAAAGGAATACGGGAATCAGGTCTACATTACGGTCAAGGAGATCAAGAAGCCTGAGTTGGATGCGCAGTTGGTGAGCGAAAATATCGCCGCGCAATTGGAAAAACGTGTCGCGTTTCGTCGGGCTATGAAGCGCAGCATTGCGGCGGCGCTTCGGCTCGGTGCGCAGGGGATTCGCGTGTGTGTGGCCGGCCGGCTGGGCGGCAATGAAATTGCCCGGACGGAATGGTACCGGGAGGGACGCGTTCCTCTGCATACGCTCCGGGCCTACATCGATTACGGGTTTGCCGAGGCGCACACGACAATGGGGCAGATCGGCGTCAAGACGTGGATCTATCGGGGTGAGGTTCAGCCGGCGTCTGCAGAGAAGGGTGAGTCGGCGTTCGAGCGTCGACAGGGTGGATGAGGCAACAGGCGTATGCTGGCACCGAAGAAAGTAAAATTTCGGAAGATGCAAAAAGGCCGGATGCGGGGGAAGGCTTATCGCGGCGGTTCCCTCACGTTGGGAGAGTTCGGCCTGAAGGCGCTTGAGCCCGGGTGGTTGACCAGCCGGCAAATCGAATCCGCCCGTATTGCCATCACGCGGTACGTGAAGCGTGGCGGGCAGGTCTGGACGAGGATTTTTCCCGACAAGCCCATCACGAAAAAGCCGGCCGAGACGCGTATGGGAAAGGGCAAGGGCAACCCGGAATACTGGGTTGCAGTCGTCAAGCCGGGCCGCGTGCTCTACGAGATGGACGGCGTGACCCCCGACATTGCCAAGGAGGCATTTCGGCTGGCCTCCTATAAGTTGCCGATTGCCACGAAGTTTGTGGCACGGGGTGAAATCTAACGCGCCGCGAGAGGCGCACGAGTCTATTTATGGAAGTGAAAGAGTTACGAGATTTGACCGCCGCCGAGTTGGCGGAAAAAGAGCAGCAATTATCGCAGGAGCTGTTCAGTCTGCGGTTCCAATTGGCGGCAGGGCGGGTCGAAAATCCGATGAAGATCCGGAAGACTCGCCGGGATCTGGCCAGAGTGAAGACGATTCTACATCAGCAGGTGTCGGCCAATAAGCCGACGGACAAGAAACAGGCGGGATGAGGGATATGGCGGACAGGAACCAAACGCAACGTGAATGGGTCGGTCAAGTTGTGAGCGACAAAATGGACAAGACGGTCGTGGTGGCCGTCTCTCGCGTGGTCCGGCATCCGTTCTACCGCAAGATCCTGCGTCGCGTGACGAAGCTGAAGGCGCATGACGAGAAGAACGAATGCAAGGTGGGTGACCGCGTACGGCTTATCGAGACCAGGCCGATCAGCAAGGACAAGCACTGGCGGGTCGTGGAAATTATGGAGCGCGGTCGCACGGAGTAGCGCAGCGAGGCGGATGTTCCGGACACGAACGAGTCATGGTTCAGATTTACACATATATGGACGTGGCCGATAATTCGGGCGCCAAGCGGGTGATGTGCTTTCACGTGCTGGGCGGTTCGAAGCGTCGGTATGGTTCGCTTGGCGATATCGTGGTGGTGGCGGTCAAGGAAGCTATTCCGCAGGCGACGGTGAAAAAAGGTGATGTGAGCAAGGCCGTGATTGTGCGAACGACCAAGGGCGTGCGGCGCGCAGATGGCTCCTACATCAAGTTTGATCGCAATGCCTGTGTGCTGATCAATGCGCAAGGAGAGCCCATCGGAACCCGTATCTTTGGTCCGGTCGCTAGGGAATTGCGCTGGAAAAAGTTCATGAAGATCATTTCGCTTGCTCCGGAAGTGCTGTAACAGGTCCAAAGGCGGAAGTCATGAAGGCGAAATTGAAAAAGGGCGATACGGTGATCGTGATTGCCGGGACGGAGCGGGGCAAGACCGGCAAGGTCCTGTCGGTGCATCCGACGGAGAGCACGGTTATTGTCGAAAAGCTCAATATAATGAAGCGTCACACCAAGCCGAACCAGAAGGTTCGACAGGGGGGGATTCTCGAGCGGGAGGCCCCACTCGCCATTTCGAACGTGATGTACTACAGCTCGAATCTGCAAAAGCGGGTTCGGGTCGGCATCAAGGTTCTTGAGGACGGGCAACGCGTGCGGATCACCAAAAAAGATCAGGCAGTCATTGAGTAGCGATAGGTCCGGGTGATGGTCAAAGGCGACAAAGAATCCCATAAGGTTAGTGAGAAGAAGGCGGCTCATAAAAAAGAGGCGCCTGCGGCTCGGAAGGATAAAGAAGTCGACGAGGCTCCGTCGGGCCCTAAGACTCCGCCGCGTCTAAAAGAAACCTATTTCCGAGAGATTGTGCCGGCCTTGATGAAGGAATTCAGTTACAAAAATCCCATGCAGGTGCCCAGGCTGGAGCGTGTCATCTTGAATGTTGGGATGGGGGAAGCGATTCAGAACGTTAAGTTGCTTGAAAGCGCGTCAAGCGAATTGGGTGTGATCACCGGGCAGCGGCCTGTTGTGACGAAGGCCAAAAAGGCGATCGCCGGTTTTAAGCTCCGTCAGGGCATGCCGATCGGAACAAAGGTCACGCTGCGGAGCGATCGGATGTATGAATTTGTCGATCGGCTGGTGTCGATCGCACTACCTCGGATTCGCGACTTTAAGGGCGTGTCGCCCAAGGCATTCGACGGGCGGGGGAATTATACCCTCGGTCTCAAGGAGCAATTGATTTTTCCTGAGATCAAGTATGACAGCGTGGCGTCGATTCACGGCATGGATATTACCTTCGTGACGTCGGCTATTACGAATGACGAGGGAAAAGCGCTGCTGCGCCACCTCGGCATGCCATTCAGAACCTGAGGCGGAGGAAACCGTTCGTGTCACGAAAAGCGTTACGACTCAAGGCCGCAACTAAGCAGAAGTTTTCAACGAGGCACTATAATCGGTGCCCCATGTGCGGACGCGTTCGTGGATTTCTGCGGCGATTCCGGATGTGCCGAATTTGTTTTCGCTTTCTGAGCTTGAAAGGGGATATCCCGGGCGTAACGAAGGCGAGCTGGTAGGCCGAGGGGGCAAGCAATGGTCACGGACCCGATTGCAGATCTTCTTGTTAGGATTCAAAACGCCGCGCGACGGGGACATGAAACAGTGTCTATTCCCGCGTCCAAATTGAAGGGCGAGATTCTCCGGGTGTTGAAGGCCGAAGGGTTTATCAGCGCATATGAGAAGTCCGCAGACGCCGGGCATCCGACGCTCCGGGTTCAGCTGCGGTACATCAATGATGGACAACCGATGATCACGGGAATGCGCCGGATCAGCCGGCCCGGCAAACGGGTGTACGTCGGCAAGCGGGAGATGCCAAAGATCATGGCGGGCATGGGAGTGGCCATTGTGTCGAATTCGAAGGGCGTGATGACCGATCAGGCATCGAGGCAGGCCAATCTTGGCGGAGAAGTGCTCTGCCACATCTGGTAAGCAGGCACGTTGACATGTCACGAATTGGAAGAAAAATTATCGCCATTCCGCCCAAGGTCGAAGTGTCGGTGGCGAATCAGAAGGTTTCGGTGAAAGGGCCGCTGGGGCAGCTTCAGTGGTCTTTACAGCCGGGAATCTCTGTGGCGGCATCCGGCGGGAACGTGCAGGTGAATCGTGAGGGGAACGCACCCGAGATGCGCGCCATGCATGGGCTGGTCCGGGCCGAGTTGAATAACATGATTGACGGCGTCACCAAGGGGTATGAAAAGACACTCGAAATGACGGGCGTCGGCTACAAAGCGCAATTGCAAGGTCAGAGTTTACAGTTGAGCGTCGGCTATAACCAGCCGGTGTCTTTTGCGGTGCCGAAAGGCATCGACGTCAAGATCGACAAACAAACGATCATCCTGCTGAAGGGCATCGACAAGCGCTTGGTCGGGCAGACCGCCGCCAATGTGCGGGCCATCAAGCCGCCTGACGTATACAAGCAAAAGGGGATTCGGTACTCGGGTGAAGTCCTTCGCAAGAAGCAAGGGAAAACCGGGAAGTAGGTGCGACGTGCGCATTGCTGAAAAGACGGAGAAACTGGAGCGACGGCGTCAGCGGGTTCGCCAGCGGGTGTTCGGCACGCCGGCCCGTCCGCGCCTGAGCGTCTTCCGGAGCAAGAGCCATATCTATGCCCAGATTATTGACGACACGCGCGGGCATACGTTGGCTGCTGCATCCACGCTGGACCCGGAATTGAAGAAGGCTGCGCAATCGAAAAACCCGATCGATGCGGCCAAGGAAGTCGGTAAACTCATTGCCAGCCGTGCCAAGGCTGCGAAAGTGGGGCCGGTGGTGTTTGATCGGGGCGGCCGTCTCTACCATGGCCGCATCAAAGCGCTGGCAGATGCCTCCCGGGAAAGCGGCCTGCAGTTTTAACCGTCACGGAGGAAGGGGAACAACGGCGTGCGAGTCAATCCGGATGAATTGAATCTCAAAGACAAGGTGGTGTTCATTAATCGTGTCGCCAAAGTGGTCAAGGGCGGGAAGCGGTTTAATTTCTGTGCACTCGTGGTGGTGGGAGACGGATTGGGTTGGGTCGGAATCGGAAAAGGGAAAGCGGCGGAAGTGCCGGCGGCTATTTCGAAAGCGGTCGCACACGCGAAAAAGGACCTTGTCCAGATTCCGCTAAAGGGGGAAACCATTCCGCATGAAGTGCACGGGACCTACTGCGGCGAGCATGTCATGCTCAAGCCGGCTGCGGCAGGAACGGGCATCATCGCAGGAGGAGCCGTCCGGGCCGTCGTGGAGCTGGCCGGTGTGCACAATATTGTTGCGAAAACTCTCGGGCGTGGCAATCCGTTCAATACGGTCAAGGCCACGCTGGAAGGGTTGCGCCGGCTCAGAGACCCCGAAGCGGTGGTGCGGATTCGGCTGGGCGGGCTTGAGAAGGCCGGGTAGGGGACGATGGCCAAAAGCGCAGCATCAAGCAAAAATCTTTCCATTACGCTTAAGCGCAGTCCGATCGGGACATCGTACCGGCATCGTTTGGTATTGCAGGGGCTTGGTCTCCGGAAGCCCCACCAGACGGTCGTACGGCCGGATACGCCGCAGGTCCGCGGATTGGTCGGAAAAGTCTCTTATCTGCTGGAAGTGAAGGTCGAATGAAGCTGCATACACTCGCTCCGTCGGTTGGAGCCAAAAAAAATCCGAAGCGCATCGGGCGTGGACCTGGTTCCGGGCACGGGAAGACCGCGACCAAAGGGCATAAGGGATTGCTGGCGAGATCCGGAGGAGGGAAGCGGTCGGGCTTTGAGGGCGGGCAGATGCCGTTGATTCGCCGGATGCCGAAGTACGGGTTCCGGTATCCGTTTCGCACGGAATATGCGGTGGTGAATCTCAAGTCGCTGGCGACGCTGGGCACGGTCGAGCAGATCACGCCGCAAGTGTTGGCTGAGGCCGGCTTGGTCAAGCGGAAGACCCAGTTGGTCAAAATTCTTGGTGTCGGCGAGCTCGGCCGGCCTGTGACGATCCAGGCCCATAAGTTCAGCAAATCGGCGATGGAAAAGATTCAGGCGGCCGGCGGGCGGGCTGAGGTCCTCAGCCGTGTTTGAGCGGCTCCTCACGAGTTTTCAGAACATCTTTAAAATTCCGGAGCTGCGCACGCGGGTTCTGTTTACGCTGACCATGCTGGCGGTGTATCGGGTCGGTGCGCACATCCCGACGCCGGGCATCAACGGGGAGTCGTTATCGAAGTTTCTTCAAGAACAGGGCGGTGCCCTGTTGGGCTTTCTGGATATCTTCTCCGGGGGGTCGCTCTCCCGGCTGACGATCTTTGCGCTGGGCATTATGCCGTACATCAGCGCATCGATTATTCTGCAGTTGCTGACGGTTGTCATTCCGCATTTATCGAAGCTGGCCAAGGAGGGCGAGCGCGGGCGAAAGAAGATCATTCAGTACACGCGCTACGGCACGATCGTCATCGCGCTCATCCAGGGATTCGGGATCGCGATCGGGTTGGAGCAGATGAAGGGCGGGGAATTCATTCTCGCTGGCGGATGGCCGTTTCGCTTCATGACGGTGATCACCTTGACGGCCGGCACCGCGTTTCTGATGTGGCTGGGCGAGCAGATTACCGAACGAGGAATCGGCAACGGGATTTCGCTGATCATTTTTTCAGGCATTGTGGCGAGATTGCCGAGCGCGGTCGCGCAGACGTTTGATTTGTATCGGGTCGGGCAGTTGAGTTTTGTGCTCCTGGTATTGTTGACAGTCGTGATGCTGGGGGTGGTGGCGGCCATCGTGTTTTTAGAGAGCGGCCGCCGGAAAATTCCCGTGCAATACGCCAAACGCGTGGTGGGAAGACGAGTCTATGGGGGGCAGAGCACGCATATTCCTCTGAAGATCAATACGGCCGGCGTGATTCCGCCCATCTTTGCGTCGTCGATCATTGCCTTTCCGGCGACGATTGCGGGGTTTATCCAGTACCCGTGGGTGAAGTCGATCGGCGAACAGTTGGCGCCAGGGTCCGTGCTGTATACCCTGCTGTACGTGGGATTGATCGTCTTTTTTTGCTTTTTCTATACGGCAGTGGTGCTCAATCCGGTGGACATGGCGGAAAACATGAAAAAGTACGGCGGGTTTATTCCTGGGATTCGTCCGGGGCAGCGCACCTCCGATTATGTCTACAACGTGCTTACCCGCGTCACGTTCGTCGGCGCCGTCTATCTGGCCGTCGTCTGCGTCATTCCCGAGTTCCTGATTTATAAGCTCAATGTGCCGTTCTATTTCGGCGGGACGTCGTTGCTGATCGTCATCGGTGTGGGGTTGGATACGGCGCAGCAGATCGAGTCCCATATGCTGATGCGAAATTACGAAGGGTTTCTTGAGACGGGTGCGTTGAAGGGGCGGAGCGGGTAAGGTTTTGACATGCGGCTGATTTTTCTTGGCGCGCCGGGAGTCGGGAAGGGAACGCAGGCGGACTTGATCGCCGCAAAGTTTGGGCGGCCGAAGATCTCGACGGGGGATATCCTTCGGGAAGCGGTCCGCAACAAGACGCCGATGGGAGTGCAGGCGAAGGCGTGCATGGATCAAGGGCAGCTTGTTCCGGACGCGGTGGTCATCGGGATTGTAAAGGATAAGCTGGCTGAGCCGGCCTGCGCGAAGGGGTTTCTGCTGGATGGGTTCCCGCGAACCGTCCCGCAGGCGGAGGAGCTGGCCGCCATGCTGAAAGCCAGGGGGCTGCAGCTTGATCGAGTGGTTAACGTATCGGTGCCGCGGGAGGATGTCGTGCGGCGCCTGACGGGACGCCGGAGTTGTCCCAAGTGCCAGGCGGTGTTTCATGTCGAGTTTGCGCCGCCCACGCGGGCCGGGTTCTGTGATCGCTGCGGGGGCGAATTGATGCAGCGTAGTGACGACACGCGGGAGACGGTCGAGAATCGACTGGCTGTGTACGAAGCGCAGACGGCGCCGCTGATTGCCTATTACCGCCAGCGTGGATTGTTGTCGGATATTGATGGCGCGGGGAAAGTTGAGCAGGTACAGCAACGGGTGGTGGAGCTCTTGTCGGCCAATGGCTTGGTATGATTATTCTCAAGACGCCAGAAGAAATCGAGGTCATGGCCAAGGCATCGAAACTGGTCGCCGAAACGCTGCAGTTTCTGAAGCCGCGGGTTCGGCCTGGGGTGGCCACCGATGAGCTGGATCGTTTGGCGGAAGAATTCATCCGAGCTCGAGGCGGCAAGCCGGCCTTTAAGGGGTACCGCAGCTATCCCAAGACGTTGTGTATCTCGGTGAACGATCAAGTGGTGCATGGCATTCCGTCGAAGCGGACGCTGAAAGAGGGCGATATCGTCGGGCTGGATCTGGGCGCCATCGTGGAAGGGTTCTACGGTGATTCGGCGATGACGGTGCCGGTTGGAACCATCGATGCCAAGGCGGCCGAGTTATTGCGCGTCACCGAGGCCGCCTTGTATGCCGGGATCGAGCAGGCGGTAGTCGGAAACCGGTTGTCTGACATTTCGCATGCGGTGCAAGAACGGGCGGAATCGGCGGGCTTCTCGGTCGTGACGGATTTTGTGGGGCATGGGATCGGACGGCAGCTCCATGAGGAGCCGCAGGTGCCGAATTACGGGAAGCCGGGGCAGGGCCCGCGGCTGCAAGTCGGGATGGTGCTGGCAATCGAGCCGATGGTGAATATGGGGAAGAGCGATGTGCGGGTATTGGATGACCAATGGACGGCGGTCACGAAGGATGGCAGCCTCTCGGCGCATTTTGAGCATACGATTGCGATTCAGCCGAGCGGCCCGCCGCGTATCTTGACGAAGCTGTAGGAGACGAACGGCGACGGATGTCCAAGGAAGACGCCATTGAAGCGCAGGGAAGTGTCACGGAGACGCTGCCCAACGCGATGTTTCGCGTGCAATTGGATAACGGCCACAAAATACTGGCGCATATTTCAGGAAAGATGCGGATGCATTTCATCCGGATCCTGCCTGGAGACAAGGTGACGGTCGAATTATCGCCCTACGATCTGACGAGGGGCCGCATCACCTATCGGTTTAAATAAGGAACGTCTATGAAAGTGAAATCGTCAGTCAAGCCGATTTGCTCAAAATGCCGGGTGGTTCGCCGCCGGGGCGTCGTGCGGGTGCTCTGCGAAAACCCGCGCCATAAGCAGCGCCAGGGATAGGCGACTCGCGGGGCGAGACAGTCAGGAGGACGTATGGCTCGTATTGCTGGAATAGATTTGCCACGTGAGAAGCGGGCGGACATCGGGCTGACCTATATCTTTGGAATCGGACGCGCGACGGCCGTTCAGATTCTGAAAAAGGCCGGGGTGGACGGCGCTATTCGCGTGAAGGATTTGACCGAAGATCAAATCGTGAAACTACGCGAGGTCATCGATCGGGATCATGAGGTGGAGGGCGATCTGCGGCGGGACGTCTCGATGAACATCAAGCGGATGGTCGACATCGGGACTTACCGAGGGCTTCGGCACCGCAAGGGGTTGCCGGTTCGCGGGCAACGGACACGAACCAACGCGCGGACCCGGAAGGGACATAAGAAATCCATGGGCGCGATGCGCAAGCCGACTGCGGCTCCTTCGAGCGCATCCAAATAAACACGGCAGTCAGGAGTGTGTGACCTATGAGTGTGAAAAAGGGCAAGAAGAAAGAACGAAAAATCGTCCAGAGTGGGATCGCCCATGTCCAAGCGTCGTTCAACAATACGATTGTGACCATTACCGATATGGGCGGCAATGCGATTGTGTGGGCTAGTTCGGGCAACCAGGGTTTCAAGGGTTCTCGAAAAAGCACGCCGTTCGCTGCGCAGCGGGCCGGAGAGATGGCCGCGCGGAAAGCGATGGAGCATGGCATGCGGCAGATCGATGTGTATGTGAACGGACCGGGCTCTGGACGAGAATCGGCCATTCGTTCGCTGCAGGCGGCTGGGCTGCGGATCAACCTGATTCGCGATGTGACGCCGATTCCCCACAACGGCTGCCGGCCACCCAAACGGAGGAGAGTCTAATGGCAAAATATCGAGGTCCTGTCTGCCGGTTGTGTCGCCGGGAGGGCGTAAAACTGTTTCTGAAGGGTTCCCGTTGCATGACGGAAAAGTGTGCGATCGAGCGGCGAAGCTATCCGCCAGGCCAGCACGGGCAGGGGCGCCAGCGTGTCTCGGAGTACAGCGCACAGTTGCGCGAGAAGCAAAAACTGAAACGCATTTACGGTCTGCAAGAGCGGCAGTTCAGGGGACTTTTTGGCAAGGCGGAGCGGCATGAAGGGATCACGGGCGAGCATTTACTCAAACTGCTGGAGTGCCGGCTCGATAATGTGGTGTACCGATTGGGTTTTGCCTGCTCCAGAAGGGAAGCAAGGCAGTTGGTGAATCACGGGCATTTCCTCGTGAACGGAAAGAAGACTGATGTGCCGGCCTATCACGCGAAGGTCGGCGACGCGATTGAGGTGCGGCAGCGCAGTCGCGCCGTGGGCGCCATCGTGGCCTCGCTTGATGCGGTAGAGTCGCGCGGAATTCCGGCATGGCTGGAGTTGAATCGAGAGGCCTTTAAGGGGACGGTGAAAGCGGTTCCAACGAAGGACGAAATCGCGTTGCCGGTCAATGAGCAAATGGTGGTAGAGCTCTACTCGCGATAGGGGATGGCCACGTCGTGGCCATGTCGGCAGGACTGACTAAGGCGAAGAGGAAACCATGATTAAAACGATGAAAGATTTTCAGATTCCGATGCGGGTGGAGACGGAGAAGGAAGTACCCGCTGAAAACTATGCGCGGTTTATGACTGAGGCGTTCGAGCGTGGATTCGGCACGACGGTGGGAAATTCTCTGCGACGCGTGCTGTTGTCATCGCTGACCGGCGCGGCCGTGACGACGGTCAAGATCGAAGGGGTTTTGCACGAGTTTTCAACCGTCCCCGGCGTGACGGAAGATGTGACGAACATCGTGTTGAACGTGAAGAGCCTCCGGCTCAAGTTGCACACCGACAAGCCCAAAACGATCCGCCTGCGGAAGAAGGGGCCGGGAGAAGCCAAGGCCTCGGACATTCAGCACGATGCGGATGTGACGGTCTTGAATAAAGATTTGCACATCGCCACGTTGGACAAGGAAGCCACGTTGGACATCGAAATGGTCGTCAAGCCCGGGCGTGGCTACGTGTCTGCTGAGCGGAACAAGGAAGAAGGGCTGCCGATCGGCGTGATTCCCGTAGACTCGATTTTTACTCCGGTCACGCGTGCGAATTTTCATGTGGAGAACGCACGGGTAGGTCGGGTCACGGATTACGACAAGCTGATGCTCGAAGTCTGGACGGATGGCAGTATTACGCCGCGTGATGCCGTCTCCTCGGCAGCGCTCATTTTGCGGGACCACCTGGATATTTTCATCCATCCCGATCAGTTGGGCGAGGCGAAGCCAGAAGCCCGTCGGGAAGAAGAGCAGCGGGAGATCAATAAGAATCTCTTCCGCAGCGTCAACGAGCTTGAGCTCTCGGTGCGAGCGGCAAATTGTCTCAAGAACGCAAATATTAAGACCATCGCCGACTTGGTGCAGAAAACAGAGATGGAAATGCTGAAGACGAAGAATTTCGGCAAGAAATCGTTGAATGAAATCAAGGAAATTCTGACCGAAATGGGGCTGGGCCTTGGGATGAAAGTGGATGCGCTTCCGTCGTCCGACGGCGGCGTCAAACGCGACGCGTAACGGAGAGGATACCTGTGCGCCACGGAAAAAAAGGCAGACAACTCAGCCGTAAGACCAAGCACCGATGGGCCCTGTTTCGGAATCTCGTCACGTCCCTGCTGGACTGCGAGCGGATCGAAACGACGGAACAGAAGGCCAAGGAGATTCGTGGGTATGCGGATCGCATGATCACGCTCGGGAAGCAGGGCGATCTGGCTGCTCGCCGGCAGGCGCTCAGTTTTATCCGCAATAAAGCGGTGGTGGCGAAGCTCTTCAGCGACGTTGCCGGCCGGTTCCGTGATCGCAACGGCGGATACACGCGCATGATTAAAACACGACGACGGCTTGGCGATGCGGCTTCGATGGTGGCGATTGAATTGGTCACGAAAAGTAGTGAGGCAGCCTCGCAGCAATCTAACCCATCTGCGGGCGGGAAAGCAGGGCCAGCCGCGCCGAAGTCCTAGCGCCACGGGTAATCGATAAACGTCTCACCACGTGCCATCGCTCTGCGTGCAGTTGATGCTTTTCTCCTGACGAGCGGCTCTCAACCACAGTCATCTGTATTGTCGGCAGCCGACTGGATGCATGAACTGCCAAGGCCGTGGTTTACTTGCCCTAGGGCCTATGCTACGCTCGTGCCAGTAGCCCTTGTCGCTATAAACAGTTGATTTGGGGCTCTTATGTGGAGTCGTTATATACGAGGCGTTCTCCTCATCTTTAGCGGCATCCTGGCGATTTCCCTTGTATATCTTCTCACCAGCCAAGTTGAGTCTGAGCTGGCACCGAGTGGGCCGGTCCCGAGCCGGCTTGAGCATGCCGATGCAGGTATCGATCGCTTTACCTTTACCCAGTCCCGGTCGGGAACCGTGCAGTGGCAAGTCCAGGCACGGCGCGCTCGTATGTTTGAGACCGAAAACCGTGCGGTGTTGGAGGGCGTTCAGGTCACTCTCTATGGCCCGAACGGTCGTGCACTGCAGTTGGAAGGCGATGAAGGGACCATCGATACAGCGAAGAAGAACTTTGTGCTCGCGAAGCGGACGGGCGACATTGCCGTTCGGTTGGAGCATGGCTATACGATTTTCACCAATCACCTTGCCTGGACGGATGCGCGCCGTGAAGTCACCACAAGTGATGCGGTGACGATTGTCGGCAACGGACTGGAAGTGAAGGGGCGCGGCCTCGTCGGGAAACTCGATGTCGAAGAATTTCAAATCCTGGAAGACGTGCATGTGGCGATCGTGCAGTAGCGTGGGATTGGCAGTATGGCTACTTCTTGCCGTAGCGCATGCAGCGGATAGCCCTGCTCCCGCGGGCGCAGGGCTGTCTGCCAACGGGCGTACCGACATTACGGCCAGGAAGATCACCATGCGCAACCAGGAGAATAAAGCAATTTTCGAGGGTAACGTGGTGCTCAAGAAGGGAGTTTTGGTGGTCCATTCCGATGTGATGGTGGTGTTCTTGAAGCCGAACGACTCCCAAACGGACGGAGTGGCTCCGAAGGTTGCTCGGAAGGGAACGGAAGAGCTGCCGACCATATCGAACCGCGCGGTGAGCATGATCGAAGCGACAGGGAAGGTGAAAATTGAAAAAGCCGATGGGAGAGCCACCTGCCGCAAGGCCGTTTATAACGAGGATGAGAGAAAAATCATACTGACGGGTGATCCGATTGTCTGGCAGCATGGCACGCGAGTGTCGGGAAGAAAGATCATCATGTTTCTGGACGATGATCGAACCATCGTCGAGGGAGAATCTCGTGTCATGATTGAGCCGGAGGGGGGCGGGCGTCGCGCCAACGGCGCGCGCTGAGCGGTTTTCAGGAACAGCGGGAGCATGCATGCGAACATGATATCGAATGGCCGACAGCTGCGCGCCGCCGGGTTGACCAAAAGTTTTAAAGGCCGGGCGGTCGTTAAAAATGTCAGCGTGGACGTGCGGGCCGGAGAAATTGTCGGGCTCCTGGGGCCCAACGGGGCCGGCAAAACAACGATCTTTGACATGATGGTCGGGCTGTGCCAACCCGATGCCGGCTCCATTCTCTTGGATGAGAAATCCATCACGGACCTTCCGATGTATAAGCGAGCGCGGCAGGGTATCGGCTATCTGCCTCAGGAATCATCCGTGTTCCGGCGGCTCTCGGTCGAAGAAAATATTCTCGCGATCCTTGAAATGATGCCGCTCTCGCATCAGGAACGTTCAGGCCGCGCGGAACTGCTGCTCATGGAGTTGGATTTGACTCCCCTCCGATCGAGCAAGGCGTATGCGCTGTCTGGAGGGGAACGCCGGCGATTGGAAATCACACGCGCGTTGGTCATGCATCCGAAGTTTCTGTTGCTCGATGAGCCCTTTGCGGGCATTGACCCCATCGCCGTCGCCGATATCCAGCAGATCATCGTTCGGTTGAAGCAGAAGCAGATCGGGGTTCTGATTACGGACCACAATGTGCAAGAAACGCTTTCGATTACGGATCGTGCCTATATTATTAATGAGGGAAGCATTTTAGAATCCGGGACGCCCGATGCCATTGTCAACAGCGCCACCGCTCGCGCTATTTATCTGGGGGAACGGTTCAAGCTGTGACGAGATGGATCGAGAGTAGGACGGTTATTGCATGAAGCTCCGGCTGGATCTTCGCCTCAGTCAAAAACTGATCATGACGCCGCAGTTGCAGCAGGCGATCAAGCTGCTGCAACTGTCTCGTCTGGAGTTGCAGCAAACACTCTCGCAGCATCTGATGGAAAATCCGCTGTTGGAAGAAGTGCAGACGGATGCGGATGCCGAGGAGCCGGAGACTGCGACGACCGAAGAGTGGGAGCAGAACCAGCAGAGCGGGGGTGCGGTAGGAGAGCAGGAGCCTTCCGAGGGCAGTAAGCCGGAGGACACGGAAAAGCCGGATGAAATTTCCCAGGGGAGCTGGGACGACTACTTCGGCGGCGATCGCATTGCCGGAGGGCGTGGGTCTTCTTCTGCGAGCCAGGATGAACTGCCATCCTATGAGCAGACGCTTGCCAAGCCGACGTCGCTCGAAGAGCATCTGGTATGGCAGCTGGCATTAACGGAAATGCCTGACGCCGAAAAGGCGACCGCCCGTATTATTATCGGCAACATTGATGACGACGGATATTTGCGTACGTCAATCGAGGACCTTGCAACCGATGCGAAGGTGCCGGTTGAGACGGCGGAATCGGCTTTGCGGCAGGTGCAGTCGTTTGATCCGGCCGGCGTGGGGGCACGGGATCTTCCGGAGTGCCTGTTGATTCAGCTTGGATTTCTCGATCGCAACTCGATGGGGCCGGCGACCAAACGATCCGGTTCGCTCAAGGGGTCGCCCGTGGAGTCCATCGTGCGGTTTCATTTGAAGGACCTGGAGAAGAAGCAATACGCTCGTGTGGCGAAAGCACTGGAAACGACGGTGGACGCGGTGGTCGAGGCGATGCATGTGATTGAAGGGTTGGAGCCGAAGCCGGGGCGGCCGTATTTTTCCGCAAACAATTTTGCGATCGTGCCGGATGTGTTTGTCGTCAAGAACGAAGGAGAGTGGACCGTATTGCTGAACGACGATGGAATGCCACGCCTGCGGATCAGCCCGTATTACAAGCAGATGATGATGGGGAGTCTCAAGGACGACTCGGAGGCATCCAGAGTGTATATGGACGAGAAGTATCGCGGGGCGCAGTGGTTGATCCGAAGCATCGAGCAGCGGAATAAGACCATACTGAAAGTAGTCCGCAGTATCGTCAAGTTTCAAGAGTCTTTCTTCGAGCAGGGCGTCCAGCATTTGAAGCCGTTGGTCCTCAAGCAGGTTGCGGAGGATATCGGCATGCATGAATCGACGATCAGCCGGGTGACGTCCAGCAAATACATGTATTGTCCGCAAGGCATGCTGGAGTTGAAGTTCTTTTTCAACACCGCTCTCCAGCGGACCGATCAAAGCCAGGATGCCCTCTCGTCGGTGACGGTTCGCGACATGATCAAGAAGATGATTGCAGAGGAGGATTCTCAGCATCCTCTCAAGGATGAAGAAATCGCCGCAAAGCTGCAAAGTCACCACATCGTCATTGCTCGTCGTACGGTGGCGAAGTACCGTTCCGAAGTCAATATTCCTTCTGCCAGCCAACGCCGGCGCTTCTTTTGATGAGCGCTGAATCGGCGGCTTGACGGAGCCGGGTTTCAGCATGTCGATCACGATCACCGGCCGCCATATGACCGTCACGACTGCGCTGAGGCGGTATCTTGAGGAGCGTAGTGAACGACTGAAACGATATGGCGTGGAGCTCGACGGCTGCCAGTTTGTGTTGAGCGTAGAAAAATACCGGCACGCGGCCGAAGGCGTTGTAACTGTCAAGGGACGAATCGTTCAGGGCAAGGTTTCGACGCAGGAGATGTACGGCTCGATCGATCGCTTGATGGAGAAGCTCGAGCGCCAACTGCTGAAGAACAAGGAGAAGCTGGTCGGGCGAAAGTTACGTACGCGCTCATTGTCTGGTGCGAGACGCCGGGCTGCTTCTCCGCCGGCCATAATGAGCCAACTTGACGTCATGCGCGTGCCTGCGCCGGTGCTGACGTTGGAGGAGGCACTGACTCAACTGCGGACTCGCAGAATCCAGTTTCTTCTTTTTCGTAACGCCACGGCCGGGCATCTGCAGGCCGTGCAGTGGACGGATGGCGGACAAATTGAATTGATCGATGCGGGCTCTTCGTCTTCGATGGAATGATAGGGGTGTCAGCGCAATCGTAGAAGTCGCGTGGCGAGCCTGATCGTCTAAGAGAAGCATGCGCGCCAAATTGTAGGGGCGGACATTTCTTTCCGTGCGACCCGGTGCTGGGCGGTATGTCGCGCATGTTGAAGTCTGCGCAAAAAAAGAATCGAATAGCGTTCAAGGGAAAATTATATGGCCAGGCAGGCAATCCTCTACTAGATATAGTTGCTCCCTCCCATTGACCGCCCATATATAGAATTTGAATTCTCGAAAGAGTGAGTTTCGCCTCTTTCCATGCGGTGTTCATAACAGTGTTTGCTTGACAGTGAAAATATATTGACTATACTTAGCCGCAATAATTTGAAAAGTCTGTTTTCAGAAATTGATTGTGCATTGAAAGTATTGTGCTATGAAGAGCATGCAGGCTATTTCGCGGAAGCGATATAAAACGATCGAAGTCTGCGAGTTGTTCGATGTCTCGCGGGCGACGCTCTTTCGATGGGAACGCGAGGGGCTGATTTCCGGGCCCTCACGCGATTGGCGTAACTGGCGGTTGTATACCGCGCAGCACATCAAAGAGATCAAGCAAATTATTCGCACGCGCAAGTCCGGTCCGTAAAGGGTTGACGAGGGATCTGATGGGGCTCCTGACAAAACTGAAAGAATTGGCGACGATGGACGTCGATACGCTGTTTGCTGCGAAGCGACAGCTGGTGGGGCTGGATATCGGGTCCAGGGCCATCAAGATGGTGCAAATCAAGGAGTTGAAAGGGAAGTACATTCTCCAGAAGTTCGGCATCAAACCGCTGGAGCCGGAGGTCATCGTCGATGGGACGGTGATGGATGCAGGACGGGTGATCGATGCGATCAAGGAGCTGATCCAGGAGCAGGGCGTGAAAGCCAAGCATGTCGCGCTGTCCGTGTCCGGACATGCCGTGATCGTGAAAAAAATCAATCTCCCTCAAACGCCGGATGATCAGATGGAGGCGAAGGTCAAGGAGGCGGCCGAGCAATACATCCCCTTCGACATTAACGAGGTCAACCTCGATTGGTTTATCTTGAATCCTGCCGAGACGACGGAGGATGGGCAGGCGCAGATGGCTGTCCTGCTGGTGGCGGCGAAAAAAGACAAGGTCAATGAATTGACGGAAATTGCGAGGGGCGCGGGATTGATTCCCAAGGTGCTTGATGTTGACGCCTTTGCGATCGAGAACATGTACAGCATTAATTATGAGGTCAAGCCCGAGGAGTTGACTGCACTTGTCAACGTCGGGGCCAGCGTCATGAACGTCAACATCATCAAAGGGAACGTCTCTGTGTTCACCCGGGATATTGCGGTCGGGGGACACCGCTACGCCGAGGCGCTCCAGCGGGATTTGAGTATCACGGCCGATGAAGCAGAGGCGGCCCAACAGGGAAAACTGAAGGAAGGACTCGACGCGACGACGGTAAAAGGCGTCATCGATGGAATTAATGCCGAGGTCGCCTCGGAAATCGCGCGCACGGTCGACTATTTTAAATCAATTGGAGCGGATGCAGCCGATGTGACCAAGATCGTCCTTTGCGGAGGGTGTGCGAAGGTCGCGGGTTTGGCAGAGCAGCTGACCGAGCGGATGGGCGTGCCGGTGGAGGTCGCTAATCCGTTCAATCAAGTGGACATTGCGCAGGGCGGGTTTGATCAAACGGCCCTGGCTGAAGTGGCTCCGCAGGTCGCTGTGGGGGTCGGGCTTGCGATAAGAATGATGGGTGATCGATGATTCGCATCAACCTGCTCCCTGAGCCGAGAACGAAGGGAGCGAAAAAGCAATGGGATGTTCGAATCGAAGCGGTCGGCGCGTTCGTGGCCATCGTGCTGGTGGTCCTCGCCTGCTTCTGGTATGCCAGTGAGTTGGATGCCGAGATTCAGTCCAAACAGTTAACGAAACAACAAAAGGAAAAGCAGATTGCCGCGCTGAAGGAACAGGTGAGGCAGGTCGAAGACTTTGAAAAGAAGAAAAAGCAGCTCGAAGATAAGGGGCGCATCATCGATCAACTTGAAAAAAGCCGAGGCGGACCGGTCCGTACGATGGACTATCTCAGCCAAAGCCTGGAGCCGCTCAAGTTGTGGCTGGGCCGGCTGGATATTAAAGACAAGCAAATTGAAATGGACGGGAAGGCAGTCAGCCAAGACGACATCGTTGAATTCATCAACAATCTGCGCCGGACTGAGCACTTTGCCAATATTCGCCTTGTCGAGTCCCGTGCCGGTGTGGAGGGGAAATCGACGGCGTATCTATTCAAAATTAGCGCGAGCTTGAAGGAATAGCGTGAAATTGCCTGAAATCAGCTTCGAGTTTCTGCGAGCGATTCCGATCGTTCAGAAGGTATTAGTGCTTATCCTTCTGATGGTGGGAGTCCCGGCAATATTTTATTACACGATTTGGGACGAGAAGAATATTGCCATCCAGACTCTTGAAGGTGAAATCACCAAGCAGGACGGGGAAATTCAGGCACTGACGGTGAAGGCGAAACATCTTGAGGAGTTGGTGGCCGCGAATAAACAGCTGGAACTCGCGCTGACGAAGAAGAAAGAGTCGCTCCCGCCTGAAGAGGAAGCCATCCTGTTGCTCAAGCAACTTTCAGATATGGGGGTGCGGCTGGGGTTGGACATCAGGTTATGGAAGCCGGGGGCGCGGGCGGAAGATCCGTCCAAGCTTTTCGTGAGGCTTCCGTTCAGTGTTGAATTGGCAGGCGGCTATCATACTGCCGCGCTCTTCTTCGACCGGATCAACAACCTGCCTCGGATTGTGAGCGTATCGGGGGTTCGAATGACAAACCCGAGAGTTGAGCAAGACCGGGTGGTGATTCAGACAAGCTTTGATCTGACGGCTTTTGTTGCGCCTACTGAACCGGCAAAACCGGTCCAGGGAAGCGGAGCGGCAGGCGCTGGAACGCCGGCTCCGTCCGCCAAAAAGTGATGGGGGAAGGTAGCGCTATGGTGATGGTACGGCACGGGCTGCTCATTATCTGCCTTGCGATTGTTGGGGTCATCGGATTTCTGCGGGATCGTTCTGATGCCCAGCCTGCGCCGACATCCCCGGCGGCATCTGTCCCTTCGGCACAGCCGGGAACGGCAGTCAACCGTGCCGGACAACCACCGGCGCCGGGCGGCTCAAACCTACCGCCAGTGGCTTCCACTCCCGCACCGCAATCAAGCGGGGGAGGGGCTGTAGCCGAGCCGGTCATTCCGGTCGGTCGCGCAGGTTATGTCTATTTGCCGGAAGGACGGAGAGATCCTTTTCTGGCGATTCTGCGGGAAGCTGGAGCGGAAGCGGCAAAGAAGACGGACGAGGTGAATCTTCCCCCTCTCCAGCGTGTCACGGTGGCAGAGCTGTCGGTCATCGGGATCGTGTGGGGCGGTTTTGGGTATATGGCGATGGTGCAAGCGCCGGACGGCAGGGGCTATGCCGTGCAGCGAGGCGCCCGGATTGGAAACAATAATGGGATTGTCAGTGCCATCACGGAGAAAGCGGTCATTGTCGAAGAGCGGTTTACAGATATCTATGGCAAAAAGCAGGTGCGTGAGTACGCCAAGCCCCTGCATGTGAAAGAGAGTCTACCATGATACACACACGCTTCTATCACCGCGCGGGATCGTCGCTGGTGCTGTTGTTGACTCTGATGCTCCAGGTCTCGCTGGCGGCCGACTCGCAACCTTTGGAGGCGGTCAAGCCGCTTGAGCGGATCACTGTTGTAGATGCAGGGGACCGAGTCCGGGTTGAAATCGACAGCGGGCGTGCGGTGGCCTATTCCATGTCCACCAGCGAGGTACCTGCCAGCGTCACGGTCGATCTGCCTGGCCTGTCGAAAGGAGCCGGCCTGCAGCGGATGGACATTAACAAGCCGCCCTTGCTGCAGGTGATTCCGAGCGAGGTGTCGCAACCAAAGCCCGCTGTGCAGCTGTCGTTCATGCTGACGGCGGCCGTGAAGCCCGATATTCGCACTGAAGGGACGAAGCTGGTCATCGACTTTCAAAAGGCGCAGGCCGGAGCAGAGATTGCGGGGCAGGCGCAAGGCCAATCCGACAACGGCACGGGCGGTGTTCAGAAGGCTGCATCGGGTACGGAGCAGGCAGCTGGTCACGCCAAAATCATGAGCAAGGTCGAGGTGCAGCGGGGGGATGGCGAAGCCACAGTGCTGATCCTCGGCGATGGAGAGTTCACCTACGACGTGCGGGCCTTGAAGCAGGATCGTCTTGTGGTGGATTTGTCGCATGTCGCATCTCCGCTCAAATTCCAGATTCTTCCGGTTGATCATCCGTTGCTCAAGCGGATCAGAATCGGGCATCACTCTGACAGAGTGCGGCTGGTGTTTGATCTGCCCCAGCCGGTTCAGTACAACGTCCAGCCCGGCAAGACGCAGCTCGCCGTTCGCCTGACGGCAGGCGACGTGAGCCGTTCGGAAAACGGGGTGGTGCCGACGGAATTGCGGGCGCTCGATCAACAGCCGGCTAAAGG
Source organism: Nitrospiraceae bacterium (assembly GCA_041487795.1). GTDB lineage: Bacteria > Nitrospirota > Nitrospiria > Nitrospirales > Nitrospiraceae > 2-02-FULL-62-14. The sequence goes on from JBGPNZ010000004.1 coordinate 25,971, forward strand.
GCGGGAACCGGAACAAGACCGGGTCCGGGTGGCCAAGGCCGGCCGCGTGCCCTTTCCCGAGCGGCTGGCACAGTTGGAAGATAGGCCCGCGGTTGCGCAAATGGCGCCGGAAGTCAAAGAGTCTGAGGATCCGGAGCCGCTCGGCGAGCGGCGATTCGCGGGGCGCCGCATTTCGCTGGACTTCCAGCAAGCGGACATTCAGAACGTGTTTCGGCTCATTGCGGAAGTGAGTGGCTTTAATCTGGTCATCGGCGAAGGCGTGAAGGGCAAGGTGACGATGCGCCTGCTGAACGTGCCGTGGGATCAGGCGCTCGACATGCTGCTTAAGATGAACAACCTCGGCAAGCTCCGTTCGGGCAACATTATCTGGATTGATACGCTTGCCAACGTGACCAAACAGCAGGATGAGGAAGCGAAAGCAAAAGAAGCCAAGGTGAAAGCCGAGGATTTGGTTACGCGGATCATTTATGTCCGAAATGTCCAGGCGTCTGAGATCATGGCCTCGCTTCGGCAATATCTCAGCACGCGTGGCCAGTTGTCTGTCAACCAGGGTGGCAATGCCATCGTCGTTCAGGACACGGCTGCCAGGCTGGCCGCGTTTAAGGAGCTAGTCGATCTGCTCGATATCGAGGTCCCGCAGATTCAAATTGAAGCCCGGATCGTGCAGGCGGATACCAGCTATTCGCGTGGCTTGGGTGTCCAGTGGGGCGTCAAAGACTCAAAATTTGACGGCAACGATTTCAGGTTGTTTGGCAATATCACTGGAGACTTTGCCACAGCGGCGGGAACAGGCTCGGCGACGATACCTAGGACCTTCATGATCAACCTGCCGGCGGCCGTCTCTGGTCTGTCGAGTGTGCCGGCGGTTGGCCTTACGCTGGGCAAGCTGGGGCCTGGGTTCGGCCTGGACGCCAGATTGTCGGCAGGCGAGGTGCTGGGTTTGACGAAGGTCATTGCGGCGCCGAAGATCAGCACACTGGATAAGCGGGAAGCAAAAATCTCGCAGGGTGAATCCATCCCCTTTCAAACAACGTCATTACAGGGGACACAGACAACGTTTGTGGATGCGAATCTCGAATTGCTGGTCACGCCTCAGATTACCTCGCGCGATCCGAATGAAGTGGGAAAGCAGATCTTGATGAAAATCAAGGCCACAAGAAATGCCGTGGGTGCCCGCAGCAACCCGGCGGGGCCGAGCATCGACAAACGCGAAGCCAACACGCAGGTGCTGGTGCGTGACGGCGAAACAGCGGTCATCGGCGGAATCTTCGTCGATTCGCAGACCAATAACGTGGCCGGGACGCCGTATTTGTCGAGGATTCCGGTGCTGGGGTGGCTGTTCAAGAATAAGAGCGAGACGGTCGCCAAGCAGGAGCTCCTGATCTTTCTCACGCCGTATATCGTCAAGAGTTAAATGCCGGACACCCCATCATGCTGCGGTATCTGAACGGGGGAGAATCTCACGGCAAATACCTACTGGCGGTCCTCGAAGGTGTTCCAGCCGGCCTGCCGTTGACTGCTGACATGGTCAACAGCGATCTCGCCCGTCGCCAAAAAGGCTACGGGCGGGGCGGTCGCATGCGCGTCGAAGAAGACCGCGTTGAATTTGCCTGTGGCGTCCGGCACGGCAAAACGCTCGGGAACCCGATCGGCCTGCTCGTAGCCAACAAAGATTGGGAAAACTGGAAAGACGTGATGGCAGTCGAGCCCAGTCAGGCTCCACCCGCCAAAGTTGTGACCCGCCCCCGTCCCGGTCACGCCGATCTCGTCGGAGCCATCAAATACGGCCACCGGGATATCCGGAACGTTCTGGAGAAAGCTAGCGCCCGTGAAACGGCCATTCGCGTGGCAATCGGCGGGGTCGCCAAGGCCTTGTTGGGCCAGTTCGGCATGCGTGTCGTGAGCTACACGATGGAGATCGGCGGGGTGACGGCGAACCGTGTCGATGATCCGCTGGTGGCCTATGACAAGGCCGAGCGATCGGATGTGCGCTGCCCGGATGAGGCGGCAGGCGCTCAGATGATCGAGCGCATCCGAGCCGCCAAGCATAAGGGGGACACGCTCGGGGGCGTGTTCGAAGTCGTCGCGACGAACCCTCCGATCGGACTTGGGAGTTACGCTCAGTGGGATCGCCGGCTTGGCGCCCGGCTGGCCATGGCGGCGATGAGCATCCAGGCGATGAAGGGCGTTGAAATCGGGATGGGCTTCGAAGCCGCGCGCCGGTTCGGATCCGAAGTCCACGATGAAATCTGTTACGAGCAGGGCGGCAAGCAGTTTTTCAGGACAACCAACAATGCGGGCGGTTTGGAGGGTGGCATCACCAACGGGCAGCCGATCGTGCTCCGCGTGGCGATGAAACCCATTTCGACTCTCTACAGCCCCAAGAAGAGCGTCGATATCGAAACCAAGGAACCCTTCGACGCGACCGTGGAGCGTTCGGATATTTGCACGGTGCCTGCGGCGGGAGTCGTCGGGGAAGCCGTGGTCGCATTTGAAATGGCCAATGCCATGATCGAGAAGTTCGGTGGTGACAGCCTGGAAGAAATGAAGCGGAACTACGACGCCTACCAAGCCTACGTACGCACCTTTTAGTTTCACCTGCCCTGTGCTACGATCCCTTCGTTTTTGAGCACCTTTCGAACGTCAGGTCATGCGCGCTGTATGTCTTACAGAGCGCGCTCAGGAGACTTCGCCAGTGACGAACACACACACGCTCCATGCGACAGCACACTGTGTCACCGTGCCTCTGGGCGAACGCAGCTACGACATTCGCATCAAACCGGGCATTCTCGGAGAGATCGGGCCGTGTCTGTCAGCGCTTGGCGTAAAAGGCAAAGTGGGAGTGGTGACGAACCCGGTCGTCGGGCGTCGCTACGCGCCGGGCGTGCTCCGTTCGCTTCAGGCGGCGGGGTTGGATGCCTCGACGATCGTGCTGCCGGAAGGCGAGCGAGCGAAGTCTCTCCACTCGGTGTCCGCCATTCTCGATGCGCTCATCAAGGCCCGTTTCGAGCGCGGGTCTGCACTGGTCGCGCTGGGAGGCGGAGTGATTGGGGATTTGACGGGGTTTGCCGCCTCGATTTATATGCGGGGCATCCCCTTTGTGCAGGTCCCGACTACCCTGGTGGCGCAAGTGGACTCGAGCGTCGGAGGAAAGACGGGCGTCAATCATCCGCTCGGCAAGAATCTCATCGGGACTTTTTTCCAGCCGCGGCTGGTGCTGGTTGATCCAGACACGCTCCGGACGCTTCCTCCGCGCGAACGGATGGCCGGCCTGGCGGAAGTCATCAAATACGGCGTGATTGCCGACCAGACGTTTTTCGCCTATCTCGAGCAGCAGATGGACCGCCTGCTGAAACTGGAGGCGGAATCGGTCGGCCACGTCATCGCCCGATCCTGTGAAATTAAAGCGTCGGTCGTCGCGCAGGATGAACGGGAATCGGATCTTCGGCGCATCCTCAATTATGGCCATACCATCGGGCATGCGCTGGAATCGCTGGGCGGATATCGGAAACTGATTCATGGCGAGGCGGTCGCCATCGGCATGGTGCAGGAGGCGGATCTGTCCCGGCATCTTGGCCGGTGCGCGTCCGATGTCGTGGAGCGCCAGCGCGCGCTGGTTCGCCGGGCGGGCCTGCCGGATGCGTTGCCGGAGACGACGTTCTCCAAGCTCTGGACGGCGATGCAGCATGATAAGAAAGTGGCGCAGGGACGTGTTTTTTGCGTACTGCCGGAGCGAATCGGGAAGGTCGTCATCCAACCGCTCGAGCGGGAGGCGTGCCGGCAGTGGTTCGATCAGCAGCGGCGGCTCGGACAGCCTGTGCGGTCTCGCAGCCGACCATAGGCATGACACACAAGGACGCGCACGTTATGGCCAAGGAAATCCGGCGCAGACGGTCTCACCGCCAGCTCGAGCAAGCCCTGAGGGAAAAGGCTCGCGAGGTGGATGTCTTGCATCGCATTACGGACTCTATCAGCGGCACATTGGATCTGGAGTCCGTTCTCAAGCACATCGTGGATGTCGTGGTGGAGGTCACCAAGGCCGATGCCTGCCTGCTGTATCTGCTGTCCGACAGCCGCGAAGAATTGATTTTGCGGGCCTCGAAGAATCCGCACCCAAAACTGATCGGCCGCATCACGATCGGCCTTGGCGAGGGCATTACCGGCTGGGTCGCGCGGAAGCGGACGCGGGTGGTGATCCCCAGCAACGCCAGCGATGATCCCCGGTTCAAGTTTTTTCACAATCTTCCGGAAGATCGGTACCAGGCATTCGTGTCCGTGCCGATCATGGCCAAGAACGAAGTCGTCGGGGTCATCAACGTCCAGCATAAACGGCTGCGGCGCTGCCGTCCCGATGAACTGGCGCTGCTCTCGACGATCGCCAATCAGGTCGGGGGGGCGATCGAGAACGCCAGGCTGTATGCCGAAACCATGCGGAAGGCCAGGCAGATCGAAACGCTCTCGCAGGTGTCGGAAACCGTCACGTCCAACCGTCTGATCGACGACATTCTTCAGTTGATCGTGACGATGACCGCGCAGATGATGAATTCGAAGATCTGCTCGATCATGCTGCTGGATCAGCCGACCGGCGAGTTGCGCATTGTGGCCACCCAAAGCCTGAGCGAGCAGTATCGGTTGAAGCCCAGTTTGAAGATCGGGCAAAGCATCAGCGGGCGGGCCGTTCAGGAGCGGCGTCCGATGATCGTGCCCGACGTCACGCGCGAGCGGGACTATATGTATCCCGACATGGCCCGGAAGGAAGGCCTCTGTTCGCTCTTGTCCGTTCCGATGCTGGTCCGCGACAAGGCCGTCGGCGTCATTAACAGCTATACGTCGATCCCTCATGCCTTCACGGCGGAGGAGGTCAAGCTGATGCAGGCGATTGCCAATCAAGCGGCTATCGCCATCGAGCATACGACGTTGCTGGAAAAATCGTTCGAGATGCAGGAAGCCTTGGCGGTTCGGAAACTTGTCGAACAGGCCAAGGGGTACCTGATGCGTTCGAAAAAGCTGTCGGAGGAGGAAGCCTTCCGGCTCATTCAGCGGCAAAGCATGGATATGCGGAAGTCCATGCGGGAAATTTCCGAGGCGATCCTGCTGGCCGGCCAAATCGAGGGGCGCGCCGGCTAACACCGGCTAAAAGAGGTTGACAGTATCGGAAAACGAATGGTATACACTCCTTACAAATTAAATGAGTTGGAGACAATGACGTCTCCTGAAGTCGGGCCACATACGATGCTCGGCTTGGATTCGGACAATGACGTCCTCCGTCCCCTGTGGGATTGAGGGCGTTTTTTTTTAATCTATGCGTCCATTTCGCATCGCCATGGTCCAAATGAACCCGACGGTCGGGGACGTGGATGGGAATGTCCGGCGGATCGGCGGCTGGCTGCGGGAAGCAAAGAAAGCCGGGGCCGACCTTGTCGCCTTTCCCGAACTGGCTGTCACCGGCTATCCGCCGGAGGATCTGCTGTTGAAGCCGCAGTTCCTCGACGACAATCGCCGGGCGGTCCAGGAGATCATTCGTCAAAGCCGCGGCCTTGCGGTTGTCGTCGGCTGCGTCGGGGAAAGCGCCTTGTCGGAGCCCAAAGTCGAGCAGCCGATGGTCGTGCCGGCCGGCCGGCACGAATTATCCAATGCCGCCACGGTGATTGCCGGGGGGCGTCTGGTCGCAACGTATGCCAAGCGGTATCTCCCGAATTACGGGGTGTTCGATGAAAGCAGGTATTTCCATCCGGGGAGAAGGATTCCGGTTGTGGTTCTGGCAGGGGTTGCGATCGGCGTGAACATTTGCGAAGACATCTGGTACCCGGAGGGTCCGACGCGGGCGCAGGCGGCCGCCGGCGCCGAGATCATTGTGAATATCAATGCGTCGCCGTTTCATGTCGGCAAGAGCCGTCTGCGCGAGCAGATGCTGGCCACGCGCGCCAGGGAAAACGGCGTGATCGTGACCTATACCAACATGGTCGGAGGCCAGGATGAACTGGTGTTCGACGGGAACAGCCTGATCCTCGATCAGTCCGGCGAGGTGGTGCTGCGCGGCAAGGCATTCGAAGAGGACATGCTCGTTGCGGACCTGAATGTCGTGGCGGTGGCGCGCGATCGGATGGCGCAGGGACGGAAAAAATGGGGGGGCGGCCGGACGCGGGCGACGGTCGATCGCATTGTGGTGTCGGAATCGCCACGCGCAACCAAGCGTCCCCGGCTCGTGCCGGCTGGCGCGGCTCCGCTTGAGCCATTGGAGGAAGTCTATCGCGCACTCGTGGTCGGTGTCCGCGACTACGTCGCCAAAAACGGATTCAAACGCGTCGTCATCGGGTTGAGCGGGGGAATCGACTCGGCCTTGACGGCGGTCGTTGCCGTGGATGCCCTGGGAGCATCCAACGTGCTGGGGCTCTTTATGCCGTCTCCGTACACCTCCCGGGAAAGCCGGGAGGATGTGGCTGAACTGGCCGCGCGAGTGCGCGTTGAGGTAAAGACGATCCCGATTCATGACATGTTAAAGGCGTATTTGCGGTCGTTGGCCGGCTCGTTTGCCGGACGTCGGGCGGATAGCACGGAGGAAAATATCCAGGCGAGGATTCGCGGCAATCTTCTCATGGCCTTCTCTAATAAATTCGGGCATCTGGTCTTGACCACCGGCAACAAAAGCGAGATGAGCGTGGGGTATGCCACGCTCTATGGAGACATGGCAGGCGGATTCGCCGTCATTAAGGACGTGCCCAAGACGATGGTCTATGAGTTGGCGCGGTTGCGGAACCGGCGGGATCGCTTGGAGGTGATTCCGAAGCGAACCTTCGATCGGCCGCCGACGGCGGAGCTGAAGCCGGATCAGAAGGATGAGGACACGCTGCCGCCCTACGCGATGCTCGATCCGATCCTCAAAGCGTACGTGGAAGAGGATCGGGCGCCGGAAGAAATTGTCGAGATGGGCTTCGATCGCCGGACGGTGGCGCAGGTCATCACGATGGTGGACCGGAGCGAGTATAAGCGCCGCCAGGCGCCGATCGGTATCAAAATCACGCACCGGGCCTTCGGCAAGGATCGCCGGATGCCGATTACGAACCGGTACCGGAACATCTGACCGCAAGGAGGCCGTATCGTGCATGCAAAGGGGCGGCAGAAGGCTGGATGGGTGGTGGCAGCGCTGGGCATCGTACTGTGGAGCACGCGGGCCTGGGCGCAAGAGGCGGTGTCGGCCGGCGCGGGCCGTATCGACAGTGGAGATACAGCGTGGATGCTGGCCGCGTCAGCCCTGGTGGCGGTGATGATCGTGCCTGGGCTGGCACTGTTCTATGGAGGGATGGTGCGCAGCAAGAACGTCCTTGGCACGATGATGCACAGTTTCCTTGTCCTGTGCGTGGTCAGCGTGGTCTGGGCTCTCTGGGGTTATAGTTTGGCCTTTGCGCCGGACAAGGGGGGAGTCATCGGCGGGTTGGACTGGACATTGCTCAGCGGTGTTGGGGCGGCGCCTCATCCGGTCTATGCTCCAACCGTGCCGCATGTGGCCTTTATGATATTCCAGTTGTTGTTCGCGGCATTTACACCGGCGTTGATCGTCGGCGCGTTTGCGGAGCGCATCCGGTTCAGCGCGCTAATAGGCTTCACGGTGGCCTGGTCTCTATGTGTGTACGCCCCCTTGGCGCACTGGATGTGGGGCGGGGGCTGGTTGAGCAGGTTGGGCGCGGTGGATTTTGCAGGCGGTACGGTGGTGCACCTCAGCGCCGGCGCCTCGGCGCTGGCCTGCGCGCTGGTCTTGGGGCGCCGTCGCGGCTGGCGGACGGAATACATGGCTCCCCACAACCTTCCGTTCGTGCTTGTGGGAACGGGGCTGTTGTGGTTCGGCTGGTTTGGGTTTAACGGTGGGAGCGCCAGGGGCGCCAACGGAGTGGCGGCCGGCGCGGTTGCCGCCACGCACTTCGCTGCGGCCGCGGCGGCCCTGACGTGGATGGCGGTCGAATGGACCCACCGGGGCAAGCCGACGGTCCTAGGCGTCGCCAGTGGCGCGGTGGCAGGCATGGCCTCCGCCACGGCTGGGGCGGGGTTTATCGGGCCTGTCTCTGCGGCGCTGCTTGGCGCGACCGCTGGTGTGCTGGCGTATCTGGCCATTGTGTGGAAGGGGAAGTTTGGCTATGATGACACGCTTGATGTCGTCGGATTGCACGGCGTGGGCGGCTTCGTCGGCATGCTCGGCGTTGGCCTGTTGGCTTCCACGAGCGTCAATCCTGCCGGTCCGAACGGCCTGTTGTTCGGAAATCCTGGGCAGTTGGCTATACAGGCGGTGGCAGTAGGCGTCGCCGTGGTATTCGCGTTCGTCGGGACCTATATTATTTTGAAAGTGCTCGACGGCATGATCACGCTGCGCGTATCGCCGGAAGAAGAAGCCACAGGACTGGATCTTAGTCAGCATAACGAGCGTGCGTATTCATGAAGCAGCGGCAGCTAACAGCAAGCAGCGAACAGCCTCGGATCAGGCACGTCTCCGGCTACCAGCTGCGAGCTGTGTGCGATTCGCTTGGGGGGGCCTACACATGAAACTCATTGAAGCGATCATCAAGCCGTTCAAATTGGACGAGGTTAAGGATGCGCTGCTGGAAATCGGCGTGCAGGGCATGACCGTCACGGAGGTCAAGGGATTCGGCCGGCAGAAAGGCCACAAGGAAACCTATCGCGGTACGGAATATACGATCGAGTTTGTGCCGAAGGTCAAAATTGAGGTAGCGGTTGCGGATGCCCAGGTGCCGAAAGTGCTGGAAACCATCACCCGCGCGGCCAAGACCGGCAGCATCGGGGATGGGAAAATATTCGTGCGGGATCTGAGCGCCGCGGTTCGTATCCGCACGGGGGAGTCGGGAGACAGCGCGCTGTAAGGATCATGCGGGACACCATGGACATACAGGGCTCGGCTCTGGCCGAGCGGCGGGAGATGATCCATCAGCGCCTGCTGGATGGATCATCCGGCGCCGAAGCGATGGAAGCGCTTACGGAACTGGTTGATGGCCTGATCATCGGCCGGTACCGGAATGGTCTTCGGCAGTTGGGCGAGGCGGCGGAGATCGCGGCCAGCCAGGCCTGCTGCCTGGTGGCGCTGGGGGGCTATGGCCGCCGCGAACTGGCGCCCCATTCGGACATCGATCTCATGGTGCTGTTCAAGCCCGACGCCAAGGAGATGATTCCGGACCTGGTCAAAACCCTGCTGCATCCCCTGTGGGATGCCGGGTTCCAGGTCGGCCACAGCGTCCGGACGATTCAGGAATGTCTGGATCTGGCGGCGGAGGATTTGACGATCCGCACTTCGATGATGGAAGCCAGGTTTCTAGCCGGCAGCGCGCAACTTTTTCAGGAGTTTCACGACCGCTACGCGCGCCGGATCGTCGGCAAGAGCGTGGATCGCTTCATCGATCAAAAGCTGGAGGAACGCCGCCGCGAGTATGAGAAGTTCGGAGAGACGGTGTATTTGCTCGAGCCCAACGTGAAAAAGAGCCAGGGGGGGCTGCGCGATTTGCATGTGCTGCAGTGGATCGGGATGGCCCGGTACCGCGCGGCGACCGTTCGTGAGCTGGCGGATCGGGGCGTCCTGTCCCGGCAGGACTATCGGGCCGTGACCGAAGCCCGAGAGTTCCTCTGGCGCGTGCGGGCGCTGATGCATGTGCGCGCGGGATCGGCCCAGGAAATTCTGACGTTCGACGAACAGGTGTGGCTTGCGCAGCGGTTCGGGTATCAGGATCGCCCGCACCTGCTGGCGGTCGAGCAGTTCATGCAGGTCTACTATCGGCACACGATGGGACTGCACGAACGGATGATGCGGTTTGTCAAACGGTGCCGGACGGTCTCGCTCTGGAGCCGGCTGGCGCGGCTGTTGCCGGCCCCGCGCCTCGACCGGCACTTTGTGGCGCAGGGGAATGTGCTCACGGTCCCCGTCGAAGAACGCACGCGCGTTCTCGACAGTCCGGCGCTGCTACTGGCGCTGTTCGATGCCGCGCGCGCGCGCGGGTTGGAAATTGAACCGACATTGCTCGAAGACATCCATCGGCATGTCGAGGCCCTGCCGGCGAGTGCCTTCGACGCGCCGGACGTCAGCGCCAAGTTTGTGAAGATTCTGGCCGGCCCGCGGACCGCCCGCACGCTGGATGCCATGCACCGCGCGCATTTGCTGGAGCGGCTGATTCCCCCCTTTGCCACGGTGCGCGGCCTGATGCAGTTCAATCAGTATCACAAGTATACGGTGGACGAGCACAGCCTTCTTGCCGTGGCCAAGGCGGAAGCGTTCGAGCAGGAATCGGGCGTGATCGGCCAGGTCTATCGGGAAATCCCTCGAAAGGACCTGCTGCATCTGGCGGTCCTTCTGCATGATTTAGGCAAGGGGAGAGAAGAAGACCATAGCGAAGCGGGGAGGCGCCTTGCGGAGGAAACGGCCGCTCGCCTCGGGTTCAACGAGCAGGACACTCGAGCGCTGACCTTCCTCGTCCACCGGCACTTGCTGATGGCGCATACGGCGTTTCGGCGCGACCCCTACGACGGCAACGTGTTGCTGACGTTCGCGCGCGAGGTCGGTACGCCGGCGGTCCTGAGAAAGTTTCTGGTGCTGACCGCGGCCGATATCGCGGCCGTGGGGCCCGGCGTGCTGACCAAGTGGAAGGAGTCCTTGCTGATCGAGTTGTACCTGCGCACGATGCCTGAAGTGTCGGGCGAAAAAGATACGACGTGGGGGGCTGAACGGGTTGCGCAACTGGCCCGTGAGGTGGTCGCGCGTATGCCGGAACAGTCGGATGCAGCCTGGATACAAGCACAACTCGAGCAATTTCCTGTGCGCTACCTGCATGGAACGGCGCCGGACCGCATTGCCGTCCACCTGGCGGCCATTCGCCGGCTCTCAGCCCGTGACGTGCGGGTGGAGTCGGCGTTCAATGAGCCTCTGGGAACCTGCGACTATGCGGTCATCACGCGAAACGACGTGATTCCAGGAATTTTCTCGAAAATTTCCGGTGTGCTGGCGGCGATGGGGCTGCATATTCTCGATGCGCAGATCGTCACGCGCTATGATGACGTGATCGTGGATACGTTTCAGGTGAGCGATCCGGATTACGCCGGAGTCCCGCCGGCCGAGCGGCGGGAGCATGTCGGGCGGGCTATTCGGAGCGTGCTGCTCGGTGAAGAAATCGTCGAGCAACTCATGGGGCGCTACCGCCGCCTGGACCTTCAGCGGCGGCTTCCGGCCGGCCGGCAGTCGACGGACGTGCAGGTGGACAACGAGACTTCCGATCGCGCCACGATCATCGATGTGTTCGCGGAAGATCGGCAGGGTTTGCTGTATGTTATTACGCGGGCCATTTTCACACTCGGGCTGTCCGTGCAGGCGGCGCGCATCTCCACGCGGCTGGATCAGGTCGCGGACGTGTTTTATGTCACGGATTCGAAGGGAGAGAAGGTGACCGATCCGGCTCGGCTGGAGGCGATCCGGGCGACGATCAAGGGCGAAATCGACCGATTTGTGGCGGGACAGCTGGCGGTGGAAACAGGGACAGTGTCGGGTGTTTCATTATCAACATCATAGGATAGTGATTTGAAAGGAGGATGTGGATGACTCCGCGTGAAGTACTCGAATATGCGAAAAAGAACAAGGTTCTGGTGGTGGACCTGAAATTCGTGGATTTGCCGGGGACCTGGCAGCATTTCACGATTCCGATCGAAGAACTCAACGAAGACACGTTCAAGGACGGCTCGGGCCTGGACGGATCGTCCATCCGCGGATGGAAGGCCATCAATAACAGCGATATGCTGGTGGTGCCGGACCCGACCACCGCGTGCATGGATCCCTTCACGGCGGTGCCGACGCTCAGCCTCGTCGGCAACATCATGGATCCCATCACCCGTGAAATCTACGAGCGTGACCCGCGGTTTATCGCGCAGAAGGCGGAGAAGCATCTCAAGAGCACGAAGATCGGCGACATTTCTTACTGGGGGCCGGAAGCCGAGTTTTTTATCTTCGACCACGCACGCTTCGATCAAACCAGCCACAGCGGCTACTACTTCCTCGATTCGGAAGAGGGCGCGTGGAATACCGGCCAGGACGGCCTGAATCTCGGCAACAAGATTCGGCACAAGGAAGGCTACTTCCCGGTGCCTCCGATCGACACGCAGCAGGACATCCGCAGCGAGATGATACTGGAAATGCAAAAAGTCGGCATTCCGGTGGAGAAGCACCACCACGAGGTGGCGACGGCCGGCCAGGCTGAAATTGACCTGCGGTTCGATTCGTTGGTTGCCATGGCCGATAAGATGATGATGTACAAGTATATCGTCAAAAACGTGGCCCGGCGGCATCACAAGACGGTGACGTTCATGCCGAAGCCGCTGTTCGGTGACAACGGGTCCGGCATGCACACGCACCAGAGCATCTGGAAGGACGGCAAGCCGCTTTTCGCCGGCAAGGAATATGCCGGCATGTCGCAGATGTGCTTGCATTACATCGGCGGCATCCTGAAGCACGCGCCGGCGCTGGCGGCCATCACGAATCCGACGGTCAATTCGTACAAACGGCTGACGCCGGGATTCGAAGCGCCGGTGATGCTGGCCTATTCGAGCCGGAACCGTTCGGCCGGCATCCGGATTCCGATGTATTCGCCCAACCCGAAAGCGAAGCGGATCGAAGTGCGGTTCCCGGATCCTTCGACGAATCCCTATCTGGCCTTTGCCGCCATGCTGATGGCCGGGCTGGACGGGATCGAGAACAAGATCGATCCCGGAGAGCCGATGGAAAAGGATCTCTACGATCTGGAGGCGCGCGAAGCGGCCAGGGTCCCGACCATGCCGGGCAGCCTGGACGACGCGCTCAGGAATCTGGAGAAGGACCATCAATTCCTGCTCAAGGGCGGCGTGTTTACGGAGGATCTGATCGAAGCCTGGATCGGCTACAAGCGGACGCGCGAGGTGGATCCGCTCCGGCTCCGTCCGCATCCGTATGAGTTTTTCCTGTACTACGATGTATAGGAAGCAGGCACTGGGCGATTGGCAATAGGCAAGAGGGCTGAAATGGGCGTATTTCCCATAGCCCATTGCCTCTAGCCTATCGCCTCTAAAAGTTTGGCCTGACAATGTCGTCAGGCCGAGAGGACTGGCAAAGGCGCCAGTGTTGTCGGGGAAGTCAACGAGGACTTCCGCTGGCAGACGCTGGCGTCTTTGTTTTGATGAGAGGACGGAGCAGACATGGAGGAATCATATGAGGAAAATGAATGATGAGATCATAAGCCAGCCACAGGACGCTCAGAAGCACCTCGAATCGTCGGAAGATTATTTCGAGCGCACGGTCAGGCAGGCGGTGACTTCAGCAGTGCTGCGCGCCGCGGGGCCGACGAGGCGACAATTCCTGGCCGGGCTGGGCGCCACAACGTTGTCGGCATTGATTGCGGAGGCGTTCCCGTTGAGCACACTCACGGCGTTTGCCGCCGATCCGGTCGGGAAGCCGGAGAAGCAGGACGTCAGCATCGGTTTCATTCCGATCACCTGTGGGACACCGATCATCATGGCGGAGCCGTTGGGGTTCTACAAAAAATACGGCTTGAATGCCTCTGTCAAGCGCGCGGCTGGGTGGGCCATGATCCGTGACTGGACGGTGAATAAGGAAGTCGATGCCTCGCACTTTCTTTCACCGATGCCGCTGGCGTTCACAATGGGCGTGGGGTCAGTGCCGACCCCCTTCTACATGCCGGCGGTGGAAAATATCAATGGGCAGGCCATTACCCTACACATCAAACACAAGGACGTAAAAACGGCCGCGGAGATGAAGGGGTTCCGGTTCTGCGTGCCGTTCGATTTCTCCATGCACAATTATCTGCTGCGCTATTTCCTGGCCGAAGGCGGCGTCCATCCGGACAAGGACGTGCAGATTCGTATTGTGCCACCAGCGGAAATGGTGGCGAATCTCAAAGCCGGAAACGTGGATGGCTATCTGGGGCCGGACCCGTTCAACCAACGCGCTGTATACGAGAATGCCGGTTTTATTTACAAGCTCTCGAAGGACATTTGGGATCGCCATCCCTGCTGCGCATTTGTTGTGACCAAGGAGTTTGCGACCCGATATCCCAATACGTTCGGCGCCATGTGGAGAGCGATCGTGGATGCCACGCACTACGCATCCAATCCTGCGCATCGAAAGGAAATTGCCGCTGCCATCGCACCGGCCAATTATATGAATCAGCCGGTCACGGTTTTGGAGCAGGTGCTGACCGGGACCTACGCCGACGGGCTCGGCAATATCAAAAAGGCGCCGGACCGGATCGATTTCGATCCCTACCCGTGGCATTCCATGGCCATCTGGATCCTGACCCAGATGAAGCGCTGGGGACATGTGAAGGGGGATATCAACTATCAGTCGGTGGCTGAGCAGGTGTATCTGGCAGCGGGCTGCGATCGCGTGGCGAAGGAGTTGGGCTATCCGACCCACAACGCCACAACCATGAAGCACATAATCATGGGCAAAGCGTTTGATCCGAGCCAGCCGGAGGCCTATGTGAAGAGCTTCAAGATTCACAGCATGGTGTAGAGGAAGGACTCATGGCGGAACAAGCAAAGGGCAGTCCCTGGATGATCTCGTGCTTTCTGCTGGCGGTCTTTTTGCTGGCCTGGCATTTCTTTACGTTGAGGCCGGCTTTTGAGCCCCGGGGGATGTCCGAGGAGCAACTACAGCTCCTGGAATTCAATGGAGACATCGTACGGATGCCGGATGGCGGATATACCTGGAATCCTGAAAAGGAGAAAGTCAAAGGTGTGCCAGGACCTCTGATGGTGTTTGAAAAAGCCCGAACTGAGCTTGCTGAGGCGTTTGTGAAAAAGGGGACCAACGATCATGGGATCGCGTATCTCGTGGCCTATACGGTTTCGCGTTTTGCGGCGGGCTTTCTCGCGGCTTCGGTGGTCGCGATCATGCTCGGTGTGTTGCTGGGGCTGAATAAAACGCTGTTCCAGGCGGTCAACCCGTTTATCCAGATTCTCAAGCCGATCTCGCCGCTGGCGTGGATGCCGTTGCTGCTCTATACCGTCAAAGATCCGAAGTGGACGGCGGTGCTGGTCGTGTTTATGGCGGCGGTATGGCCGACCCTTGCCACCACGGCGTTTGGGGTCACTTCCTTGCGCAAGGAATATCTGCATGTGGCGGCAATTCTCCAACTGTCGTGGTTCAAGCGACTGTATAAAGTCATTCTTCCTGGAGCCGCGCCGACGATTGTGAATGGACTGCGGATCTCATTCGGGAGCGCGCTCGTGGCCGTGGTGCCCGCCGAGATGTTGTTGGGCGAGCTGGGCGTGGGCTATCTGAGCTGGATCGAATGGAACAATCTCGATATTGCCGGTGTGATTTTTGCCATCCTGGTCGTGGGAGTGGTCGGAGTGGTTCTGGATTCAGGATTCAACAAGCTCGCCGGTCTGGTCACATATCAGGAGTAGAGGATGGCGTTTCTTCAAATCGATCATATGACCAAGTGTTTTGCAAGTCCTTCCGGGGCCGGAGAGGTGTGTGTGTTCAAGGATGTCACGGTCAAAATCGAGAAGGGTGAATTCGTGACGACAATCGGGCACTCCGGCTGCGGCAAGAGCACCTTGCTCAATATCATTGCCGGGCTTGAGTCGGCTACGGAAGGAGGCGTGATCTTGAACGGGCGGGAAGCATCCGGTCCGGGGCTCGATCGGATGGTGGTCTTCCAGAATTTTGCTTTGATGCCCTGGATGACGGTCTTCGGCAATATCCGGTTGGCGGTACGGGCGGCCTATCCGGACTGGGACCGTGAGAGGATCGCCGCACACGTGCACAAATACATCGCGTTGGTCGGGCTGAATGGAGCGGAAGATAAACGCCCGATCGCGTTGTCGGGCGGCATGAAGCAGCGAGTTGGTCTGGCGCGGGCCTTTTCCATCGAGCCGAAAGTGCTGCTGCTGGACGAGCCGTTCGCGCAGATCGATGCGCTGACGCGCGGCGTGATTCAGGAAGAGCTTGTTCTGATGTGGAATGCGACGCGTAATACGGTCTTCATGGTGACGCACGATGTGGATGAGGCGATTCTGCTCTCGGACCGGATCATGCTGATGACCAACGGGCCGTCGGCTCGGATTGCGGAGATTGTGGATGTGACGATTCCGCGGCCGCGCACCCGCGAATCGGTCATTGAACATCCGCATTATTACAAGATTCGCAACCATATCATTCACTTTCTGGTTCGGCACGCCTCGCACGAGGCATCGGGAGACAGTGCCGGCTCGGAGGCGCCGGAGACGGTCGATCCGACGGTGATCAGGTTTTAAGCAGCGTTCACACGATGCCGGACCGGCAGGAGCGGTACGGCAGCACTCAACCAAAGGAGGATGCGATGGAGGGGAAGAAGGCGAAGGATGTGATCAAGGCCAAGCGGCTGGAAAAGAAAGTCACCATTGCCGAGGTGGCGAAGATCGTGGGGAAGAACCCCACGTTTGTCGCGGCGGCGTTGCAGGGCAATCATCGCCTGACTGCGGAGGAGGCGAAGAAGGTCGGGAAAGCCCTGGATTTGGATCCGGGTACGACCGAGTCACTCTCGAAATTCCCGGTGCGAACCGACTTCCCCAATACGACCGACCCGTTCAAGTACCGGTTGCTGGAGATCGTCGGAGTCTATGGCGATGCTCTGCGCGAGCTGGCCAATGAAATGTTCGGCGACGGGATCATGAGCGCGATCGATTTTACGATCGACGTGGAAAAGGTCACCGGCAGCCAGGGAGAGGCGCGGTGCAAAATCACGTTGAACGGGAAATGGCTGGAGTACAAGACGTTCTGACAACAGAAACGCAACAACCAAGAAAGCGCCGCGGGCAACGGTGTGGCGCTCTTGTCTTTCGGAGGCACGATGAACCCTGTAATTCCTCAGATTGATCCGGCCGACACCGCCTGGGTGTTGATCGCCTCAGCCTTGGTGCTGGCGATGATCGTGCCCGGGCTGGCCCTGTTCTATGGCGGGCTGGTTCGCAGCAAAAACGTGCTCGGCACCATCATGCACAGTTTTGTCATCCTGTGCCTGGTGAGCGTGCTCTGGATCCTATTTGGGTACAGCCTGGCCTTCGGACCGGATAAATGGGGTGTGATCGGGGGGCTGGAATGGGCCGGCCTCCGCGACGTAGGACTATCTCCACATCCCACCTACGGACCGACGATCCCGCACCAGGCCTTCATGATTTTTCAAATGATGTTTGCGGCGATCACGCCGGCCCTGATCACCGGCGCCTTTGCCGAGCGGATGAAGTTCAGCGCCCTGCTCTTATTTTCGGTTCTCTGGTCGGTCGTCATCTACTGCCCGATCGCCCATTGGCTCTGGGGCGGGGGATGGCTGGGTAAGCTGGGCGCGTTGGATTTTGCCGGGGGGGCGGTCGTGCACATCAGTTCGGGGATCAGCGCCCTGGTCTGTGCCTATGTGCTCGGCAAACGCCAGGGGTACGGCACCGAATACATGGCGCCGCACAGCATGCCGATGGTGCTCCTCGGAACGGGGTTGCTGTGGTTCGGCTGGTTCGGGTTCAACGCCGGCAGCGCGCTGGGGGCCAATCAAATCGCGGTCGTCGCGTTTTTGTCCACGCATACCGCTGCCGTGACGGCGGCGTTGGCCTGGATGGCGGTCGAATGGGTGCATCGCGGGACGCCGACGGTACTCGGCGTCGCCAGCGGGGTGGTGGCCGGGTTGGCAACCGTGACGCCGGGAGCGGGCTATGTCGGTCCCTTTTCCGCCATGCTGATCGGATTGGCGGCCGGCGGGCTGTCCTACGCGGCGATCATGAAAAAGGGGA
>JBGPNZ010000005.1:0-42225 GCA_041487795.1 Nitrospiraceae bacterium
AGGGTCTGGATTTGGTGTCGGATTGGGCGTCGGAGACGTCTCCGGTTCAGCGAACCGTACCCAGACGTTTGACAAGAGTGCGTTCCTGGAACGGCTCTCCGCACCTGCAAATATTTTCGGTCGTATCCTGGCCGTTGATGTTCCTGGCCGTAAGCTTCATCTGGAAACGGGCGGCAGTTCCCATGACGAAGGCCGCGCGGGTTCGGGCACGATGAATTATCTCACCGCGTATCTGGATACCCAGACCAACATGGAGCAGCTGCATGCGTTGAGCAGCGGCGATGACGTCATGGTCCAGGTTCAGCCTGAGACGACCGCGGCTCAGCCGTTTGGGACCGGGCGGTATCTGGTGCGGGAAGTCACGGTGCTCCGTGTGAACGAAAAGATGACCGGGTTCGGCGGTCTCGGACAGAGGCCCAATCCCGATACGGAGCGTGGTATTGTGACGAATTCCGGCTCCGGCACCGGCGGGATCGTTGGGCAAGTGCAGCCCGGCGAAGTGAAGTCCGGACTCCAGACGACGATCGGCGATTACACGGGCGCGGCACCCTGTTGGAATTGTGCACCGCAGCCAGGCTGGGGCGATAACGGGCAGGCTAACAAGTCCGATTATGGGACGGATGCGGCCAAGCCCAACCTGATCAAACAGTAAGCGTTCGTTTCATCGGGCGTAGGGATATCGGGGGCGCTGGAAACAGTGCCCCCGATTTTTTTAGCGGTTTCCCGTCAGCACCCTTGTTCCTTGTCCACGGGCCTTGGTACCATGCACGCGTAGGCATGGTGAGAACCTCAGCTCATGACTGACGAAAAACGAGCAGTAGACGTGACTGCAGATGCCGAATTGGATCTGCGAGGGGTGATTTGCCCCTACAACTTCGTCAAGACCAAGCTGAAGCTCGAGACCATGGGCGCCGGGCAGGTACTGGCGGTCATCCTGGACGATGGGGAGCCGATTCGAAACGTTCCTCGTAGCGTGAGTGACGATGGACATACCGTGTTGCAGCAGGAACCCTTCGGCCACGCCTATAGAATCATCATCAAGAAGCGCGATGGATAACCGCTAGTTCTTTTTTTGCTTTCCTCGAGTTTGCCGTCGGACGCCTTCCACAACGACCGTCAGTTCACCCTGAACCGTGTGAGCTGTTTTTGTGCGGGCGATCTCGTCGATCGTTCCGCGGAAGAATTGTTCCCGCGAAGTCGTCATGTTGCAGGCAAGCACGAGCCGGCGATTGCCAAGTTCAGTCCGAAGCGCCTGCAGAGTTGCCGGCAGCCGGCGAGGGGATTCGAAGCAGACGACTGTTCGCCGTTCAGCGCGAAGCGTGCGGAGCAGTGCGCGGCGGGCGACCGATCGCTGCGGCAGCGGGCCGACAAACAGAAAGGCGTCACAGGGGAGTCCTGATACCGAGAGTGCGGCCAAGAGTGCGGAGGGACCTGGAACTGTGATGACAGGAATGTCCTGGCGAAAGGCTTCACGAATGAACAGGGTGCCCGGGTCCACAATGGCAGGGGTTCCCGCATCCGACACGAGGGCCACGCTCTGTCCTTCCCGCATCCGCTGGATGAGGACCGGGATTTTTTCTTCCTTGTTGTCGTTGTGATAGCTGGTGAGCGGGGTCGTGATCCCGTACCGGGCCAGCAACGCCTGGGTGCACTGAGGATCTTCCGCGGCAATGACGGCTACGGTCTTGAGCGTGTTGAGCGCGCGCAGCGAGAGGTCGTCGGGATTTCCGATCGGCGTGCTGACAATGTAGAGGGAGCCAGTCATGGAAATCGTGCCGGTTAAGGCGCGCGCATCCTATCGTGTTCGGAGGCGGAAAGTCGAACCGGCGGCGCGCGCTGTGCTACGATGCCGGCGCGTACACGGTGATCGTGCGCGGTGATCGGAGCATGGAATCAAAGTTTCTCATCGAACCGCATGAGGAGTGGATCAGGGGCAACTATGCCTTTTGTCCGAAGTGCGGAGGCCGGTTGGGCCGCCGCACGATCAAGGCGTCTGAGCCGGATCGCCTCGTCTGCGAATCCTGCCGGTTTGTTTTTTTTCTCGATCCCAAAGTGGCGGTCGGGACCATTATCTCGCTCGAGGGCCGCTGCGTTCTTCTCAAGCGCGGTATCGAGCCGGCGTATGGGAAATGGGTGTTCCCCGGCGGGTTCGTGGATAGGGGAGAGCGGGTCGAGGACGCGGCTGTTCGCGAAACCCGGGAAGAGAGCCATCTCGATGTCCGGCTCACCGGTTTGCTGAATATCTATTCCTACGCCGATCACCCTGTGATCATTATCGTCTACACGGCCGAGGTGCTCGGGGGAGTGCTCGCAGCGGGCGATGAGACGCTTGACACGGGCATGTTCGAACCCTCCGCGATTCCATGGACCGATTTGGCCTTCCCCAGTACGGCACAGGCCCTTCGAGATTACCTGGCGAGGGCGTAAACAGCCGCAATCTATGCGGCTGTTCTTGACTGACTCGTTTTTCTAAGGCTATAATTCAGCCGGCCGAATTTCTTCTGAAAATTTGCGGGGATAGGCAGGATGACGGCTATCTTTTTTATGGCCACGATCGCCCTTTATCTGGGAGGGACCGCCTTTTCCTCGGCCTATCTTTCCCGGCGCGACGACACCCTCGCCAAGATCGCCTTGGGCGTCACCGGTGTCGGGTTTCTGATGCATACGATTGCCTTGCTGGCCCGGATGGTCGAAGCCGGCCCTGTGTCGCTGATCAGCTTTCACGATGCGCTTTCATTTTTCGCGTGGGCGCTGGTACTCGTTTTTTTGTGGGTGGATGTACGGCATCATATCCACGTCATGGGATCGTTTCTCCTGCCGCTCGCGCTGCTGTCGTTGATCTGGGCCGCTGCGCTGCCCAAAGAAACAACGGCGCCGATGCTCAAAACCGTCTGGGTGCATGTCACGTTGAGCATGTTGGGCACGGTCGGATTCGCCGTCGCCTTTGCGGCGGGCCTTATGTACGTCATTCAGGACGGGCTGCTGAAATCCAAGCAATTCAATGTGCTCTATAGCAAACTGCCACCGCTGGATTTTCTGGATCACCTGAATCAATTGGCGATCGTGACGGGATTCCCGCTGCTCACGCTCGGCATTGTTGCCGGCGCGCTGTCGGCGGAGGTGGCGCGGGGCGCGTATTTGAATTGGAATCCGGAGCAAGTCTGGGCGCTGATCACGTGGGCGTTTTATTGTGTCGTATTGCTGGGCCGGATCACCGTCGGGTGGCGGGCTAAGCGGGCGGCGTACCTGACGATCATCGGATTCGGGGGAGTCGTGCTGACGCTGATCGGGGTGGTCATGAAAGGTCACGGGACGGCGCTCTGATACTGAACTGATATGCATATCATCGTTGTCGGACTCAGCCATAAGACCGCGCCGGTGGAAGTGCGCGAGAAGCTTGCGGTGCCGGAAAGCCGCCTGGATGAAGCGCTGGCGCGCCTCCGCAGCTACGCAGGGATCAAAGAGGGTTTTCTGCTTTCGACCTGCAATCGCGTGGAAGTCTATGCCGTGGTGGAACAGATTGAAGAGGGGCACGCGCGCGTCCAGGAGTTTTTCTCCGACACGCATCTCGCGCTTTCGTCCGAACAGTTGATCCCGCATTTGTACGGGTATACCGGAGATCGCGCGATCGGACATTTGTTCCGGGTCGCGGCCAGCCTCGATTCGATGATTGTCGGGGAACCGCAGATTCTCGGCCAGCTGAAAGACGCCTTCGAGGTCGCGCTGAATCACAAGGCCAGCGGCGTCGTGCTCAACAAGCTGGTCCGGAAGGCCATCTCGGTGGCCAAGCGCGTGCGGACGGAAACGAAAATTGCCGAGACCGCGGTCTCCGTCAGTTATGCCGCGGTCGAGTTGGCCAAGAAGATCTTCTCGAATTTGAGCGAAAAAACAGTGTTGCTCGTGGGGGCCGGAGAGATGGCCAAGCTGGCCGCCCAGCATCTGGTCGATCAAGGAGTCCGGCGGGTGTCCATTACGACCCGTGACGCTGCCAGCGCGGTCGAATTAGCCCGGCGATTCAATGCGACCTCGATCCCGTTTGAGCACTTCCGGCACGAGATGGCGGAGGCCGATATCGTGCTCTGCTCGACCGGCGCGGCGCGCTATCTCATCGGCGTTGAAGACGTGGAGCAGGCGGTGCGTCGTCGAATGAACCGGCCGATCTTTCTCATCGACATCTCGGTGCCGCGCAATATCGATCCGGCGGTGAAAGACATCGATAACGCCTTTTTATTCGACGTCGACGATCTCGAAATGCGCGTGGAACAGAATCGGGAGGAGCGGCGGCGGGAGGCCGTGAAGGCAGAGCGGATGGTGGACGAGGAAGTGGGGCAGATTCTCCAATGGCTGAAATCGCTGGAGGTCACGCCGACCATCGTGGCCTTGCGCCATCGGGCGGAGGAAATCAAGCGGGCGGAAGTCGAGAAGGCGTTCGTGCGGCTGCAACACCTGTCGGCGCAGGAGCGCAACGTCGTCGAAGGGCTTGCCTCGGCGATCGTGAACAAACTGTTGCACGGCTCTCTGGTCACGCTGAAAGCCGAATCCACGTCCGGAGGCGGCGCCATGTTTATCGAGGCGGCGCGGAGATTTTTCGGGTTGGACGACCCGGCGGCTGCCGGCCGGCCGGGCGACACATCGTCTGCCGCAGCGCTCGATGAATCGGACTCGGCTGAATCGGGTGCAGCCCGGGAGTCTGAGCAACACCCTGCCGGCAAGCGGCAGGCTTAGGCTCGTCGGCGCGATGGAGGCGCAGTCCAGTGCCACAGGGTCCCAAACTGTTTGCCTGTCCCCAGTGCCGCCATCAGTACCTCGGTCATGATCCGCTTCCCGATTGCCCGCGGTGCGGGTACGACTATCGGGTCAAGGAAGGAATGCGCTGGGATCTTCTGGTGTACCTGCTGGCGATCATGGGACTCGTCAGTTATTTTCTGGTTTCGTCGAACTACCGGACCGGCATGGCAGGGATGGATCGCACGCCACGATCGATCTCCGAATCGGGAGAGAAGTTGCCCGGTGCAACAACCGGCTGGGCGGGTCCCTATCATGAAGCCGGCCGGTAAGCCCGGACGCGAGGCACGCGGATGGGAGTCGTGAAGGCCGCGCGCCGGTCGCTGGTATTGGGGACACGCACAAGCCACCTGGCGATCTGGCAGGCCGAGTGGGTGCAAGCGAGACTGCGGGAAATCGCCCCGGATGTCCCGGTCACGCTGCAGCGGATCAAGACGTCCGGCGACAAGATCCTGGATGTGCCGCTGGCGAAGATCGGCGGGAAGGGGCTCTTCGTCAAGGAAATCGAAGAGGCGCTGTTGCAGGAGACGATCGATCTGGCCGTCCACAGCATGAAGGACGTGCCGACGGCACTGCCCGAGGGACTCGACATTCTGTGCGTACCGGCGCGAGAGGATCCGCGCGATGCGTTGATCAGCCGGGATGCGAAGCTGTTGGATCAGTTGCCACAGGGCGCCCGGGTCGGCACGAGCAGTCTGCGCCGTCAGGCGCAGTTGCTGCATCGCAGGCCGGACTTGAAGATCGAGATGCTGCGCGGCAATCTCGATACGCGGCTCAGGAAATTACGGGACGGCGAGTTCGACGCGATCGTGCTGGCGGCCGCCGGTCTCAAGCGGATGGGATGGGCGGAACAGATCACGGAATATTTGCCGCCCGAGGTGAGCCTCCCGGCTATCGGGCAAGGCGCATTGGGACTTGAAGGACGACGGAACGACGGATTTGTGCGTGAAATTGTTTCGGCGCTGGAACATCCGCCGACACGAACGGCCGTGACGGCCGAGCGCGCGCTGCTGGACCGGCTCGAGGGGGGCTGCCAGGTGCCGATCGCCGCCCATGCGACACTCTCGGGGACGCGGCTTCGTCTGGATGGACTGGTCGCGAGCGTGGACGGACGGCGGCTCGTTCAGGACAGCGTCGAAGGCCCTGCGGCGAACGCGCGCGAACTGGGCACACGCCTGGCGGAGCAGTTGCTTCGCCGGGGAGGCGAGGCGATTCTGAACGAGATTTACGGGAGAGCCTGAGACAGTGGGAAAGAAAACCGGAATCATCTATCTGGTCGGCGCCGGTCCCGGCGATCCGAAACTGCTGACGCTCCGCGGTAAGGAGTGTCTGGAGCGGGCCGACGTGGTCCTGTACGATTATCTGGCGAACCCTACATTGCTGGATTTCGCGCCGGCCCGGGCCGAGCGGATTTATGTGGGGCGGCGCGGGCGGGGACACTATCAGGATCAAAGCGAGATCAATCGGCTGCTGATCGAGAAGGCCCGTGCAGGCAAGATCGTCGTGCGGCTGAAAGGCGGGGATCCGTTTGTGTTCGGGCGTGGGGGCGAGGAGGCTGAAGCCGTGGCCGGTGCGGGACTGCCGTTTGAAGTTGTGCCCGGCGTGACCTCGGCGGTGGCGGCGCCGGCGTACGCGGGCATTCCCGTGACGCACCGCACGCTGGCGTCGACGGTCACCTTCGTGACCGGCCATGAAGATCCGACCAAAGAGACGGAAGCGCTGGAATGGCCCCGTCTGGCGACGGCGCACGGGACGCTGGTGTTTCTCATGGGTGTCAAGAATCTTCCCGCGATCGTGGCGAATCTACGGCGCGAAGGCAAACCGGCCGACACGCCGGCGGCCGTCATCCGATGGGGCACAAGATCCAGCCAGCGCACGGTGATCGGAACATTGGGGACAATCGCCGGCAAGGCGGCTGAGGCCCAGATTGAACCGCCGTCCATCATCGTGGTCGGCGAAGTGGTGCGTCTCCGGGAGCAGTTGAACTGGTTCGAAACGCGGCCGCTGTTCGGCAAGCGGGTGCTGGTGACCAGAGCCCGCGCACAGGCCGGCGAGCTGTCGCGTCTTCTGGTCGAACAAGGTGCAGAGCCTGTAGAATGTCCGACGATTCAGATCGTGCCGCCCGGCAGTTGGGCGGAACTGGACGAAGCGATTGCCGATCTGCGGCGTTACCAGTGGCTGGTGTTCACCAGCGTGAATGGGGTGAAGCCGTTCATGGAGCGCCTGCAGCGCAAGGGGCTGGACGGGCGGGCGGTTGCCGGCCTCCGGCTCTGTTGTATCGGTCCCCGCACGGCCGAAGCCCTGGCCGCGTACGGGCTGCGCGCCGATGTGATTCCAGCCGAATATCAGGCGGAAGGGCTGATCGAGGCGATGAAGGCGGCCGGCGTCAAGGGGCAGCGCGTGTTGATTCCGCGCGCGGCCGTGGCGCGGGAGATTTTGCCGGAGCAGTTGCGGGCGCTTGGCGCCGACGTGCATGTGGTGACCGCGTATCGCGCGGTCCTGCCGGAGGTCGAGGCCGACCGCGTGAAGGATCTATTGAAGAAGCAGGCGCTCCACGTGCTGACCTTCGCCAGCTCGTCGACGGTGCGAAATTTCTCCGGGCTCTTCGACAGCCGGGAGGAGATGCGCCGGTTGACCGGCAGTGTCGTCGTCGCCTGCATTGGGCCGATCACGGCGAAGACGGCCGCGGAGGAGGGGCTCCCGGTCACGATCACAGCGGCCGAGAACACGATTCCTGCGCTGGTGGAAGCCATCGTCCAGTATTTTTTGACGTGCCACGAGAGTGTGCCGGTACGGTGTTGAAGGGGCAGTGCCACTCACTTTCTGAACGGAGGAGATTTGTATGGTTCCGGTGAAATCATTCATGGTGCCCATTGAGAAGTTCATTACGGTGGATCGCGATATGGATGCGCGTGCGGCGGCGGCGCTGATGCGGGACCGCAACATCGGCAGCCTGTTCGTGATGCGCAACAAGGAAATCATCGGCATTCTCACGGATACCGATATGGTCCGCCGCGTTGTTGCGGTGGGGCTCGATGCCTCCAAAACCCCGGTCGAGCAGCTGATGTCGGCGCCGATTCTGGGGATTGAAGAGGATAAGACGCTGCTGGATGCCAACGATATGATGGCGAAGTCGCACTTGCGGCATCTCGGCGTCACGCGGAAGGGGAAATTGGTGGGGATGATCTCGGTGCGGGATCTTGTGGTGTTTCTGACGAACCTTCCCAGAAAGTAAAGGGACGCGCGTGGCATTTCCAAGGCACAGACTGAGGCGGCTGCGACAAAGCGAACCGCTGCGGCGGTTGGTCAGGGAGACGCGATTGACTGCCTCCGATCTCATCTATCCGATGTTTGTGACGGTCGGGAGGGATCGCCGGGAGGAGATTGCCTCGATGCCGGGGCAGTACCGGATTTCGGTGGATCTGTTGGTCAAGGAAGCCGCGGAAGTGAAACTGCTCGGAATTCCCGCCGTGATTCTGTTCGGTGTGCCGGACAAGAAAGATGAGCGCGGTACGGGGGCCTATGATCCCAAGGGAATCGTGCCGCAGGCCGTCCGCGCACTGAAAGATCAGGTACCGGACCTCATGGTCATTACGGATGTGTGTATCGACGAATATACGTCCCATGGACACTGCGGTTTGGTGAAGGACGGGCGCATTCTCAACGATGAGACGCTGGAGTGTCTGCGGGCGATGGCCCGCACGCATGCCGAGGCCGGCGCGGACATGGTGGCGCCGTCCGATATGATGGATGGGCGCGTGCAGGCGATTCGTGACGAGTTGGATCATGCCGGTTTCGCGGAATTGCCGATCATGGCCTATGCCGCCAAGTTCGCGTCGTGTTTTTACGCGCCATTCCGGGATGCGGCGAACTCATCTCCACAGTTCGGTGACCGGCAGTCGTATCAGATGGATGCGGCCAATGTCCGCGAGGCCCTGCGGGAAATCAGGGCGGACATTCAAGAGGGCGCCGATATTGTCATGGTCAAACCGGCGTTGCCGTATCTCGACATCATCGCCGCGGCTCGGGCCAAAACAGCGGTGCCGATTGCGGCCTATCAGGTCAGCGGGGAGTACAGTATGATCAAGGCCGCGGCGCGGGCCGGTTGGCTGGATGAATCCCGCGCGATGATGGAATCGTTGCTAGCCATCAAGCGGGCGGGCGCCGACATGATTCTGACGTACTTTGCGCGGGATGCCGCAAAATTGCTCAATCCCTAACGGCATGGCCTTAGCCGTATGAAGATTACGCGAGGCCTAGCCGCTCACCAGCGGGTTGCTCATCCGGTTCTAACCATCGGTAATTTCGACGGCCAGCATCTCGGCCATCGTGCATTGCTTCGCGACGTCGTCCGGCTGGCGGGCGCGGCCGGCGGGACGCCGATGGTGTTGACGTTCGATCCCCATCCTGTGAAAGTGCTCGTCCCTCACGCGGATCTCCGGTTTCTGACGATGCCGGACGAGAAGCTGGCGTATTTCCGGGACGCTGGAATCGCCGAAGTGCTGTTTCTTGAGTTTACGACGGCCTTTGCGGCGTTGACGCCGGACCAGTTTATGCAGCAGGTGCTCCGCGATGGGGTCGGCGTGAAAGACCTGTTTGTTGGAGAACATTTCGCGTTTGGCAAGGGCCGGGCGGGACGCACGGCCGATCTCGTCCGATTCGGCCTTGAAGCCGGCTTTCAGGTGCATCCTGTTCAGCCGCTGCGCGCGGACGGTGAGGTCGTCAGCTCCACACGCATCCGGCAACGCATTCAAGGCGGTGACGTGCACAGAGCGTCGCGGTACCTGGGACGGTATTATTCGCTGAGCGGGGTCGTGGTGACGGGCGAGCAGCGTGGACACACGCTGGGCTGGCCGACCGCCAATCTGAAGCTGCCACCGGACCGGGTGATTCCGGCGGACGGCGTCTATGCGACGAAAACCGTGTGGGGGGCGCGCACCTTCGAGTCCGTGTCGTACATCGGGACGCGGCCGACGTTCGGGGCCGGAGAGCGGCTGCTCGAAGTTTCGCTGCTCGATGCGCAGGAGAATCTATACGGCCAAACGATCCGTGTGGAGTTTGTCGAACGGGTGCGGGGGGACCAGACGTTTCACAGCGCGGAAGAGCTGTCGGCCTGTATTGAACGCGATGCCCAGCAGGCGCGGCAGGCCCTGAAGGCCGAACCTCAGCCCGTCACCGGCCCGTGACTGGATTGTGAGAACCTTATAGTGATGACACCTCAACTTGAGCGGAAAGCCACCCGGCACAAACTCGAACGGCACGTAGCCGCTTCGGCCAGGGCCCGGCAGCTCTTTGCCGCAGGAGACCACCTGCTGGTGGCCGTCTCAGGCGGCCCGGATTCGGTCGCGCTGCTGTCGGTGCTGGCCTCTCTCGCGCCGGCGAAGCGGCTGACGCTGTCGGCGCTCCATATCAATTACGGACTGAGAGGGGAGGAATCGGAAGAAGACGCGCGATTCGTATCCCGTCTCTGCGCCGAACTGGGCGTTCCGCTGACCTGCGAGCGGATTGATCTCTCCCGTGCATCGAACCAGCGCAAGGGCATGTCCCTGCAGACTCGAGCGCGCGAGGCGCGCTATGCCGCGTTGCAGCGCACGGCGACTGCGCGTGGCGCCGGGAAAATCGCGCTCGGTCACACGGCCGACGATCAGGCGGAAACGCTCGTCATGTGGATGTTGCGCGGATCGGGCGCCGCCGGCCTGGCCGGCATCCGTCCCGTGCGCGACGCCGTGTACGTGCGTCCGTTGCTCGATGTCAGCCGCACCGATGTGCTGGCCTACTTGAATGCAAAGGGTTGGTCATTCCGGATGGACTCCAGCAACGCCAAGCCGCTGTATCTGCGCAACCGTATCCGCCATGAACTCCTGCCGCTGCTCAAGCAGTTTAATCCTGCCGTGGTGGACGCGCTGACGCGCCAGGCGGACATTCTGCGTGACGACGATCGTTGTCTTGAGCAGTGGGCGTCTGAGTGGATCGGCCGACATGTGCAACGGGGAGATGACCGGTCGCTGGCGGTCCCGAGCATGGCCTTGCTGGAACTGCCGGTCGCGCTCCAGCGGCGTGTGATTCGTCGGGTGATGCAGCAGGCGGCAAACAGCCCGTACAGTCCCACGTTTGGGGCTGCCGAGGCCGTTCTGGAAAAGATTGTGCCCGGACGATCCGGTTCGTCGCTGGCTCTGCGGGGAGCGAGCGTCGTGAAGGAAGATGGGCACGTCAGGTTTTTCCCCAATCGGACTGCCGGCCGGCCGGCAGTCGGCGGCGTATCGGACCGTGCGGTCAGTCTGTGTCTGAGCGTTCCGTCCGTCACCGTCTGGCCGCCGACGGAGCAAGTGATTCGCCTCAGTTACGCGCCTGCGTCATCCGATGGCACGGGCACGCCTGCAGGGACACAGATCGCGAGGTTCGATGCCGATCGGTTTACGCATCAGCTTGTGGTTCGATCCTGGAAGGCAGGCGATGTGTTTCACCCGCAGGGGATGGGAGGGCGCCGGAAGAAAGTTCAGGACTATTTCTGTGACATCAAGCTGCCTCGCGAGCGACGAGCCGGAGTACCGCTGTTGGTTGCGCCGGAGGGCATCCTCTGGATCGTGGGGCATCGGGCGGACCAGCGCTTTCGCGTGACGCCGTCCACCCGGCGCATCCTGGTGGCAGAGATCGTGCCGGTCGAAACGAGCAGGGAGGGTAAGGGGGGCTGAGTATGGAGAAAATTTTCGGACGTCCGATCGTGACCCAGGAGGACATGCGGCGCCGCATCGAAGAACTGGGGCGGCAGATTGCCTCTGATTATGCGGGGAAGGATCTGATTCTCGTCGGGATCCTGAAGGGGGCCTTCGCGTTCTATGCCGATCTGGCCCGCGCCATCCGGACGCCGTTGCGCGTGGATTTCCTGATCGTCAACAGCTACGGCTCCAAGGCGAAGACGTCGGGGAAGGTGAAAATGGTCACCGATCTGACGGAAGACATCAAGGGGCGGGACGTCTTATTGGTGGAGGATATCGTGGATTCCGGGCTGACGGTCCAGTATCTGGTCAAGACGTTGTCGAAACGCAAGCCTCGATCCATCAAAGTCTGCGCCTTGTTGAGCAAGCCGGAGCGGCGGCATATTGCGGTGAAGGTGGACTATGTCGGCTTTGAAATCTCCAACAAATATGTCGTGGGGTACGGGCTTGATTACCAGCAGCAATACCGCAATCTTCCGTACCTGGCGGTGCTCGATAAAGTGGATGAGGAGGGACACAAAACCTAGATGTTCGAAGGTTGTGCGTTTCCGGCGCCCTGTGTTAGGATGACACAATTGTCAGCCGCATCTGCGGCTGCGTGGGCGGCGAGGAGGCGGAATGAATTCGCGGGTTAAAAATCTTCTCTTTTGGGTCGTCGTCGGACTGTTCATGATTCTGCTGTTCAATCTGTTCAGCGTGACGCCTCACGTCCAAGAAGACGAGGTGATCTTCAGCGAGTTCATGGCCAAGTTGGATAATGGCGAGGTGACAAGGGTCATCATCAAGGCCAATCACATCAGCGCCATTCTGAAAAACGAGATCAGAATCAAGACCTACCTGGCTGAATATCCCGATCTGGTCAAAGTACTTCGCGAGCGGAACGTCCAGATTGAGGTCAAGCCGCCGGATGAGAGTCCCTGGTACATCACCTTTTTGGTGACCTGGGGGCCGTTCGTCCTGTTCCTCGGCCTGTGGTTCTTCCTGATGCGGCAGATGCAGCTCGGCGGGAATAAGGCGCTGTCGTTCGGCAAGAGTCGGGCTCGGATGCTGACGGAAGAGCGCAAGAAGGTCACGTTTTCCGACGTGGCCGGCATTGATGAAGCCAAGGAAGAAGTGTATGAGATCATCGAGTTTTTGAAAGACCCCAAAAAGTTTCAGAAACTGGGTGGCCGGATTCCCAAGGGCGTGCTGATCGTCGGGCCTCCCGGTACGGGCAAGACGTTGCTGGCCAAGGCCATCGCCGGAGAAGCGGGCGTGCCGTTTTTCAGCATCAGCGGATCGGATTTCGTCGAGATGTTCGTCGGCGTCGGCGCCTCGCGTGTCCGCGATCTTTTCGAGCAGGGCAAGAAACACGCGCCGTGCATCATTTTCATCGACGAAATCGATGCCGTGGGCCGGCTGCGTGGCGCGGGACTCGGCGGGGGACACGATGAGCGGGAGCAGACGTTGAACCAGTTGCTCGTGGAGATGGACGGATTCGATACGAACGAAGGCGTCATCCTGATTGCCGCGACCAACCGGCCGGATGTGCTCGATCCGGCCCTGCTGCGTCCGGGGCGTTTCGATCGCCAAGTTATCGTGAACCGGCCGGATATCCGCGGGCGGGCCGAGATCCTCAAGGTACATACCAAGAAAGTGCCGGTGGCTGCGGATGTCGAGCTGGAAAAGATCGCGCGTGGGACGCCCGGATTTTCCGGCGCGGATCTCGAAAACCTGATCAATGAGGCGGCCTTGTGGGCGGCCCGGCAGGATAAGAAGGAAGTCGAGAGCGTGGACTTCGAGATGGCCAAGGATAAGGTGCTCATGGGCGCAGAGCGCAAGAGCATGGTCCTGACCGACGAAGAGAAGCGCGTGACGGCGTTTCATGAGGCGGGGCATGCCTTGATGGCCAAGTTGCTGCCTGGAACGGACCCGGTGCACAAGGTGACGATCATCCCTCGCGGCCGCGCGCTCGGCGTGACGATGCAGTTGCCCACCGACGATCGGCACAATTATTCCAAGGACTTTCTCTACAATACCCTGGCGATCCTCATGGGCGGCCGTGTGGCCGAAGAGCTGATCTTCAAGAGCATTACGACCGGCGCCGGCAACGATCTCGAGCGGGCCACCGACCTCGCGCGGAAGATGGTCTGCGAATGGGGGATGAGCGAAAGGCTCGGACCACTGACGTTCGGCAAGAAGGACGAAGAGATTTTTCTGGGCCGTGAAATCGCCACCCGGCGTGATTTCAGCGAACAGATCGCCGAGCAGATCGATGGTGAAGTCAAACGGCTGGTCACGGAAAATTACGATCGGACCAAGCGGTTGTTGACCGAGCACATACATATTCTGAGGGCCTTGGCCGAAGCGTTGCTGGAGAAAGAAGTGCTCGACGCGCTAGAAATCGAAAAAATCGTGCAACAGGGGCTGCCCCAGCCCACACCTGCCTGACGCGGTCCTAGTTCATTACGATGCGTTCGTGCGACCGGTACGGATGCGCCACTCGTTCAACTCGCTGAGTGTGATGCCGAATTCGCAAGGCCAGTCTGCACCCAGTCTGCTGATGCGCGGGCGACGGCTCGTGTTCGATCGTCCGATGGTCATGGGTGTGCTCAATGTCACCCCGGATTCGTTTTCTGACGGGGGGCGGTACCTCGATCCAGGCGCGGCGGTGAAGCATGCGCTGGAGATGGTCGACGAAGGCGCCGATTTAATCGATATTGGCGCCGAGTCTTCCCGCCCCGGCGCGGAGCCGGTGCCAGAGGCCGAGGAACTCCGCCGGCTGATTCCCGTTGTTCAGGAAGTGTGCCGGCGAGTGTCGGTTCCGGTGTCGGTGGACACCACCAAGGCGGCAGTGGCCAGGGCCGCGATCGACGCCGGCGCCGCCATTGTCAACGACATCAGCGCGTGCCGGGCCGATCCAGCGATGCCGGGAGTGGTGGCGGAGACCGGCGCAGGGCTTGTCCTGATGCACATGCAGGGGACGCCCCAAACCATGCAGCAGGCTCCTCGCTATGGGTCTGTTGTAGATGACGTTCGCGATTTCCTGCACACACGGATGCAGGCGGCCGTCCGGGCGGGCGTTGCAACAGATCATATCTTGCTTGACCCGGGGATCGGATTTGGGAAAAATCTCGATCATAATCTCGCCTTGCTGGCCCGGCTCGATGCCTTGCAGTCGTTGGGCCGCCCGATCCTCGTGGGGGTCTCCAGGAAGGCGTTCATCGGCGAGGTGCTGGGCCGTCGGACCGATGACCGGCTCATGGGAACGGCCGCGGCAGTAGCCATAGCGGTGTTTCGAGGAGCCGGGGTGGTCCGTGTGCATGATGTCAAAGCGACGCAGGATGTCGTAAGGATGGTCTATGCGATCCAAAGCCGCGCGTCTCGCTAAAACGACGAAGACAGCGAAAGCCAGAAAGTTATTCGGCACGGACGGGGTGCGGGGCGTCGCCAACCTCGAGCCGATGACCAGCGAAACGGCGATGAAGCTGGGCCGGGCGGCCGCCTATTTGTTCAAGCGCCGGGCGGGCCGGCACCAGATCGTCATCGGCAAGGATACCCGCCTGTCGGGCTATATGCTGGAGTCGGCGCTCACGGCAGGCATCTGCTCGATGGGGGTGGATGTCTACTTGATCGGTCCCATGCCGACGCCCGGCATCGCGTTTCTGACCCGCAGCCTTCGGGCGGACGCCGGCGTGATGCTCTCCGCGTCGCACAATCCCTATCAGGACAACGGCATCAAGTTTTTTTCCAACGACGGATTCAAGTTGCCGGATGAATTCGAATCCAGGATGGAAGCACTGATTATGTCGAATGAGATCGAACATCACCGGCCGACCGCCGGCGCGGTCGGAAAAGCCTATCGCATCGACGATGCGGAAGGGCGGTACATCGAGTTCGTCAAACGTTCTGTGCCGCGCGACATGGATTTCCAGGGTCTCAAGGTCGTGATCGATTGCGCGCACGGCGCGGCGTACAAGGTGTCTCCAAAAGTATTCCGTGAGCTTGGCGCGACGGTGTGGGTCATCGGCGATGAGCCGGACGGCACCAACATCAACGACGGATGCGGCGCGATGCATCCGCAGCGATTGCAAGATTCGGTGCGGGCGCACAAGGCCGATCTCGGGATCGCCCATGACGGGGATGCCGACCGGGCGATTTTTGTCGACGCGCGCGGCACGGTGGTGGATGGCGATCACGCGGTGGCGGCGTTGGCGATCGATCTGAAGGCGCGCGGCGAACTAAAGCAGAATACCGTGGTGGGGACCGTGATGAGCAATTTCGGTCTCGAGCGGGCGCTGGCGAAGGCCGGGATCACGCTGGTCCGCACGGCGGTCGGCGACCGTTACCTGCTGGAGAAAATGATGGCCGGCGGGTATAACTTCGGCGGCGAGCAATCGGGGCATCTGATTTTTCTCGATTACAATACAACGGGAGACGGCCTGATTTCCGGGCTCCAGATCCTGTCGCTCATGAAGCGATCCGGTCGTTCCTTGTCGGATCTGGTCGGATGCATGAAGCCGGTCCCGCAGATACTGGTGAATGTTTCGGTGAAAGAAAAGCCGGATTTAGGCAGGGTGCCGGGCTTTCAGCAGGCGCTCCGAAAGGGCGAGGCGAAGCTCGACGGCCGCGGGCGGGTCCTCGTCCGCTATTCAGGTACGGAACCGCTCCTTCGCATCATGGTCGAGGGAGAGGGCGAGGCGCTCATTCGTTCTGTCGCTGAAGAGTTGGCCGGCGTCGTTCGCACGCGCTTGGGGTAACGGCGGTTGTTTCTTTTTTTTACCGGCGCCGTGCTGCTCGGCGTGGCGCTGGGTTCCTACCTGGTCTATGTTCCTCTGCTCGTGCTCTTCTGTCTGATCCTCGCGGCGGCCATTCTGACTATCGGTGAACAGTGGGGCAGGCTGACGATCGGCGAAGGCGCCATCCTGTATGGGGCCCTTCTTGGCGGTGTTCTGCTCTGGGCAGTATCTGCTTGGGACGGGTCAGGATCGCTGCTGGCTTCTCTTGAAGGGCAGGGACCGGTGTCGGTCAGGGGAACGGTCGTCGAGCCGCCGGCGCATGCGCCGAACCGCGTCGCGCTGATTCTCGCCGTGTCTCAGGTTGAGGAGGAAGCCGGCAGCCGCTCCCTCAGCGGCCGGCTGCGCGTGACGTGGCGGGAGCCGGACCGGACATTCCTTCCTGGTGACGAGGTCAGCTTCACGGCGCGCATCCATCCGCCGTCAGGGACGCGGAATCCCGGAGGGTTCGACTACGGCGCCTATCTCGTTCATCAGGGAATTGACGCGGTGGCGTCCGTGTCCGGCCCCGGACGTGTCTCGGTCATTGCCGTTCCGCCTCGTCTTTCGCAATGGACACCCTGGCGAATCATCGAACAGTGGCGTAGCCGTATTCGCCAGGCCGCTCTCGCGACATTGCCGGACCCGGCGCGCGGCATCTACCTGGGCATCATCATCGGGGAGCAAGGCTACCTGGAGGGCGATGTCCGGGATGCGTTCATGGCTACCGGGACGGTGCACATTCTTTCGATTTCCGGATCGCACCTTGGGCTGGTCGCATTCCTGTCGTTTGTGCTGATGAAAAGCGTCTGCCGCATTCTGCCGGCCATGTGGCTGCTTGCGGTGTCGAGATATATCACGCCCACGCGTCTGGCTGCGGCTGCGACGATGGTGCTCGTGACGTTTTATACCCTGTTGGCAGGGGCGGAGGTGGCGACGGTTCGTTCTCTGGTCATGATCGCAATCGTCATGCTGGCGGTGTGGCTGGGGCGGACGCACGACCTGCTTCGCGCCGTGGCCTGCGCCGCGCTGCTGCTGGTCGTGCAGAACCCACGCGCGCTGTACGATATTTCCTTTCAATTGTCGTTTCTGGCCGTGGTCGCCATCGCGTTGGTGATCGAAGCGCGTACGAGCGATGAGGCGGATGGCCTGCCTCCTCAAGACAGGGCGATCTGGCGGACAATCTCGACGTGGGTGCGGGACTATCTGTGGTTGGCCGGCAGTGTCACGCTCGCAACGCTGCCTCTCGTCGCGTACTACTTCAAGCAGATCGCGTGGCTGGGCGTGATCGCCAATGCCTTTGTGGTCCCCCTGGCCGGTTGTGTGCTGGTTCCCCTGGGACTAGGCTCGGCAATCTGGCTGCTGTTGACGAGGCAGGACGTCTTGCCTGCCGCATCACTGAATCAGGTCTTGTCCGAGTTCATGTCGAATCTCGTGGCGCGATTGGCGACGGTGCCGGGCGCCGAGTGGCACGTGGCATCGCCGGCGGTCATGGCCATGGTGGCGTTCTACTTCATGCTCGTTGTCGCGATCTGGCCGGTTGCAGAAGGCCGAAGCCGGTGGTGGCGATGGGGCTGTCTTATCGGCGCGGTGCTCTTGCTGGGTTGGTGGGGGTGGTCGCCGCGTGAATCGCCGGACGGTGATGCCGTCAGGGTGACCTTTCTGGATGTGGGGCAAGGCGATGCGTGCGTGCTGGAATTACCGGACGGCCAAACGGTGCTGATCGATGCCGGCGCGCGGTACGACACGCTCGACATGGGACGCGCCGTCGTGGGGCCCTATCTTTGGGAACGGGGCATTACCCGTCTCGATCATGTGATTGCCACGCATCCGCAGTTGGACCATGTCGGAGGGCTTGCGTGGGTGGTGCGCTCGTTTCAAGTCGGCAGATACTGGAGCAACGGAGTGGCGCGGGAGGAGCCGTTTTATCGGCGGCTGCACGATGCCGTGCGAGCGCGCGGCCTTGTTGAAGAACGGGCGGAGGAAGGACGAGCCATTATCGAAGCCGGCCCGTGCCGGTTGGATGTGTTGAACCCGCCGACCGGCACTGACGGTCTGTCGCGCGAGGGCGGAACAGGGGGCACGTCGAGCGGGAGTGTCCTGAACAATCTGTCCATCGT
Organism: Nitrospiraceae bacterium; assembly: GCA_041487795.1. GTDB lineage: Bacteria > Nitrospirota > Nitrospiria > Nitrospirales > Nitrospiraceae > 2-02-FULL-62-14. The sequence continues at coordinate 18,376 of JBGPNZ010000005.1, forward strand.
GACCAGGCTGCAGTGCGGGGCGCAGACCTTTTTATTGACGGCGGATGCCGAAGCCGGTGCGCTGGCGAGGCTGCACCACCGCGGGCTGCTATCGGGAGCCACGATTCTCAAGGTGCCTCATCACGGCGCGGCGAGTTCGTTGTACGACCCGTGGATCCAGCAGGCAGGGGCGAAAACGGCTGTGGTCTCGGTGGGGAGGCACAACGCCTATGGTCATCCTGCTCCCGGCGTCATGGCCGCGTATCAGAACGCAGGCATTCATGTGCTGCGCACGGATCGTGATGGTGCCGTCTGGATCACGGCTCGGCTGTCCCGTCCCGAATTGCGCATCGATACCGTGCGCGATGGCATGCTGACCGCTATTCCACTCAACTCTATCTTGGGAACGGCAGAGCTCACGAACTGGAGGCGACTTTTGCAGGAAGGCCATCTGGCCTGACAGCCAAAACATCTTGACAAAACAATAAGTTAGAGGTACCGTACCGTAAATTTATGCTGTGCTCGCATCGAGACTGCGCCGGTAAAGTCGCGTGCACAGTTTTCCTTGTCCGCATGCCACCCTCATCTCTTCTGCTTCTTATGACGATATAAAAATTATTGATAGATGCACTGTACGATGGTACGCATGAATGACATGATCCGAGATCAGGGCAATAATCCGGGAGGCCAGGAACCGGTGTCATTCCGATCGCTTGCCGCGGTGACGAGCCCCTCTCGCGCCCCCTACACGGGACCGGACTGGTATCGCATGGCTGAAGAGGCGTTGGGCCGGTTGGCTTCTTCCTCCAGCCAAAAGGCCAATCCGTTCCAACTCGAAGGCCTGGCGCGCGTCGCGATGATGGAGGAGTTCACCAAGATCGCCACGGGGTTTGTGGATACCCTCCAACAGAGCGATCATTTCGTCGCGAAGGCCCTCGCTGGGAAAAAGGGATCGCCGATTATTTCCAATATGGTCAACGTGTCTATTTTGGCCACGAAGCTGGGCATGGGGATCGGCTATCAGCGCGAAGCCTTGATCGGCCTGGCCTTGGCCGGGCTGCTGCATGATGTCGGCATGCTGCAACTCCCCGAATCGTTGCTGTCGAATCCCGGCAAATTGAGCGAAGAGGATCGGGCTCAGATCAAGCAGCATCCGGAAATCGGATTTCAAATGCTGAGCAAGCTGGGGGCTCAGTATGCGTGGCTCGCGCAAGTCACCTGGCAGGAGCATGAACGATGGAACGGGCAGGGCTATCCCCGCGGACTCAAAGGCGATCAAATCCATGAGTATGCCCGCATCATCGGGATCGTCGATATCTTCGACGCCCTCATAAGTCCTCGTCCCTACCGCCACCGGCGCCTGCCGCACGAAGCCATTCGGGAATTGCTCATTGCCGAGAAGGCGACGTTTTCCAGTCAAATCATCAAGGCACTGATTCAGCAGTTTTCTCTGTTTCCCTTGGGCACGATGGTGCGACTCAATACTGGCGAAATCGGTACGGTGACGCAACTAAATGCCCAGTATCCTCTTCGGCCGGTTGTGACCATCAATCACGGAGCTGATGGATCCGCGATGGTATCTCCGAAGGCGATTGATTTGGGCACTACCACCTTGGTGCACATTGTGGAAGTGGCGGGAAGTGATGCCGTCGAGTAGCGCCCGGTACGAGCGGGGGACGATCGTGAATCCGTTCACGCGGGCGCTCTGCCTCGTGCTGGCGTGCTCGCTCGGTGCCGGTCCCCTCGGTTGTCGGAATCCCGCTCAGTCGTCTTTGCCGCCGTCCGCCGTGGTGACTCCGGACAGCCTGGCCAGCCTGCCGCCGTTGCCGAAGGGTGACCTCTATGCCGATGAAACGCTGGTGAGTGCCGATGCGCTGATCGAACCGGGCGATGCCCTCGACGTGATCATTTATCGCGGCTTCGGCGAGGAGAAATACACCGGCATCGTGCATGAAACTGGAACGGTGACGGTCTCTTTTCTGGAAGTGCCGGTGAAGGGCCTGACATCTGCGCAGGTGGAAACACTGATTGAGCAGCAGGCGGCGCCCTTTATGAAAAATCCGCGTGTCCAGGTAGTGCTCAAGAAGAAAAACCCGAAGCTGAAACGAATTTTTATATTCGGCGATGTCAAGAAGCCGGGCCAGTATCCCCTCGCGCGAAACATGACCGTCCTGCAGGCGCTCACGCACGCGGATAATTACAATGAAACGGCCTTGCTGGACGAAATTCGCGTTATTCGAGGGGGAAATCTGGCCAATCCGCAGATTGTAATGGCGGATCTGACTCGCGTATTCACGTACGGCGATATGAGCCGTAATATCGCGTTGCAGGAAAATGACATCGTGTTTGTGCCGCGTGAACGGCTTGGCGATGCACAGGAAACCGTCAAAAAGATCTACCTGCTCGTCTTCGTGGCGCTGACCCCGATTTACTTTGCGACGATCCTGCCCACCTTCACGGCCACTCCCGTGAACAAGTAGTCGATGGTTGGGCGGAAAGGATAGCGCGCAGCATGGCCCAGTATGAACTGAACGTTCTGGACTATTGGCTGATCGTTCGCAAGCGCAAGTACACCATTGCGCTGACGGCTCTGCTCGTCGTCACGTTCACGGTTGTAATCGCACAGTTCCTGCGGCCGGTGCCGGTCTATGAAGCGACGGCACGGGTAAAATTTGATCATGCCAGTACAGTCGCCAACCTGTTGCTTGAATCCCTCTCCACGCAAAGCGGTTCCGATATCGGGACGCAGTCGGAGGTCGTCAAGAGTTTTCCGGTCATTGAGCAGGTGGCGCAGCAACTCGGACTGGTTCCCAAGGACGCGCCGCCTGAGACGCGCCGGTCAGAGGCCTATCTCACAGTCGTGTACGGCCTGCAGGGCCAGGTGAAAGCCGTCCAGGAGGGCGGGACCGCCATCATAAAGATTGCCGCATCAGCGGGCAGCGGCGAACTGGCTCAACGGCTGGCCAACGGGGTGGCGGAAGCCTATCGTCTTGAAAACATCAAAACGCAAAACCGCATGGTCACGGATTCGCGTCGGTTTGTCGAGGAGCAGATGGCGGCGCTTCTTCAGAAGTTGAAGACGGCCGAAGATGCGCTCTTGAATTTCAAGCAGCGCGAGGGGCAGGTATTTTTGGATGAAGAAGCGAAGGCCGCGCTGGCTGCCTATAGCGCTCTCGATGCCGAACACAATGCGGTGTTGCGTCGTCAGGAGGAAGTGCTCAAGCAAATTGCGAATTTAGAAAGTCATGATGGACAGGCGGAAAAATCGGAAGAGCATGTCTTTGCCGAGGAACCGACGACCCTCCTGGCTGTGTTGAACTCGAGGCTGCACGATCTCCGCCAGGAGCGCGCGAATCTGCTCGTGAATTACACCGGACAGCATCCGAACGTGCGCGAGGTGAACCGGAAAATTTCCGCCATCAAGGTGTCCCTGGTGCACGAGCTGGAGTCCAAGGTGAAAAATCTGCGCACGCGCGAGAGGGCGTTGCGGGAACAGATGGAACGCTATCGGGAGCGGTATATCAGCTTTCCGAAATCCGCCCTTGAACAGGCTCGATTGGAGCGGGATGTCAAAGTCACTTCGGATCTGCATGCGGCACTGTCGGCCAAACATCAGGAACTGCTGGTCAAGAGCGCCCAGCAAATCGAGGAAGTCACGCTCATTGAGCCTGCCGTGACGCCGGCCGTGCCGGTCAACAAGCCTGATTATGGTCTGAACATCGTGGTCGGGGTCATGATGGGCATGGTGCTGGGAGTCGTACTGGCATTTGCACGCGAATCGTTCGATACGTCGATTGGAACAATTGAAGGCGTCGAGGAATTTCTGGGAGCTCCCGTCCTGGGCGTGATTCCGCAGTTTGACGAAGCAGCCGTTCGGGAGTCGGTGCTGGAGCAGTCGCCCCCCGGTTCCAGCAAGGAAGCGATCGACATGATGGTGAAGCTGGCCTGCCTGTTTGATTCCAAATCCGTGCTGGCGGAATCATACCGGGCGTTGCGCACCAATATTGAGTTCTCGTCGGCGAATAAGGATATCAAGACGGTGCTGTTCACCAGCGCCGGTCTGGGAGAAGGCAAGACAACGACGATCGCCAATGTGGCAATCGCGCTTGCTCAGGACGGCAAGCGTGTGGTGCTGATTGATGCGGATTTGCGCCGGCCGGTCGTGCATGCGCGATTTGGTCTCCAGCGGGAGCCGGGGTTGGCCGAAGTTCTCATCGGAAACGTTGCGTTGGAGGATGCGATTCGGACCATCACGGATCTCATGATCGGGACGTTGGGAGTAGACCGTGTGATGAATTCTCCCGGGCTGGATAATCTTCATCTCCTTCCGAGCGGTGCGATTCCCCCCAATCCGGCCGAACTCCTGAATTCCTCCAGGCTGACACAAGTCATTTCCGATCTGCGGAAGCAGTATGACGTGGTCCTGTTTGACACGCCTCCCATCCTCCCCATCTCTGATGCCGTCATGATGAGTTCCAAGGTCGACGGCGTCGTGCTGGTCTATCAAGTCGGCCGCATCGGGCGGAACGCACTCAAGCGGACAAAGTTCCTGATTGATCATGCGCAAGGGCATATTCTCGGCACTGTGTTGACCAACGTGCGTTCCGAGATCACACCGGAATACGGGTATTACCGTTACGAGTATAAGTAATCCCCGCGTCAGCAGGGGAATCCGGCGGTGGCGGAGGTATCCGCCCTGAAGCTAGTGCAACCGCTTTGGTGGGGGTGAGCCGTGGCCGAGATCAGGTCAGCCTTGGCGCTGCTCAGGCCGGTTGAGCTCCTAGTTCCGCTTCTGCTCGCGTTTCTGCTTGCCTTGCTCATTGCGCTCACCAAGCCGATCGTCGGATTATTGGTGTCGCTGGGCACCATTCTGCTCCTGGTGGCGTTTTTTTCCCCGATGATCGGGCTGTACTGGCTGGTCTTTTCCATGCTGTTGGGGCCCGAGTTCCTCATCGGTGGAGCGTTGGGAGGCGGCTCTGCGCTGGGACGCGGCTTGACGCTTCGGTTGGACGATTTTATTTTGTTGCTGGTGGGGTTTGGATGGCTGGCGAAGGTTGCCCTGAGCAAGCAAGGCGCAGTGCAGTTCCGCACCCCGCTGAACAGGCCGATCATTTTTTATGTCAGTGCCTGCATCCTTGCAACATTGATCGGCGTGCTGGCCGGACGGGTCAAGCCGCTCGGCGGGTTTTTGTTTCTGCTCAAATATTACGAGTATTTTTTCCTGTTCTTCATGACCGTCAATCTCGTGAAGTCGCCGCAGCAAATCCGAACAGTGGTGACCGCCAGTCTCGTGACCTGTTTTTTCGTATCCCTGTATGCCATCTCTCAGATTCCCTCCGGGGAACGTGCCGTCGCTCCGTTTGAGGGTGAATATGGAGAGCCGAATACCCTGGGCGGGTATTTGGTGTTTTTGCTCGCGATCGTCGGGGGGATCTTGGCTGTGCCCCGTGCGGTGCCAAATAAAATTCCGCATGTCATGCTCTTATTGGCGGGGATCATCGCACTCCAGGCGACCCTCTCTCGCGGATCGTTTTTGGCCGCGGGGGTCGTCTGGTTGGGGTTTCTGGCGTATTCCGCCCGTCGGAGTTTTCTTGTGACGCTGTTGATGCTTGCAGCAACGATAGCGATTCCTCTCCTGGCTCCCCATGCCGTCCAGGAACGCATTCTCTACACTTTTACGCAGCAGCAGGATGAAGGGCAAATCCAAGTCGGAGGCCTCAGAATCGATACGTCAACCTCCGCTCGATTATATTCGTGGAAAGAGTCATTGGAGTTCTTTATGGCGCACCCCCTGTTCGGAGGGGGCGTCACGGGCGGGCCGTTTATGGATGCCATGTATCCCAAGGTGCTCGTGGATACCGGCCTGCTTGGGTTTTCAGCTTTTTTGATCCTGCTGCTGATGCTGTTCCGTGTTGCCGTCGACGGGTATCGGCATGCACCCGATCCCTTCCTGAAAGGCATTTCGCTTGGATTTCTGATCGGGTCGATCGGGTTGTTGGTGCACGCAATTAGCACCAATACGTTTATTATCGTGCGGATCATGGAGCCATTCTGGCTCTACGCCGCGCTCCTGACACGTATGCTTGCGCTCAGCCAGGAATCCGCATCGTCTGAAGCGAAACTTCCGGCGGACAGGGTGCGACCGGGAGGGGCAGGCATGATGCCGGCTGCTCCCGGGGTGGTGAGACGGCTTCCCGGACTGCGGTGAGAGTTCCAGGATCTGATTAAACACCGGCACAGCACGATTTTTTCAGATGTCATTTCACTATGATGGCGCATATGGTTCGGGGAAATCTGGCCTTCAACGTCACCGCCCTGGTGGCTGCTCAAGCCATCGTCAAACTGATCAACGTAGTGGTGTCGATCGCCCTTGTGCGGTATCTGGGGCCGCAGGAATTAGGGCGGTATTCGTACGTGTTGGCCTTTGCCTATCCATTCGGAGCGCTTGCTGATTTCGGACTGGCTGCGCACGCCATCCGGGAAATCAGCCGCGATCAAACCCGGGCAACCGACGTCCTCGCCGCGCTGCAACGGTCCTTGCTGCTGCTGGCCGGTCTTGGGTGGGTGGCCATGCTGGCACTGGCCGCAGCGATGGGGCATGACGCCTCGATGCTGCTCTGCCTGGCCGTCGCAGGATTCGCCAGCCTTGTGTCGGTGTTTCTGGCTCCGGTGCTCGTCTCTCTCACGGCCCGCGAGGATCTGCATCTCGTCTCTCTGTACCAGGTGGCCAACTCGCTCGTGGGATCCGCCGCCACCGTCGCCGTGCTGTTGTGGGGCGGGACGACGCTGGCGTTGCTGGCTGCGGCCGTGCTTGTAAATGTCGCAATGCTGGCCGGCATGTACGGGGCGGTCGGACGCCCGCCTGCCGCGGCGGCCGTTCCCACGGCGGCCGTTCGTGCGATGGTGCGCAGCGCGCTGCCCTTCGGGCTCTTGCTTCTGGGGTTCGCCCTGTATTACCGGGTGGACATGTTGATGTTGCAATGGTTCCGCGGGACCGAAGAGGTTGGACAGTACGCGGCGGCCTACCGGTTTCTTGACGTGCTGGTGCCGCTGGCGGCGGCCATCGGGCGCCCGTTTTATCCCCGGTTCTCCCATCTCGCCGGTCGCGATCCGGATGCGGTCAGAGTCCTGCTCGATTCCACCTGGCGGCCGCTGTTCGGATTCGGGCTTGCCGTGGCCGTCGGAACGTATTGTGTCGCCGGGCCGCTGACGCGTCTGGTTTTCGGCGATGCGTTTGTGGCGGCGGCCCCTCTCCTCGAGATTCTCATCTGGGGAAGCGTCCCGCTGCTGCTGGTCAATATTCCCATGCAGGCGCTCAACGCGGCGAATCTCGTGCTCCCGCTCGCCGGTGTCTACGGGATCGGGCTGGCGGTCAACATCGCGGCGAACGTGGTGCTGATTCCGGCGTGGGGCGCGGAAGGAGCCGCCCTGGCCACGGTCGGTTGCGAATGGGTGGTGCTGGTGCTGGTGGCGGGGATGGTTCGGAAGACATTCGCCCTCTCCCTCTCCTGCGCCGGACTGTGGCGCTACGGCGCCTCGGCGATCATGATGGCGGCCGCGTTGTGGGCGATCCACGAGTCGGGGCTTGCCGTCCAGCTTGTTGTCGGTGCAGCGGTCTATGCCGGCAGCCTGATCGGATTCGGCTATCTGCGGAGCGCCGACATGCGGGCGATGAGACTGTTATGGAGCGGAGAGCAGGGCAAGTGAAGGCAAGGGGACATGACGCCGGCGCCGGCCGGAGGAATCAGCGTGAGGCCTGACATCGTGAACGACGTCTCTCCGGAGATCCTTCGAAAATATTACGAAGTGGGCTGGGAGCGGCGGTGGCTCTCCTGGCTCAACGACGAGGGTGTGCCCGGGGATGCCGGGTACAAGTTACGGCTGAAGCGAACGCTCGACCTTGTTCGGCCCCCCCGTCAGGGGCCGTTTCGAGTTTTGGATGCCGGCTGCGGGGTAGGCATCTACACTGTGCAATGCGCCCGGCGGTTTCCCCACGCCACCGTGTTCGGCATCGATATGTCCGGCAGCCAACTGGCGGAGGCCGCCGCGCTGGCGAAACGATTTTGCGTCGACACCCGGGTCCGCTTTCAAGCCTGCGATCTGACGAGCGGCGCGCTCGATCAGGAGGTGGGAGGAGGCTGGGATGTCGTGCTGGTGACGGAAGTGCTCGAACACTTGCCCGATCCCTTGCCGGTTCTGAGGAAAATTCGCAACGTCACGACGCCGGGCGGGCAGGTGATCATCTCCGTTCCACAACTCACGCCGGACGAACAGGAAGGAGCCTGGGTGTACCACCGCGTCCTGACGGGAAAGCCCAACTTCGACAGCGTCGAGTCGGTGGATCGGCACGCGCTTCCTCCTGGGGAGGTCTATACTTATTACCACCGCCATTACCGGCCGGAGGAGATCCGCCGGTTGCTTGCCGACGCAGGTTTCACCGTAGCGGGCCTTACGACCGTCTTCTGGCAGCGACCGCGCCGATGCGCTGCCGCATGGTGGCGTGGGATGGACTATCTGGTTCGCCGCACCGCCTGGACATGGCTCGACCGCACGCTGCTCGGGTGTACCGGATTGGAGTGGGGGCATAATCTCCTCTGGGATTGCCGGGCACCGAAGAGATGAGGATGATGCAGCCACATGGATCGCCGGCCGTCGAGCGCTTCGACCGCATATGGCGGGAGTATGTGTCGCAGGAGGCGCTGGACGAGCGGATCGCCCAGCATCGGGAAGGCCGCGCGCGGTTTTTGAAGGCCCTGGCTGTGTATGCCCGCCGGGCCGCGCCGCGCTGCGTGGTGGAAATCGGCTGCGGGTCGGCCATTGATCTGTGCCTGCTCGAGCGGGAGGCGCCTGGGATGCTGGCGGTGGGTGTCGATCTTTCCCTGGAAGGACTGAAGGTGGCCCATTCGTCCGCCGAGCGTCTGCAGGTGCCTCTGAATCTCTGTCAGGGCGATGCGTATGCCATTCCGCTTCTCTCGGGCAGCGCCGGTCTGGTCTTCAGCCAGGGAGTGCTCGAACATTTTCCCGATCCCCGGCCAGTGCTTGCCGAACAGGCGCGCATTCTCGCGCCGGACGGGGTGCTGGTGGTGAGTGTCCCGCAAACCTTCACCGGCTATACCGTCTCCAAGCATCGCGCCATTCGGGCGGGAACATGGCCATGGGGATGGGAAGGGCAATTTTCGAGCCGCTCGCTTCGAACGCTCGGCGAGAGTCTTGGATTGCGGGTCGAGCGGGTGTTCGGATACCAATACTGGCTATCCTGGGGCGAGCCGGCCTGGGTGTTGCGCGATCTGGTGGGGAAGGTGGAGCGGCGGTTGCCTGCGGCTGCGTCGCACTGGGTGAAGCCCGCGTCCGGCTGGTATGACCGCCTGTGGAATTGGGCCGAAGAGTCCTACGGCCATTTGTTTCTTCTGAATGTAGCAGCGGTGTTTCGCGTGCAGGGGCCTGCGCGATGAGAGTTCTCCATCTGATGGAATATTACGCAGCGGTCGGAGGGCTTGAGCGGGGCGTCCACATGATCTGCGACATATTGGAAGAGGCAGGCCATGCGTGCGCCGCTGTCTTCAGCCATGCCGGAGAAGGTGAACGGCCGGCGCGAAGGCCTGCCCATTACGTTCCGGAATTGGCTGAGCTGCATGGTTCCCTGGCGATCGCGTCGCTCCAGCGGGTGTTGGAAAAGGAACAGCCGGACGTCGTCCTTATTCACGAGTTTCTGGAGCCCGAAATTCTGGAATGGGTCGTAGCGCGCTATCCGTCGATCCGATATGTCTGGGGCTTCAAACTGATGTGCCCAGGCGGCCGTCGCATGTGGGAGGAACCGGGTGAGGTATGCTCCAGGAAAGTCGGCTATCTCTGCCAGGCGGTTGCGTATCGGGAGCACTGCATGCCGCGTGATCCGCGGCAGGGCCTTCCTCTGATCGCCCGCACGATGCGGCTGGCGGAGATCCATCGCGCGCGCAGTGAAATGGTGGTGCCCAGTGAATTCATGAAGCGATTGCTGATTCGTGAGCAATTTGATCCTGATCGCGTGCACTGCCTGCCGCTCTGCACGGTCCTCCCGCCGGCGCAGAATCTGACAGCTTCTCAGGACCCGCATCTGATCTTCTGCGCCGCGCGGCTGCGCCATGAAAAAGGCGTCCACCTGCTCGTGGAAGCGATGGAAACGCTGCCTCACGCCCGCCTCGTCATCGCCGGCGATGGCCCGGAGCGGCCGTCTCTTGAGGCGCACGTCAGACGGGAAGGGCTTGCCGGGCGCGTGACGTTTGCCGGGTGGATCGGGTCATCGGAGGTCGCCCGCTATATGGCGCAGGCTGCCATCGTCGTCGTGCCGTCCATTTGGCCGGAACCCTTCGGTATGGTAGGCATTGAAGCCATGGCCTATGGACGTCCGGTGGTTGCGTTCGATGTCGGAGGCATCAGTGAATGGTTGGTACCCGGAGAAACCGGGGCGCTGGTACCGCCTGCCGATGTGGCAGGGTTGCGTCAATCGCTGGCGCAGCTGATGGACAATCAGGAAACGGCTGCGCAGATGGGAAGAAAGGGCAGAGCCGTTGTAGAACAGCGGTTCACGGCGGAGGCCTATCGGGATGCATTGTTGCCGGTTCTGTCACGGGCCAGAGACGCCCGTCGAGCGGTATGAACGGAGTCGACACAGGCGCCAGTGAGGCTGTCCGCGGGAATGCGGCAATGGGAACGCGGGTGAACGCCATGAAGGCGGATCGTCATCTGATCAACCAGGAAGTCTTTGCCCATCTTCCGGACTCCAGGCAGTCCGGGTCATGGGCCGGCATGCTGGCCCGCGGCTGGCGTCATCGCATGCTGGTCGTGGCGATGGTGACGGTCCTCATCCCGGCTGTGGTCGTCCAAACCGTACCGGCCGTGACGGTGAGCCTCCTGCTGCTGGGTGCTCTCTGGGTGTGGGATGTGTACGCCAGACGCTGCCGCGAATGGGCGCGGTACGGGGCCGAGTTCGATCTGTTGAAAAAGCTGCTGGCGTCGGAATCGGTCGAAACGTTTTATGTCTCGTCTCGTGACGAACAGACCTTTGCGGAGAATCTCAAGGAGCTGCAGTCATTCGGTGATCGCCCAGCCAGGCACGCCGATCCGGTCCACTGCCTGCGCCATGCCTGGCTGCGGCGGATGCTGACACGGTTTTTCACGCGCGCGGAGGCGACGATCCTCGACCTCGGCTGCCAGCATGGCCTGATGACGACGCTGTTTGACCGAGTCGGATGGTCGCTCATCGGCGTGGATCTCAACCCCGAGTCGTTACACATTGTTCATGCCGCTCATCGGCGGTGGCCGCTCGCCCGCGTGAACGCCGGCGCGCTGCCGTTTCCAGCCGAACATTTCGATCTGATCAATTTTTCAGAAGTGATCGAGCATCTCTCGGATCCCAGGGCGGCGCTTCGGGAGATTCGCCGCTGCCTGCGTCCCGGGGGGCTCTTGTTCCTGACCACCAACAATCGCCACGGGCTGTTGTGGAGCGACTGGATGAACCCGCTGAGCGTGATGGAGAAACTGATCGGGCTTGCATGGCCGGCCGTGCTCCCGCCGCCGGCGCTGGTGTGGAGCCATGAGACGCTCGGGCTGAGTTTTTATCACACCAACTTCACAGCGGACGAGATTCGGGAGCTTCTCCGGGAGGCCGGCCTGGAGATCGTCTGGTGGCGGTCGTACAACCATCTGGGCGAAGCGCATCACGGCCTCTTGAAACTTTTTCCCAATTGGACGGAGCGTCAGGCTGCCGGCGTACTCCATGCCGTCGACCGCATCTGCAACACGCTGCCACTGCTGAACCGTCTGGGCATGCAGTGGCTGATCGTCGGAAGGAAGCCGGCCGACGCGGCTTCGTCACGGTAACGCGCCATGCGATTCGCCCTCATGACCGCCCACTATCCGCCCGCGACGATTCCGTGCGGGGTCGGGGATTACACGCGGTGCCTGCGCGCCGCCTTGGAGGCGTTGGGGCATGAATGCCTTGTCGTGACCTCGAAGCGCAGCCTGAGCCGCGAGCCGCGAGTGTTTGCCATTGCGGATCGGTGGGGGGCGGGTGATTGTCTGCGCGCCTGGCGGCTGCTGCGACATGAACGGCCGGATGCGGTCATTCTGCAATATACCCCGGAGCTGTATGGCTTCGGGGTGGCGTTGAAACTGCTGCCGTGGCTGCTGCGATGGGCTCAACGCGGGCCGGTGACCGTCACGACGTTTCATACACTGGTCGGCGGGCGCTGGATCGCCAAGCCCAATGCCGTGTTGCTGGCGGCAGGCAGCCACAGTGTTATCAGTGTGCACGCGGAACTCAGCGACTTGTTTCGCCGCCGCCTGCCGTGGTGGTCCGGCAAGCTGGCCGAGATTCCAATCGGCGCCAACATTCCGCCCCCCTCCATTCCGCGGGAGGAATCCCGGCTTCGGCTGCGCCGGCGGTTCGGTCTGGGTTCGAAGGCCGTCGTGTTGGGCACCTTCGGGTTTGCGGCTCCCGGAAAGGGACTCAACGTTCTGCTGCAGGCCCTGCCTGACCTGGCGGCTGACCCGGTGGCGCATCTCGTCTGCATCGGAGCCGTCCGGGAGGAAGACCACGCCTACCGGCGCGAACTGGAGAGCCTGGCCCAGCGGCTGGGCGTGGCGCATCGCATCCACTGGACCGGGGAGCTGCCTGCGCAAGAGGCCGCCGATCTTCTGGCCGGCATCGATGCCTACGTGGTGCCCTATGACGACGGCGCCAGCCTGCGGCGCGGCACACTGATGGCCGGCTTTCAGGCCGGTGCTCCCATCATGACGACCACGCCGCGCTACGACGATCCCTGCTTGCGTCACGGTGAGACTCTGTTTGCCGTTCCACCGCAATCACCGAAAGCGCTGGCACAGGGCCTGCGCGATCTGCTGGCCGACGACCGCTTGCAGCAACGGCTGCGCGAGGGTGCGACGGCAGTCGCCGGCCGGTTTCACTGGGCGGACATTGCGAGGCGGCATGTCGAGCTGGCGCAGCGGCTCGGCCGCCGGGAGGGGTGAGGTTGATGAAAAAGGAGCGGCCGCTGTGCGGATTCTTGTCCTGACCCCGACCTTTCTCCCGGCGATCGGCGGCGCCGAATTGGTTCTGCTCGAGGTGTACCGGCGGCTGGCGGCCCGGCACGATGTCCATATCGTCACGCCGCTGTTGCCGACGGAATTGATCCGTGAGCAGGGGAGCGACGAGTACGAGGCACAGGTGAATTTCCCGGTCGAGCGGTATCGCGATGCCGTGACACTGATGAAGATTCCCGGTCACCGGCTCACGGGCGGGGCTATTCCACCGTTTTCCCTGTCGGCCGTCGGTGCGGTCCGCCGGGCGATCCGGGCGTTCAAGCCGCAGGTGCTCAACGTGCATTATGTGATGCCGACGGGACTGGCCGGTCTGGTTGCCGAACGCTGGATGGGTGTGCCGACGGTGGTGACGATGAACGGGCGCGACGTGCCGGGTCCCGGCGTGCCCCCGCTCTGGCGGTGGTGGCAGCGGGCGATGCTGGCGCTGGTGACCGACGTGACCTACGTCTCGGAATACTGCCGGAGCGCGGTCTATGGACAGGGAGGCGGGTGGGGGCACGTCATTTATAACGGAGTGGACATCCCGCCGATGCCCGGCGATGGCGCGCTGGTCCGCCGGCAGCTCGGCATTGCGCCGCATGAGCCCGTGATCTTCGCGCTGCAGCGGCTCGCGCTGGATAAGCGCGTCGAGGTGCTGCTCCGGGCATTTCAAGCCTGTCGCCGGGAGACCGGGACCGGTGTGCTGATCATCGGCGGCAAGGGTCCGCAAGAGCCCGCCTTGCGCGCGCTCACCGCCGAGTTAGGGCTTGAAAAGGACGTGCGGTTCGTCGGCTACATTCCGCGCGCCAGCCTGGGATCCTATTTTCTTGCGTGCGACCTGTTTGCGTTCCACTCGACGTTCGAAACCTTCGGGATCGTGGTCGCGCAGGCCATGAGCTACGGCAAAGCGGTCGTGACCGTGCGGAACACGTCGTTGCCGGAAGTGACGGGTGACGGAGGAATTGTGGTGGACACCGGGGACTGGCGCGCGTTCGGGCAGGCGATGGCGCGGCTGATTCGTAACGAGTCGGAGCGTATCCGCCTCGGCGAGGCGGGGCGCCGGCGGGCCGAACAGCTGTTCAACTGGGACAGGATCGCGGAGCAATATGAGACAACCTTGATCCGCGCGGCGGGACGCAAGGCCGATGCCGCATAACGTCCTGTATCTGCATCACGTGGCCCAGATAAGCTGGGCGGAACACAGCCTGCAATTACCGTTCAGGCGGGACGGGATCGTGGAGCAGGACGAGGCGACAGTCATCAAGGCCGCGGGGCGTACGGCCGATGCCGCATAACGTGCTCTATCTTCATCACGTGGCGCAGATGAGCGGGGGGGAACACAGCCTGCAGCTGCTGTTGCGCGCGCTGGATCGGGCCCGTGTCATGCCGGTGTTTGCCGGCCCGTCGTCCGGACCTTTTCCTCGGGCGCTGGCGGACGAGGGCATTCCGCTGGTGCCGGTCGCGTTCGGTCCGTTGCGTAATGTGCCGAGGCTGATCCGCAACGTGATCGCGCTGCGCCGCGTGGTGCGCGAGCGGGGGATCGGGCTGCTGCATTCGAACGGGCCGCAGACCAACGTCTGCGCCGGACTGGTCGGAAGGCTCGAACGCGTTCCCGTGATCTGGCACGCGCGAAATCTGCTCTACGACGGCATGCGGGATGTGGATCGTCTCACAGCCGGGTTGGCCACGACGATTATCTGCAATTCGAACGCGGTGCGCGAGCGATTTCGCGGCAGCCGTGCCTGGGACAAATCGGTGACGGTCCTGAATGCCGTGGATCTGCAACGGTTCAACCCGGCGGTTCCACGCGAGCCGTTTCGCCGCGAGCAGGGGCTGGCATCGGCGGAGGTGGCGGTCGGTCTCGTGGGACGGATCGGCTATCGGAAGGGGGGCGAGGAATTCGTGGCGGCGGCCATCCGCCTGCTTCGCGCCGGCTCATCGGCGACATTTTTCGTGGTCGGCGACGCGGTGTTCCCGGAAGACGAATGGCGGCTCGATCGGCTCCGTGAACAGGTGAAAGAGGCGGCGCTGGAGGGGCGCATCCGGTTTCTTGGTCGTCGCGCGGACGTGCCGGCGGTGATGCGAGGTCTCGATATCCTCGTACAGTCTTCGGAACTCGAAGCCTGCAGCCGGGCGCTCTGCGAAGGGATGGCGTCCGGAACGGCCATCGTGGCGACCGCGAGCGGCGGCAATCCGGAACTTGTCCGGGACGGCCATGAAGCGGTGCTGGTGCCGCCGGGCGATGCGGAGGCGCTGGCGCGCGGGATCGACCGGCTTATTCGCGATCCGGCGCTGCGCGTGCGTCTGGGGAGCGCGGCTGCCGCCAGGGCACGCGAGCACTTGACCGTCGACGGCTACGTGGCCGCCGTCATGGCTGTCTACGCGTCGGCCTGGGGAGAGCCGTGAGGCCGGCATGATCACACAGCGGAGTGGAAAACCTTTGCGCGTGTTGGGGGGAAACGGTTGAGCGAACGATTGTCGGTTGCCATCATTGCGAAGAATGCGGCGGATTATCTCGACCGGTGCCTGCGCTCCGTCGCGTGGGCGGACGAGATCGTTCTCGTGGACGGGCATTCGACCGACAGGACTCGGGAGATTGCGAAGTCGTACGGCGCCAAGGTCTTTGAAAAGGATTTCGAGAGCTTCCCGGCGGAACGGGCCTATGCGCTCCGGCAGACATCCCATGATTGGATCCTGTCCGTGGACGCCGATATGATCGTGCCGGAGCCGTTGGCCAGGGAAATCCAGGCCCTGCTCGACCGTGGGCCTGACTGCGACGCCTACTATATGCGCTGCCTGAACCACTTTCTGGGCAGGGAAATCCGGCATTGCTCCTGGTTCGATCACCGGTTTCTCCGGCTGTTCAACAAGCGCAAGGGGGCCTACGATCTCTCGATGAGCGTGCTGGATCAGTTTGTATGCACGGGGAAGGTCGGGCGTCTCGATCATTATCTCGTGCATCATCAGACGGAATCCCTCGAGCAGTACCTCAATAAAATGACGCGGCAGTTTGCGCCGCTGACCGCGAACGAGTACATCCGGAAAGGAGCCCGGATCGCGTGGTGGAACGTGCCGTGGTACTTTTTCGCGAGGCCCGGGCTGATCTTTCTGTACAAGTATGTCTGGAAGCGGGGGTTCCTGGACGGGATGCCGGGCCTGCTCATCTGCCTGAACTCCGCCATCCAGTACTATTTCATTTTTACGATCATCTGGGACCGCCAGCAAGGCCGGCCCGACTATCACCTGGAGCGGTACCTGCCCTCGTCGGGCAAGGCGCCGGATCGGCACGATGGCTGAGCCGGGTTGCGTGGGGATTGCGCCTGCCGGGGTGTATGACCTCGTGCTGGCCGAGTTGCGCCCGGTGCGGGGCTTGCGAGTGCTGGATGTGCCGTGCGCGTCCGGCGGCTTCGCCAAACAACTGGAGTCGGAAGGCGCGACCTGCGTGGCGGCGGATCTGGCGGCGGCGATGCGGCACCAGCCGGCGGTGGTGATGGACATGAACCGGCCGCTGCCGTTTCCCGACGGAACGTTTGATGCCATTACGTGTCTGGAAGGTATCGAGCACACGCACGATCCGCGTGCCCTGATCCGGGAATTCCACCGGCTGTTGCGGCCCGGTGGCCGGCTGGCGTTGAGCACGCCCAACATTCACAATCTCCGGTCGCGCATCAAATTCGCGCTGCGCGGGACGCTGTTCTGGTTCGATCCGCGGGAAGTGACGGGCATCGGGCACGTGACGGTCATTCCGTACTTCATTTTGAAGCACTTACTGGCGGAGACGGGCTTTTCGGATATCGCCGTGCGGACCAACGGATTCGTCCGGCCGTTCGTGCCGGCCTGGCTGGCCTGGGTGATGCAGCGGGTTTTTTCGAAGCCGACCGAAACCGATCGAGAATTGAACTCGCCGGTGCTGCTGAACGGGGAGAGCCTGATCTGGTTTGCGCGAAAAGCAGGCGGCCGCGCTGATGGTCGCGGGTGAGGAGGCGGCTGTGAACGTCGGTGTGGATATCCGCGAGTGGCAGCCGGGGCGGCGGACCGGCATCGGCCGCGTGCTGGAGGAATTTTTGCGGTCGGCCGCCGCGCTGAGGCCGCGTGACCGTTTTGTCCTGATCGGCGACGCGACCTGCGAGGTCCGGGTCCGGGCGGAGAACTGCGTGGTTATCCGAATCCCGGAGCGATGGACTCTGTGGTGGGACCAGATCACGCTGGCTCGCGTCCTGGCGAACCACGGCGTGGACGTTCTGTACTCTCCATATATAAAGGTTCCGCTCCGGGGGGCGGTGCCGGTGGTTAATACGATCCACGATCTGACGTTCTTCCGGCGCGCCGACTATAACGTCCGCCGGTCAGATCTGCTCAAGAACCCGCCGTTTCGCCTGTTCTGCCGCCTGGCGGTCCGGCGGGCCTCGGCGACGCTGGTTGATTCGCAGGCCTCCGCGCAGGACGTACAACGGGAGCTTCAGGCGGACCCGGCCAGGCTCCGCGTCGTCCCGCTGGCGACCGGACGGCGGTTTTACGAGCAGGGGCACCCCGCCGACGACCGCAAGGTGTGGGAACGGTACGGTTTGTCGCCGGGGTATGTGTTTTATATCGGAGGATTCTGGCCGCACAAAAACGTGTCCACCCTGGTGCGCGCGCATGCGGCGTTGCCGGATCCGTTGCGCAAGCGGCATCCTCTGGCGCTGGCGGGGACGCCGGTTCCACTTGAGCTTCACCGGCTGATCCAGTCACAGGAGAATAGCGGGTCGGTTGCGATGATCGGCATGGTGCCCGATACGGATCTGCCGGCCCTCTACCGGGGTGCCGCGTTGTTCGCGTTCCCGTCTCATTATGAAGGATTCGGGCTGCCGGTTCTGGAAGCCATGGCCTGCGGGGCGCCGGTCCTCTGTTCAACGGCGCCGGCGCTTGTCGAGCTGACGAAGGACGCAGCTGAGCATGTCGATCCGGAGAACGTGATGGCATGGGGACATTCGCTGCAGGCGCTGCTGGAGGATGCGTCCCGTCGGCAACGGCTGGCTGACGAAGGGCGCGCCCGTGCGGCGCTGTTCACGGCTGATCGCATGGCGGAGGAGATGCTGAAAGTGTTTGACGAAGTGGCGGCGGGGAGAACGTGAGGGAATAGAATCATGGCGGCCTACCGTACAGTGATCGGGACCGACGACCCCGGCGAAGCCTGGGATGCGTTCGTCAGCCGTCATCCGAGCGGCCATCTGATGCAATCGCGGGCCTGGGCGGCGATCCGGCAGGAGACCGGGTGGTGTCCCTGGTTTCTGCGTCTCGAAGAGGCTGGCGAAATTCGCGCGGCCGCGCTGCTGTTGCAGCGCCGTTTTCCCTGGCCGAGCCCCTGCGTGCTCTATATCCCCCGCGGACCCGTGATTGATTATGCCGATCCGGCGCTGGTTGATGCGCTGGCCGTCGCGCTACGGCAAGTCGCGTCCGAGCAGCGGGCCTTCTTGATACAGACAGACCCTGCGGTTCCGACAGACAGGCGGGGTGCGCAGGCTGCGCTGGAGCGGATAGGATTTCGCCGGCAGGACAAGCACGGGCTGTTTCGTATTTTGCAGCCATTGCAGGTCATGCGCATTCCGCTGGATCGGTACGGAGGGCCGCAGGGGCTGCTTGCGGCGTTACCCCATAAGACCCGGTACAACATCAAACTAGCCGAGAGGAAGGGCGTGACGGTGACTCCGCGGACGGATGAGGAAGCCTGCCGGATTTTTCATCGCCTGTTGTGGCAGTCGGGACGGAGCAAGGGATTTCCGGTCCGCGGCGCGCGATTTCATGAAGCGATCTGGCGCCATTGCGTCCAGAAGGGGCTCGGCGAATACCTGTTCGCCGAGCATGAGGGATCTCTGCTGGCGGCTATCCAGGTTCTTCGTTTCGGGCCGTTCGCCTGGTACATGTACGGAGCGTCGGTTGCCGAAGAACGCAACTTGATGCCGACGTATTTGCTGCAATGGACCGCGATCACGCGATCGTGGGACGCAGGCTGCCGCTGCTACGACATGCGGGGCATCCCTTCGTCAACGCCGGATCCGTCCGATCCGGAATACGGGGTGTACGACTTTAAGCGGAAGTTTAATGCCGAGATGGTCGTGTTTCTCGGCGAATATGATCTCGTCGTGCGTCCCGCGGCCTATGCCGCATGGCGTTGGATGGAGTGGGCGGCGCAGGAGCCGGCCGCCTGGGGCTATCGTCTGTGGCAGCGGGTGAGAGGCAGTGCATGAGCCGCCCCGATCTTGAAACGGTCGTCAGGCGCAAGTACGAGGATCCGGCCGAAGTGGCGGAGTTTGCCGCGCTGGCCGGTCAGGGACTGACCCGCTTTGAAGAAGCGATGGTCGGCGTGTTTTCGCCGGGCGATCTGGTGCTGGATGTCGGGTGCGGCGGAGGGCGGGAAGCGGTGCCGATGGCACGCCGCGGGGTACGCGTCGTGGCGCTGGATCTCGTGCCCGCGATGGTCCAGGCCGCTCGGCGGTACGCGGCGGCCCAGGGCGTGACGGTGCTGCCGGTGGTCGCGAGCGCGAAGGCCTTGCCGTTTCGAGACGGGGTCTTTGATGGCGTCGCGATGCTGGGCCAGGTCATCGCGCACGTGCCGGATCGCGACGGTAGGACGGGCGTTCTGCGAGCGATCCGGCAATCGCTCCGGCCTGGAGGCACGCTGGCCATGACGACGCACAATCGCCGCTGTCATGTGAAGTTCCGCCTCTATTTTGCCTGGGTGAACCTGTGGCGGCGGATCATGCGCGGACTGGGTTCTACCTCAGCGCTCGGGGATTATGATCGGTGGACGGCGCGAATCAGCCAGGCCGGAACGCGGGCGCCCGTTTTTTTTCATATGTACGATCGTGAAGAAGCGCTGGCGGATTTGCGCCAAACCGGATTTACCGTGCTGCAGGCCAAGAGCCGGGCGGAGTTCGAAACGGGCCGTGATGACCCGGCGCGGCGGGACCGTGATTATCTCTTGGGGTTTCTGGCCTTGCGGGCCGCATGAGCGGATCATCCCGCGCGATCGGAATGGCGGAAGATGTGCACACTGATGCGCAATGCGATGAACGCATGAACGTCATGCTGCTTGCTGAGGTGACGGCCGACTCGGCGTTGGGCGGGGCGGAGCGGGTCCTGCGCGAACAGGCGCTGGTACTGCAGCGCTTCGGTCACCGGGTGGCCATCGTGGCGCGCGCCCAGGTAGGCGATCACCGTCCTGCCATCCCGGTCGGCGAGGCCATGGAATATCGTTACGCAGTGGCGCGCAATCATTCGCTTGCGTTCTTCTGGTCGTCCGTGCGTCGGTCCGTCCGGGCGTTCGATCAGGCGCGAGGCTCGAAGGTCGTGGACTGCGTGCTGATCCATCAATCGCTGGCTGGGCTGGGCCCGTTATTGCGCCGCCGGGCGCAGGCCAGCCGGTGGATCTATATGTGTCTGTCGCTGTCGCACGAAGAATATGTGGCGAGGACTCCACAGGCAGGTGGGGGGGCGGCCCGCCTCTGGCGGGCTCTCCATGTGCGGGCACGGCGGTGGGTGGAAGGGCTGGTCATGCGGCGCTGCTCATCCGTCATCGTGCTCAGCGACTTCATGAAACAGCGGGTGCGAAACATCCATGGGATTCCGGAGTCCCGTATCCATCTTATTCCCGGTGCCGCCGATCCCGTCCGGTTTTGTCCGCCCAGCGATCCGGTTGCAGTGAGGCGGGAACTCGGCCTGCCGCTCAACAAGGTCGTGCTTTTCACGGCGCGCCGGCTTGAGCCGAGAATGGGGCTGGGCAATTTGCTGCAGGCAATGGTGGAACTGGGGCCTGAGGCCGAGGACTGCCTGGTGCTGATTGCCGGGGAGGGGATGCTTCGACCGATGCTCGAAGGGATGATCCGTGATCTGAAGCTGGCCGATCGTGCCCGTTTGTTGGGGTTTATTCCCGATAGTGAATTGCCGAAATATTACCAGGCGTCCGATCTGGTGGTCATGCCGACTCAGGAACTGGAAGGGTTCGGGCTGGTGACCGTCGAGGCGCTGGCGTGCGGCGTTCCGGTGCTGGGCACGCCCATCGGCGCCATTCCGGAAGTGCTGGCGCGCGTGGATCCCCGTTTGTTGGCGGACGGCGCCGATGCGAAGGCATTGGCAGCCGGCATACGCCGCCTCCTGCAGCGGTTTCGCGACATTCCCGGTGAACGCGAACGGTTGTCCGTCAAGGGCCGCGCGCTGGTCGAGCGGGACTATACGTGGGCTCGGCATGGCGAGCAGTTGGACAAGGCGCTGCGGGGCGCCTGCGCCGGAGCCGATTCATCCATGCCGGGGCGCGACCTGGCGGCCAGGAAGGTGCTGCATGTGATTACCCGGCTTGACTGGGGCGGGTCCGCCCAAGTCGTCATGCAGGCGGCTTTGGGTCATGACCGGAGCCGGTTCGAGCCGCTCGTCGTGATGGGGATGCCGGAAGGCGTCGAGGCGCAGGGCGGCCGCGAGGCGATGGAAGCAAACTGCCGCCGCTTAAGCCAGTTTGATGTCCGGTGGGTGATCGCCCCGGCGCTCGTGCGCGACGTCCATCCGGTCAAGGACCTGGCGGCGTTGTGGGCGCTGTGGCGCCTGTTTCGTCGTGAACAGCCGGCAATTGTTCATACGCATACCTCGAAGGCTGGTGCGTTGGGTCGGCTGGCGGCCCGGCTCGCGGGGGTGCCCGTCGTGGTACACACGCCGCACGGGCACGTGTTTTACGGACATTTCGGTACGATGGCGTCATGGGGCATCGTACAGATCGAACGCCTGCTGGCTCGGTGGATGACGCGGTGCATTGCGCTGACGGAAGACGAACGGCAGGAATATCGCGCGCGCGGGATCGGCCGGGCCGAGCATGTGGCGGTGGTGCCCAGTAGCATTGAGCTCGAACGGTTCAGACGGATGGGCAGCGTGGGACGGAAGGGATTCCCGCCCGGGTTTGAGTGCCCCGCGGATGCGACGATTGTCGGATCCGTCGGCTGGCTGACTCCCGTGAAAGGCCATCGCTACTTGATCGAAGCGCTGGCGAAGCTGAAGCGGACACATCCGAAGGTCTGCGGCGTGATTGTGGGAAGCGGTGAATTGCGCCAGGAACTCGAAACGCTGGCGAAGGAATTGGGCGTTCGGCACTCGCTCCGTTTGTTGGGCAAACGGAATGATGTGCCGGAGTGCGTGGCGGCGATGGATGTCTTTGTGCTGCCCTCATTAAATGAAGGCATGGGACGGGCATTGGTGGAAGCGATGGCGGTAGGGCGACCGGTGATTGCCTCCCGTGTCGGAGGCGTGCCGACGATTGTCGAGGATGGCGTCACGGGTCTGCTGGTCCCACCGGGGGATTCCGAGGCCCTGGCGTCGGCAATCCAGGCGTTACTGGACCGTCCCGCGTGGGCGCGCGAGTTGGGTGCTGCCGCGGCGAAACAGATCGGGGACCGGTTCAGCGGAGCGGCGATGGTTCGCTCAATCGAATCCCTCTATGAAGAGGCCGTCAAGGACGTGGCGGTGTCATGACGCGGCTCATCGTGTTGCTGGGAGCAGCCGTGGTGTGCGTGGCCGGCTCGGCATTTGGCTCGACGGAGCCAGTGTCGTCGAGACAGCCGCTGGTGACGGCATTCCACGTTCACAGCACCGTCAGCACGGGCAGCCTGACGCTGGACGAGCTGGCCGAACGGGCCGAGCGGCTGGGGATCGACGCGCTCATTCTGAGCGAGAATTTCGTGCTTCGATACGAATACGGGGTGCCGCCGCTCCGGGGCGTGTTCCGCCGATCCGTTTCATTGCCGTCGGTGGTACGGTACGGCGTCGGGCGGTTTCTCAAGGAGATCGAAGAGACCCAGGCGCGGCATCCTCGCGTGCTGCTGGTTCCGGGCGTCGAAGTCGCTCCTCATTATTACTGGACCGGCTCGTTGCTCGACCGGAATCTCACGATGCACAATGCCCAAAGGAATCTGCTGGTGTTTGGACTTGCCCGGGAAGAGGATTTCCTGGCCTTGCCGGTGACCGGCAATGACGCCGCATCGCGCTTTGGATTGGCTGCGGCGGCGAACATGCTGCCGGTCCTGCTGTTGCCGCCGGCTCTGTGGCTGTGGCGGTACCGGACCTACCGCTCGGTTCGCGTGGGAGTGGTGTCGCATCGGGTGGCGCGACGGCACCGGACGTCTGCGCTGATGCTGGCGGTGACGGCGATGCTGTTGAGCGTGAATGCCTGGCCGTTTGCCGTGCCGGTCTTCAGCCAGTATGAATCCGAACTCGGGGATCGTCCGTATCAAGCCGTCATTGATACGGTGTCGGCTCGCGGCGGCGTGGCGGTGTGGTCCATGCCTGAGGCGCGTGATTTCAGCGAGCATTCGTTCGGTCCGCTTGGGACGGTGACGGTCCAAACCAATCCCTACACGGACGTCTTGGCACGCACAACCGGCTATGCCGGTTTCGGCGGCGTGTATCAGGACACGAGAACGGCGGCCGAACCGGGAGGGATCTGGGATCAACTGTTGACGGACTATCTCGCCGCGCGGCGAATGTCCCCGCCGTTTGCCTACGGAGAGATTGCATTTCATACGCCGGGAGAAGCCGGGATAGAATTGAACCAGGTGCTCAATGTGCTCGGGGTCCGCGAGCGAAGCGTCGCGGGGGTGGTGGAAGCCATGCGAACCGGGCACGTCTATGCCATGTGGGAGCCGATTCTTCCCGTGGGATTGCGCCTGCAGCGATTCGACGTCGGGACCGACGGCGGCGAGCGGGCGGCGAGGTCGGGCGAAATCTTCGCGCGAAGAGGGTCCGAGGAGGTGGTGATCCGGGCGGCCGTTTCGACGGCGGATGCCAAGCCGCATG
>JBGPNZ010000006.1:0-30033 GCA_041487795.1 Nitrospiraceae bacterium
GATGACCAGGATTTCCAATTCACCACCACCGACGCCGGCGGCACGGCCATCAATCTGACTGGCTTCACCGGCCTGGAATTCATCATCAAGCAGAACTTGACCGATGCTCCAGGCGCCGCGCTGATCACGAAAACGCTGGGCGCGGGATGCGTGATCCTAAATGCTGCGGCAGGAATCTGGAAAGCCTCGCTGGCCGGGAGCGACACGCTGGGCTACAGCGGCACCTTTTTCTACATCGCCGTGGTGATCGACGCGAGCAGCAAACGCTCGACGGTGGCCACGGGCCAGCTTCTGATTCATAAGGAGAAATGAACACCATGAATCGAAAACTCATTGGAGAAGTTCTGGAACTGGCAGGGATTGTCGGGTGCACCGTCGCCGCCGTGCAGTCCTTCCATCATCTGAGCATCGCCATTCCGGTTGCCGTGGGCGCCTTACTGCTCTACGTCGGCCATAGGGTGGTGCTAAGCGCGGGATCGTAGCGGAGGGCCTCAATCTTGAATGGACGAATTCTCGAGGAATCCACGCTCGCCGGACGTCTGGCGGCCAAGGCCGTCGAGCAGATTGAAACCATGCGCCACCTCTTCCGGCGGGTGCCGGATTATGCGGATTTCCGCGCAGGCTTCCAGCTCTTAATCGACGAGGAGCTCGTGCGCGTGCGGATCAATGAATTGGAGCGGTGCACATGCCCGAAAGATATGACCGCCCCGCGCCTGGAGACGCTTCGGGGCGAACTGAAGGCGGCGCACATCCTTCTCGAAAGTCTCTATGGGCGCAGTCCTGGGGAGGCCAGGTGAGACGCGACATCGCATTATGGGCCTGCTTCCTCTTCGGACAGGGGCTTTATATCCTGCTGCAGATGCAGGCGATTGGGCGCGCCAAGGGCCTTGGCTGGCGCGCCGTCGCCAGCTCGATGGGCCTCAACCTGGCGGTCCGCTTCTTCCTGGCCGCGATGCTGTTCTGGGCGCTGCTCACCGATGCGCTGGCTGGATTTTTCACCGGCCGCCTGGCTGCGGCGCTCTCCCGGCCGATGACTATTCCGGTGGCGGGCATGTACGGCTTTGCCGCGGATGCTTTTCTCGGGTTTCTGATCGACCGCTACTACCCGAGCTTACGCAAGACGCTACCTCAGAACGGGATTTGAGAGCCGATGGAAGCTGGAAAACTGCGATGGCAGATCACGATCCAGCAGCGGATCCAGACGCCGAACGCCTACGGCGAAAAGGTCGCCGACATGGCCAATCCGGCCGACTGGACCAACGTCGTGAGTTGCTGGGCAGCCTTCGAGCCCGAAGGCAAGGAACGCGAGTTCCACGGCAAGGGAGAATTTCTGGCCGAACAGACTACGGTGATTCGTATCCGATACCTTCCGGGAATCAAGCCGGAGATGCGCGTGCTCTTTGTGCAGGGGCCGCTGACGCGCTATTTGAGCATCCGAAAGGTGATGAACAAAGAGGAGCGCGGCATCGAGCTGCAACTCCATTGCGTTGAATACGTTCAGGGGGGCTAGCGTGGCGGTATTCACTGTCGAAGTGAAGGGACTCGCGGAACTGGAGCGCACGCTCAATCAGATCCCTGATGATCTGGCGAAGCGGTCGCTCAAGGAGGCCACCAAGGCCGGCGGAGAGGTCTTTCGCCAGGAGATGCGTTCGCGCATTCACAACGTCTCCGGGAAACTCTTTCGCAGCATTCAGAATACGGTGCGGCAGACTGGCCCGGGTGAGATCACCGCGACGGTCGGACCAAAAGGAAGATGGGCGCAGGCCGTGGCGCTCTGGCTCGAAAAAGGGACCAAGGCCCACGACGTACGCATCAAGGACAAGAAAACTCTGGCCCGCGGCGGCGTCATGTATGGCGCGGTGATTCATCATCCGGGCGCCAAGCCGAAGGAATTCATCATCGCAGGATTCGATGCCGGCAAAGATGATGCTCTGAAGGTCTTTGTCGAGGAACTGGTGACGTTTTTTGCGCGGCTGGGGAAATGAATGCTCACGGCTCCGCTGAAGCAGGGACTAGTCGCCGCACTCAAGGCCGATGCTACGGTCAGCGGCTTGGTAAAGGCAAACATCTTTCCCGTGGAGCTGCCGGCGGACGTGGCCCCGGTCAACTATCCAGCCATCACTTATCGGCTCGCTCGCACCGATCGCATCCACCGGCTAGAGGATGGCGGCTCGAGCATGGCGCGCGCGTGGATGGAAATCCATTGCTGGGCACAGACAGAGACGCAAGCTCAGGACGTCGCCGATGCCGTGCGCAATCTGCTGGATGGGATCCGGCCAGGCACCTGGACGAGCACGGCCGGAAGCGTGACCGTGGACGCGGTTACGCTGCAAAATTCGAGCGACGATTTCGATGAGTATCCGCGCGTGTATTTCGTGACGCATGAGTTTGAGATTTTTTTCCATGATGCTTAGGAGATAAGAGCATGGCAAGCGCATCGGTAGCAGCAATTGGTACCATTTTGAAGCGCGGCGATGGCACCGCGCAGGCCGCCAAGACCATCGCCAGTTCCCCCACGGGCGCGGTGGAGAACGCCGGCCGCACCCAAGCCACGATCACCACCACGGTCGCCCATGGATATCTCGTGGGCGACAACATCATCATCGCCGGGGTAACCAATGCCCTCTTCAACGGCACTTTCGATGTGGTGAGCGTCACCAGCACGACGTTCGTGGTGAACAATGCGGCGCCGGCGGCCAGCGCCACAAGCGGCAGCGGAACGGCCACGGACACGGATACGACCTTCAGCACCGTAGCTGAGGCCCTGGAAATCAACGGGCCCGAGGATGCGCTCGAGCATATCGATGTGACGAACATGGATAGCCCCAGCTTCTTCATGGAGATTCTACCCACGATCATCAAGGCGGGCATCCTGGTCTGCGAGTTCAACTACATCCCGCAGAACACGGTGCAGAAAAACGTGCTGGTGGATTACGCGGCGCGCACGCTGCGCAACTGGAAGATTCAATTCTCCGATGCGCAACCGACGATCGTAGCCTTCGCGGCCTACGTCACCAAGTGGCACCCGATCGCCAAGGTGAAGGATCAGCTCAAGCTGCAGATCGAGCTCACGCTTTCCGCAAACGTGACTTTCGCGCCATAAGTTTGGGACGATTATCAAGGAGGCAACGCAATGGCCAGTGCATCGGTAGCTGCAATAGGAACAATTCTCAAGCGCAACGCGGTGTTGGTCGCCGAGGCGCTGGAGATCAACGGGCCCGAGCAATCGCTCGAGCACGTCGATGTGACGAACATGGATAGCCCCAGCTTCTTCATGGAGATTTTGCCAACGATCAAAAAGCCTGGGGTCGTGGTCGTCGAATTTAACTACATCGCCCAGAACGCCACGCAGAAGGGCGTGCTGACCGACTATCAGAACCGCACACTACAAGTCTGGACCATCACCTTTTCGGATGCCGCGCCGACGATCGCCAGCTTCTCGGCCTATGTCACGAAATGGCACCCGATCGCCAAGGTGAAGGACCAGCTCAAGCTCCAGGTCGAGCTGACGATTTCCGGCGCGGTCACCTACACCCCGTAGCCGCACGTTTAGCACTTGCTTATCAAGTGCTGAATGCGGTAGAAGTTCTCCGCGCTCCGGCATCGCAACCTGGTGCCGGAGCAGAGATCGGAGGGGGAATGAGACCGCCGCAAGTAATCGTCGAGCTCGACCGGCCGCGCGTGTGGTGTTTCGACATGAACGCCACGATCGGCCTGCTGCGACGTCTGGGGCCGAAGGCGTTTGATCGGCTGCTCGCGCTCGACCCGAAAACCGAGGCCGATATGGCCGAGCGCCTGGAAGTCGGTCTCACGCTCGTCTGGTGCGGATTGCGCACAGACGACGAGAACCTGGGCAAGGAAAGCGAGCTCACCGTTGAGCAATTGGGCGGGATGCTACGGATTGACGAGCTCAGCCCGTTGATTCAGAAGATTCTGCCCTTCTATGCGCCGGCAATGCCAGAACGGAGCACCGCCGCCGGGGAGGATCCCGCCAGCCCTTTAGTCCAAACGGAAACCGCGGGATAACGCCGGAGCAGCTCTATGCCATCGGCAGCATCGACCTGGGCCTGGACTTGGAGGAATTTTTGCATATGAGTCCGCGGTCTTTTCTCGCCCTACTGGAGCGGCATGATGCGCAGGAGCGTGGGCGCGAGCGCCTGGAATTCCTGCGCACTGGGATCCTCGCCAGTGTAATGGCCAACGGGCTCTTGAAGCGCGAGGATGAGCGGCCTTTCGTTCCTGCCGACTTCATGCCCGGCGAAAAAGTGGAGGAAGAAAATGCCGATCCATTGAAAAAAGGCGAGCTTCAACTGATGAAGTTCCGCAAGGTTGCGGGGGGCTAGATGCCTGGCAGCATCGCAGAACTTGTTGTCACGATGCGCGCCGAAACGGCGAGCTTTGCCGCCGATCTGACTAAAATCGGAAATCTTTCCACTACCTCTGCCAAACAGATTCAAGCCTCTTTCGCGCAGGTCTCCACCACCGCCGCCGGCATGGGCGCCAGCATGGCACAGATGGCTACGCAGGCGGCCGGATCTTCCTCGATGGCCTCGAACGCAATCACCATGTTCGCCGCGAACATGGCCGCGCAAGCTGGCAGCATCAAGGGATGGATGAATAAGATCGCGCTCTCCGTGGCGGCCATGGGTGTGGCCGTGGCGGCGGTCGGCATCGCATTCCTAGAATCTGGGATCACGATGGCTGCAGGCATGGGTCATGCCGCGGAAAAGGCCGGAGTCACCGCCGAAGTGATGAGTGCGCTGGCCTTCGCCGCCAAAAACGTCCACATCGACATAGAAACGCTGGGGATGGGCATGGCGCGGCTGGCCAAGAATGCCTCCCTCGCCGCCGATGGGACCGCCCTGCCCCTCAAGGCTTTCAATAGACTCAAGGTCTCGGTAACAGACACCACTGGGCAACTGCGCCCGATGAGCGACCTGCTGCTCGACCTCGCCGCGAAATTCAAGGTGATGCCCGATAGCACGGAGAAAACCGCGCTGGCCATGGCCATCTTCGGCCGCGCTGGAATGCAACTGATCCCTTTCCTGAACCTCGGCCGCCAAGGCATCAAGCAGTTCATGGATCAGGCCATCGATCTCGGCATCGTTCTCAGTGATGAGATGGCCAAAAAGGCCATCCTGGCAGAGCAGGCTTTCATGCGCCTGCATGCCAGGAGCACGGCCCTATCCCTCTCGCTCGCCAGCGAATTACTGCCTGTGCTCGCGGTACTTACCAAGCAGCTCGATACCATGCAGCGCAGCGGCGCCACAGTCCACATACTTTCCGACGCATTCGCAGTGCTAGCTATCTCGATCGAGGCAGTCGTTGCTACGATCCGGCAGCTCATCATCCTCATCAAGGCGGTACCAGATGCCGGCTTGATGCTTTTTTCGGACGCTGCGGCAGAGAGACTTTCCGAGGCTCATAGAGAGTTCGATCAGATTCATTCCGATTTTGAAAAATTCCTCGATGACATAGCCGGCGCTAAACTCCAGCACGTCGGGCTCGATTTCTCTATCGGCGGCGCCGACAAGATAACCTCGTTCCTGGAAAATCTACCGCTCGCGCAATTTGAAAAGCTCGAAGCAGATGCCAAACGCGCGGGGATCAGCATCGAGGCCATGGCCTCCCGCATGATGGCCGCGACCGGGATTGAGCATGACGCCACAGAAAAGCTGGACAAGCTAGGGAAGGCCATCGAAGCGCTGGAGATCAAGCTCAGGGAGGAGGCCGCCGGCCTCATCCACGGTAAGGAAGCCGTCGAACTCTGGAAGCTCGCGCACCTGGGCGCGAGCGAGGCCGTGCTATTGCACTTTCGCCAGCTGCAGATGTGGGTCGTGGCGACCGCCGCGGCGCACGCGCCGCTCTCGAAGATGGTCAAGCTGACCGACGACATGACCGCGGCGATCAAACGCCAAATCGAGGAAGAGAAGAAGCGCCGCGCGGAGGAGGAGAAATCCAAGATGGAGGGCCTGCTCGGCGCCGCCACCGGAGCCATGCCGGTCGCCGATGCAGGTAAAGCCCTGGGGGGCCTTGACCTAAGGTTCGACGATCTCGTGACCGCCAAGGGAAGGATAGAAGCTGCTGACGCTGCGCTTCGACAGTTCAAGACCGACTTCGATTGGCTAGCGAAGGAAATGACGCTAGCGAATGACCCGATGCTAGCGTTCACGAAAGGCGCCAAGGAATTGAAGGACATGCTGGATCAGAACATGATCAGCACCCGCATCTACAATATCGAATTGGGCAATCTGAAGGATCGGCTAGGCATCGTCCAAAACGCCGCTGACATTCTGCGTCCGATTCTGCGCAGCCTGAAAACGGAAATGGGCCGCGCCTTCGAGGAAGCTATCTTCCAGGGCAAGAAGTTCACGGAAGTTCTTGCCGGCATCTTCGACGCGCTCGGGAAAATGCTGCTGCGCATGGCGCTGTTCGGGAAATCAGGAACGGGCGGACTGTTCGGAAGTCTATTCGGCTTTTTCGGCGGTCTGTTTGGCGGCGGTGGCGGCACCGTCCCCTTCTCGGCCATCGGTGTACAGCATGGCGGTGCCGTGGCTGGCGGCCATCCCTACGTCGTAGGCGAGGCGGGGCCGGAACTCTTCATACCGCGCAGCTCCGGGATGATCATTCCGAATGACATTTTCCGCTCCACCAGCCCTGCGGAATTTTCCTCGAGGATGGAGCGCGTCCTGGCCCGCGCCTCTGGCGGTCCCGCCTGGGCGGGAAGTTCCTATCTAGTCGGCGAAGCCGGTCCGGAAATCTTTGTCCCTATGGGACTTTCGGATGCCCAGCCCACTGAACGAGGATCCGCGACGGTGATCTATCAGATCGACGCGCGCGGCGCTACGCCGGGCATGGAGCAGCGCATCAGACAGGCACTCGAACAGACCGAGAACCGCGCCGTGCAGCGCGCCGTCGTAGCGCAGCGCGAGATGTCATTGCGGAATCGCTGAGCGAACATGAGCATCACCTATCCATTGACGCTACCGGTAACCAAGGGCATCCGCATGGTCACCTTGATGGCGCACTACATCGTGGGCATAGCGGCTTCATCTTTTACGGGTCAGCAGCAGGTCTACGAATATCCCGGCTCGTTTTGGGAAGCCCAAGTAGAACTGCCCCGCATGGTGCGCGCCGACGCGGAAGTCTGGATCGCGTTTTTGCTCTCCCTACACGGGCGCAGCGGCAGCTTCTTTCTCGGCGATCCGGCCGGCCGCACTGCGCTGGGCACAGCTTCGGGCGTGACTGTCAATGGCGCGAGCCAGACCGGGAACACCCTGGCCGTATCGGGTAGCGGAACGATCCAGGCGGGAGATTATCTGCAGCTTGGCAGCGGCATCACCACGCGGCTGCACAAAAACCTGACCACGCAGGCGCTACCCGCCACGCTGGACATCTTTCCACGCCTCCGCGAATCCCCCACCAACGGCAGCAGTGTGGTACTCGCGAGCGCCGTAGGCACGTTCCGTTTGAAAGACAACGTCACCAGCTTCGCCATCGATGTGGCCAAGACCTACGGCATCACCTTCAACGCAATCGAGGCGTTCTAAATATGGCCCGCGGACTCACCACTGCCCTGAAAACCGCACTCACCGCGCAGCGCGTCTATCCCGTGCTTTTCGTTCAAGCTCAATTCACCAGCGGCACGATCTATCTCTGGAGCGGAACCGGCTCAATCACCTGGAACGCGCAGACCTGGATCGGCGTAGGAAAATTCGGCAAGGTCCATCAGATTCCCGAGGCTTCCGGTGCGCAGGCCGATAGCGTGGTGCTCTCGCTCTCCGGCATTCCCTCCGATCTGCTGGGCCAGGTGCTGACCGACATGCGCCAGGGCTATCCGGCCACGATCTATTTGGGCTCGCTCGATGCCTCCGGAAACGTGGTAGTGGATCCCTACAAAGCATTTGCCGGCCGCATCGATATCGGCACCATCGAGGAGACCGGGGACACCGCGACGGCCTCGATCACCATCGAGAACCGTCTGATAGACATGAACCGATCGCGCGAACGCCGCTACACGACGCAGGACCAGAAGATTGATTACCCCGGAGACTTGGGCTTCGAGTTCGTGCCCTTGATTCAAGAATGGAATGGCGTATGGGGCAAGCCGGGCTCCGAGTCCCCTACTGGCGGCGGGGGCGATGAGTTCACTCAGTTCCAGCATATCTTTCGGTGAGGCTGTGGCCATGCTCAGTCGCAAAGAACATTGGGCGGAACTTCTGGACTCTTTTTTGACCTGCTGCTGGGATCGCCCGGGCGAATGGGGCCAGTTCGATTGCGCGCTCTTTGCTTGCGATGCGGTGCTGGCCATGACCGGCACGGACTTGGCCGAGGGCTTTCGCGGGCGCTATGCAAGCGGGCGCGAGGCCCTCCGCCTGGTGCGGGAATACGCCGGCGGCGGCCTCGCCGAGCTGGCTACCCGCATTGCCACAGAGCACGAGATTCCATCTCTGCCGAGTCCGGCGATGGCGCAGCGCGGAGATATATTGCTCCTGGTCGATCCCTCGGCGGGTCTATTCGGCGCGGCGCTGGGAATTGTTTCGCTCGACGGGCGCCAGATGCTTGTGCCAGCGGCCAGCGAGCCGACAATAGATTCCGACACCTGGATAGACGAAATCCCATCCACCGGATTAGTGGCGCGGCCGGTGATCGCAGCCGCACTTGCGTGGCGAATCTGATGCCCTTTCTAGTTCCCGTTTTCGCCCTAATCGGTATCACGATCAGCGTAACTACGGCTTGGACGATCGGACTTTTTATCGTCTCGTTCGTCATCTCGGCTGTTTCGACCCTTCTTCGCAAGACGCCCACGTTTCCGAGCCTTTCCCATTCGGACCGGACCCTCACGGTGCGCCAGCCCATCGCGCCCTGGCGGATTATCTACGGCCGCGCGCGCATTGGCGGGATGATCACGTTTCTCGACTTGACCGGCGCGAACAACGAGTTCCTGCAGATCGTGATCACGCTTGCCGGGCATCAGCTTCAGTCGATCGACGCCATGTACTTCGATGGGGTGGCCGTGCCCCTGGACGGCAGCGGAAACGCCACGGGCACATTCGCGGGATTCGTTCATGTGGAATTCAACCTGGGCACGGCGGGGCAGGCATCCTTCGCCGGGCTGGTGGCCGCCGACTCCAAATGGACGGTCAACCACAAGCAGAGCGGCCGCGCCGGAGCCTACGTGCAACTGAAATGGAGTGCCGACCTGTTTCCCAGCGGGATGCCGAATATCACCTTCGACGTGCACGGCCAAAATGTCTTTGACCCGCGCAACAGCACGACGGCCTACAGCGAAAACGCTGCACTCTGCCTGCGCGATTATCTCCTGAATACTTCCTTCGGGCTGGGCGTGTCGGCGGGCGAGATTGACGATACGCAGGCCATCGCCGCGGCGAACCTCTGCGATGAAGCGGTCACGCTGCTGGCCGGCGGGACCGAGCCGCGCTATACCATGAACGGAAGTTTCGAGGCCAGCAGCAAGCCAGTCGATTTGATTCAGGCCATGCTGACCGCGATGGCGGGCCGGCTGGTCTATTCCGCCGGGCAGTTCCGCATCTTCCCAGGTTCCTATCAGACCGCGACGATTTCTTTGAGCGAGGCGGACATCCGCGCCGCCATCAAAGTGCAAACGCGAATGAACAAACGCGATCTATTCAACGGCGTAAAAGGGATCTTCCTTAACCCCGCCGCCTCATGGAGACCAACCGATTATCCGGCCTACCAGGATGCGACCTATCTGGCCCAGGATCAGAGCGAAGTACTATGGAAGGACGTGGAATTCCCGTTCACGATTTCCGCGGCCACGGCGCAGCGACTTTCCAAGATCGACCTCGAACGGATCCGGCGGCAAGTCACCGTCCTGCTTCCCTGCAAACTCTCCGCCTACCAGATCGCGGTGCTGGACACGATCCAATTGTCCATCGCGCGCTATGGCTGGGTGAACAAGACATTCGAGGTCACTGACCTATTGGTTTCCACCGAAGATGCGCCCGATGGGCCTTTGCTGGGCGTCGATCTCACTTTGCGCGAGACGGATGCAACGGTCTTTAACTGGTCCACGGCCAATGAGAAGGCCATGAGCGCACTGCCCAGCGCGCCGAGCTTGCCGAATGCCCGCATCGTGGCCGCGCCTACGAATCTGGCTCTCACCAGCGGCGCCGGAGGCGGCCCGATTGCTGTGGCCACAGACAATTTCAACCGCGCCAGCCTGGGGGCGAATTGGACCGCAATTTCAGGAAGCAGCTACGAAATCAGCGCGAGCACGGTGGTACGCCTGCTTTCCGGCGGAAATCAGCCGGCGCGCTGGAATGCCAACACGTTCAACGCTGATCAATATGCGCAGATCGTTTTTACCAGTCCGGGCACCGGAGCGTTCGGAGTTTCCTGCCGCATTGACACCGGCGGCGCGGACACGCATTACTCCTTCTATTCTTACTCTGGCACCGGCGGCCGCTGGCTTTTCAAGCGCGTGGCCGGCGCGCAGACGGTTCTCGCCAGCGATGCGCTGGGATCTGTCAATGGCGACGTCTTGCGCCTGGAGATAGTGGGGACGCAAGTCACTGCCAAGATAAACGGCACGATCCTCTTCCAGATCACCGATTCAAGCATCGCGAGCGGGGCCGCGGGGATGGTGGGCGGTGGAACCGTTCAGACCACACAAGGGGACAATTGGGAGGGCGGCAACATGAGCGGCGGCGCCTCCACAACGGCGCTCACACGCGCCGATGGCGTCCGCATCAGTCGCATCAAAGTTACGTGGACTTCACCCGCTGATCAATTCGTGCTGAACGGTGGGCGCATTGTCATCGAATCTAAAAGATCCGCGGATACAAACTGGACGCCGGCGGGAAGCGTCGACGGCTTGCGCACCGAGTTCTACGTGGCCAACGTGGACGACGGCGTTTCCTATGATGTGAGGATCTGGGCAGAGAACGCTTCAGGCGCGAAGAGTTCTACCATCAGCGTCACCGGCCACGTGGTCGCTAGCATCGGCTTCGGACACGCCACTTACCGCCCACTTGCCAACGCCGTGACCGGCCACGATGCGGGTGCGAACGTCACGGTGAACGTCGCCGCGTTCACCATGCGGATCGCCGGTTTGTCGGACAAGAGCATCAATTCCGGTTCGGTTACGGCGCTTTCCTATTCCACACTCTATTTCATCTATTATGATGACGCCACTTTCGCGGGTGGCGCCGTCACCTTTCAGGCCACTACCACGCGAGAGACTGCGATCAACGGGGCCGGCCGCTTCTTTGTCGGCAGCGTGACTGCGCCGGCATCAGGCGGACCCGATACGACCGGTAACAATGACGGCGGCGCTGGCGCGCAGTCGGGCGGATTGTTCACTTCGCTGCCTTCCGCCTCGGCCGTTGGAACGCTATCTACCAATCAGTTTACAACTCCCAACAAAGCCTGGAACCAGAACCCGGCGGATGCCGCGACCTCAGACGTAAATAGCACGACGACCGGCAAGGCGCAGATCTACAAGGGCTTCGGCTCGATCACTCTGCCAGCAGAGGCAAAATCAGTAACGCTCTACATCCTGCAAGAGGCTATTTTCACGGCACCGGTGACTGGCGCAGCGCAAATCTTCTATTCACTAGATGGGGGCGCCACTTTCAATTCGGGCCTGAGTCTGAGTGCTGGCCAGGCGAAGCAAGTCAACGCCATCGCCTTGCCACTCAACACGAACTTCGGCGCGCTACAAGTGCAGCCCTACAACGTCTGGTCGAGCGGCGCTGGCGATATCCAACAGAATGTCTACGAGATTTGGGTCGAAGTCATCGTCTGACCGAGGAGATGGGGAATGGGAACCAAAACAGTCACCGTGAACGGAAAAGACGTGGACGTGGATCATGAACTCAAAACCGATCAGGATACCGGCCTTTGCTGTGTGGAGCTCACTGCACGGGTGGGTCAGACCACCGTGCGCCATCGCATGACCGTCGGCTCGATTGACCAGGCCATTCCTTCAACCTATGACGACGCAGAACTCGCGCTGGATCTGGAGGAGTCGAGGCAGCACGTTGCGGCGCTTGCTGAGAGCCGCGAGAGGATTCGCAACATGATTCCGAAACATCTGGAATAGAAACGAAAGAGAGGAACGATCCATGGACCTACACACGGAAACCCGCATTTCGGAGCTGGCCCCGCCAGTCCAGGACAAAGCCAGGCGGCTGATTCACGCAGCGAACCTCAAAGGGATCGACCTGCGCGTCACCCAGGCGCTTCGCTCCTGGAACATGCAGGCCGCGCTCTATGCTCAGGGGCGCGAGGACCTCTACGACGTCAACGAGCGCCGCGCCGCTGTGCGCCTCGCCCCCATTGATCCGGAAGAAAACCGCGAGGTGACGAAGGCGGCGCCTGGTCACGGCTGGCACGAATTCGGCCTAGCCTTCGACGTTTGCCCTTTCGATCAGACCGGGCAGCCGGATTGGAATGAGAAGCATCCGGTCTGGGAAGCCGTCCAGACGATGGGCGAAGCGATCGGCCTCAAGGCCGGCTGCACGTTTCGCACGATCAAGGACGGCCCGCACTTTCAATTCACCGGCCGATTCGGGGATTCGCCCGACGACGAAGTGCGCCAGCTCTATCAAAGCGGCGGGACGATCGCCGTGTGGGAAGAGGCATTCGCTCAGCAACCACGGGAGGCTCGGCCGGCGCCGGAGCCTACCGCGCCCGCGGCGGAGCCTATGGCCGATCCAAGCGAAATCCCGGAGGCTACATCCTGATGTGGCCTTGGCTGCTCAGCAAAACGGGTCTCCGCATCGCCGGTGCGATTGCGGCCGCACTGCTTCTGGGCCTGGTGGTCATGCACTACCGGGCCAAATGGAAGGCAGAAGGCGCACAGGAACAGGCGGGGAGGATCACCGGCGATGCGGAGAAAAACTGGCAAGCCGAGAGGCGCGGCCTGCTCGAGCAATTATCCAAGCTCGATGCGGACCGCGCCGCGGCCCAGGAACGCGAGGCGCGATCCAGCGCCCAGGCCCAACAGTTCGCGGCCCTGGCACAGAAGCTAGGGGCCCAGGTGGCCACCCTGGCAGGCCAGCGCCAACAGGCCACGGCCACCGTTGACCGGCTGCCGGACTCCGAACTTCGCCCCTCGATCATCGCCGGCCTAGGACTGCGCCCGCCCGGGAATTCGACCCCAGGGTACACCCCAGCCGAGGAGCGCGCCCTGGCGCGCTGCGTGGCCGATTACCCCCTATGCCAGAAGCAAGCCGCAGCGCTCGGGGATCAGGTGAATGACCTGGCTGGCCAGATCGCGGCCACTCGGCAGCAAGTGCAGGCGATCCGGGACCAGGCGACGGCGGCGGAACGCAAGACCGCGGAGCTGGCCGGCTACGCACACGACCTGGAGGGATTCTACGCGGAAGCCTTCAACGCCCTGCCGCGGCACCGCACGGCCGGCCAATTTCTCTGCGGCCTGGTGACGTTCTTCCAGGCTTGCAAGCCGGCGCGAATCAACCTCCCGAAGCTCGCGGATATTCGCGCGCCACGCCCAGGGCCATAAAAGCCTTGACAAGCTGAACGCCCAAGAAATACACTCACCCATAACGTCCCATGCTGATAAGAAAGGAGTTGCCATGAAAGCCTTAATCCTGCCTCTGCTGGCGTTCTCTCTCCTGTCCCCCATAGCGCTGGGGCAATCCCCGCCCTCCTCGAGTACGGCTGGAAAAGCCACCGTTTACGTCTATCGCTACCGACCGCTGGGCGGGCGGACCTACAGCGCAGGTCTCTACCCATCGGTCTATTGCGACGAGATCGAGCTGGCGCGTCTGCCCAACGGTCGCTACCTCGTCGCTCAGATCGAGCCGGGCGAGCACGTCTTTCGCTCAAATCAAAGAGGCTCGGGGATCCTGCTGGATCTCAAACCTGGCGGCATTTATTACCTCCGCTTGGAACTCGTGAACGGACTGCTGAAAAGCTACGGCCGGCTCGCGGCGGTTGACAATGGGATCGGGGCTGCCGAAGTCAAGAAAACAGAACTTCTGGCGGGCGACCGATTGAAAGAGCACAAGGGCCTCGTGATAGCTCCCGGCGCGCCGGCGAACGTGGCGGCACCGACTGGACGCTAATTGGACGCGCGGCCTTTGATTCTTGTCCATTCTTG
This sequence comes from Nitrospiraceae bacterium, assembly GCA_041487795.1. Classification (GTDB taxonomy): domain Bacteria; phylum Nitrospirota; class Nitrospiria; order Nitrospirales; family Nitrospiraceae; genus 2-02-FULL-62-14. The sequence goes on from JBGPNZ010000006.1 coordinate 14,114, forward strand.
TTAATATCTCACCGATCGCTGGAAATCCAGGTTTTCCGGCCAACTCTGTAAAGCAATTATTTTACAATGGTTTAGCAGGATGGAGCGGCCGAGGGGACTCGAACCCCCGCCTACAGCTTGGCAAGCTGTCGTTATCAAACATGCCTCTATAATCAACACTTTACAGACACGTGGACACTAATTGGACACGGCTACCCCGGAAATTACGCTCCCAGCTACTCTCTATAACCATCATAGATTTCAATGCTTTCGCTTTCAAAATCAACGATCAGGGGGCGGTGCACCGCGCGCTGCAGCTCTTTGAGATCTTCCATGCTGAGAATCTCAAGCTCGTATTCATGGCTGAGCGCGTTCGGCCTCGTCGTATCTTTCCAATTAAGGCTCCCTGGTAGTTCGAGCTTATGCCCGGAGCTTGTTGATACCTTGAACAGCCACATGTTGCCTCCTTAAGCGCTCACCGGTGGGGTTCCTGGGCCAAGGACTGGCAGGGAGAGGACGAACTGACGGGCACGCTCCTGCAGCTCCTTCACATACGGGGTGTAGTGCTTCGCCGCGACAGCCTCTGTCGTGCCCAACAGCTTGGCCACGTAGTAGATGCTCGCACCTGGCCGGGCCAGGATCATCACCGCGAAGGTATCTCGGAACCGGTGTGCACGGCCCCCCACGATGCCCACCTGGCGAAAGATCCTCCGCAGCAAGGCGTCGGTGTTCGCCCGGGCCCGGCCCGTCCGCGACGGAAACAGGTACGGTGACATCTGCTGGATCGGCGCCAGCTTCTCCAGGTGGACCGTCAGAGCCTCGCGCAAGGTGGGATGGAGCGGCAGGGAGACGGTGACGCCGCGCTTCTTGGTCTTGAGGATGATGTGATCGGCCTGCCAGTCGATCGCGGCCTTGGGGAAGGCGGAGACGTCGGAGATACGCATCCCGGTGAGCAGGAACATGAGCACCAGCGCGCGGCGCTCGGGACTTTCAGCCACAGAGGGGTGGGCCAGCAGGCGGTCCACTTCGGCCGGGGTGAAGGGCATGGTCCGCCCGCCGGCGGTGTTGAGGCGCTGCTGTTTGACCGGATTCTCCGCCAGGTACTTGCAATCGAGCGCATAGTTGAACATATGTTTCAGGAGCCGAAGATCGTGCTTGATGCCCTCCGGCCCGACCGTGATTCCCCGGGTGGGATGGACGTCGCGCATCCGATCGGCGATGTACTCGGAAACCAGAGTGGGCTTGACCTGGCGGAGACCTTCGACGCCGCGCACGGCCAGGAAACGCCCGAAGCGGCTGGCCACAAAGCCATAGCGGTTGAGCGTCCGCGGCTTCACGCTCGAACTGGCCATGGCCAGAAATTCCTTTTGAAAACTCGCCCACAGCAGGCGCGCGCCGCCGCCGGCGTCTAGCTCGCGTTCGAGTTCGCCTAGGCGCTCGTTCGCGACGTCGCGGAATTGCGTGTCCAGACTCTTCTTGATGCGCCGACCATTCACCTTGCCCCGGGCGTACCAGACACGCCCGATGCGATCGAGATAGAGCATGGCCAAAACCTCCTAGCGCCAGCGTTTGGCCTTCGGGGCCTTGTGCCCTGGGCTAGCTTCGATCGCGTCAAGTTCCCGCTGCCATTCGGCTTTTGCCGGCCCCGAGAGTTTGGCGCGCGCGGTTTCAATCGAAAAAACCAAGAAGGAAGGTCTGGGGACCTGGGCCCACGGGCTGAGCAGGCCAAGCTCTCGCAGACGTGGGATAGAAAAATGGCACTGCATGACTTCTTCCAGGATGGTGCGGGCAAATTCGGCGGGGTATTTGCTGAACTCGCGAGCCAGTTCCTCAAACGCGCGCTTACGGTTCTCCGACCAGGGTACGCCCAGCATGGAACGCTTGGACATAAGCGAATCCTCCGAATTTCCCGCGCGGCGAGGCGCGCCCCGAGAACGCACTAATTGATTATCACCAGGTCTAGCCTTCGGTCAAGCTCTGATTTCCACATGGTATAAACTTCTCTTAATATTTTGCTTGACAGGACTTCGGTTGAGGATTATTGATAAGACCGGTGATTAGACCGGTGCTTAACATCACACACCACAAACTTCATGAAAAGGCCATGCGCGGCCTCGTTTCCCGCTTGAGGAAGCTGCGGCACGAGTGCCAGATCATGCCAGAAACAGGAAGAAAATTTGACCTTCTCGTGGATCGGCGAATCCGCTGCGAGGTCAAGGCTGCGCAACCGCGCGAGGATCCCGGGGGCTGGTTTTTTAATCTGCATCGTCACGGAAAACGTTCCACCGGCGAGGTGGATCTCTTTGCGTTGTTCCTGCTCCCCTCACGCATCTGGCTCATTATTCCCGCGCCCGAGATCGATACCCGCCACACGGTTTTCATTTCCATGCGGACTCTCTCGAAGTGGATCCAATGGCAAGGGCGATGGGAACTTTTCAATAAATCACACTTCCCCGCCATCGACGATCTCTCCCTAGAACTCTTCCGAAACAGAAAAGATACCCAGATTCTCGTCCGCATGGCGCGCCTCGAGCGACGTCTCTTCGCGCAAGCGGCGAAGGCCAAAGGCATGAAGATTCCCGCCTGGCTCAGGTCTCTAGGCCACCGCGAATCCGCCCGCCAGGGCCAGGAGCAGCGATGAAAGGCCGGCGCCCGAAGCTATTGCCGAACTCCGGTAAGAGATTCGATACCGGAGATTGGCTGATCTTTAATCCTGACACGCAGGCACTCGAATGTACCCGCTGCGGCGCACTTCATTGGCCGGGCTTTCCGCTGCGATTAGAAATTCTGCTCCAAGCCGGGCAGGACTTCCTGGCGCTGCACAGAGACTGCGAGCCGGCCAGCGAAAATCAAGGCTCGGATCGATCGCGGGAACTGGCGCGCGAGGGGATGGTGCGGGCATGAGAGGTCAGGAAGTCAAAAGCGAATTCGTGATGATCCGGAAGGGCCTGGCAGCATGACCGGCGTCACGTGAGAAAGGAAACAGACGATGAACACAAAAGCAATGTACCGGCAGGGAGACGTTCTTTTCGTGCGACGGGCAAAGCCTCGCAGCACGACGATGCGAGTACTGCGTCCGGATGGCCGGATTCTCGAAGGCGAAGCCACCGGGCACATCCACCGGGTGGCACCAGGATCGCTAGCCCTCGCTGAGGTCTACGAACTTGGCGAAAAGTTATTGCTCACGGCCAGCGAGGACGGGATTTCCATCGTCCACGAGGAGCATGAGCCGCTCCTATTGCCGGCGGGAACGTACGAGGTTGTCCGGCAGCGCGAGTACTCGCCAGAAGAAATCCGCAACGTCGCGGACTAGAAAATGAAACTGGCGGCATCCAGCGAAAAGATCATCGCGGACATCCGCGAAGCCTTCGCCACGTCGCGCTTCGATGAGGAACTCGTTCGTGAAGGCTTCGCGGAGCACTTGGCATTGCTCAAACTGCCGGCGCGCAAAGTGGTTTTTCATAGCAATCCGGCCACCGCCGTCCTGTCCATCTGCAAATTGGCAGAGCCCGTCGCCCGCGGAGCCATGAGGGACGCAGCCAGGGCCGCAGCCTGGGACGCAGCCAGGGCCGCAGCCTGGGACGCAGCCTGGGCCGCAGCCTGGGACGCAGCCAGGGCCGCAGCCTGGGCCGCAGCCTGGGACGCAGCCAGGGCCGCAGCCTGGGACGCAGCCAGGGCCGCAGCCAGGGACGCAGCCTGGGACGCAGCCTGGGACGCAGCCTGGGACGCAGCCAGGGACGCAGCCAGGGCCGCAGCCTGGGACGCAGCCAGGGACGCAGCCTGGGACGCAGCCAGGGCCGCAGCCTGGGCCGCAGCCTGCGCCGCAGCCTGGGCCGCAGCCTGCGCCGCAGCGCGCTCCGCAAATCCGTTTTTGCCATTCCTGAAAATCGTTCGCGGTGGTGGGTTGCTTTTTTGGGTCACTTCGGAATCCGTCCACGTTGCGCTGGCCCAGATCTCAGCATCAGCCGAGAGACTTCACCGCGATAGCGGTCCAGCAATCGAATATCCCGATGGCAGCGGTCAATGGTTCTGGAAGGGTGTGCGCGTTACCGAGCAGATCATCCTGCGGCCACAAGAACTGACTGCTGAACAAATTCTTTCTGAGCAAAACGCCGAAGTCCGGCGCGTGATGATTGAACGCATCGGGTTGGAAAAGTTCCTGGCCATCATGAAAGCCGCCAGGATTCATCAACACGAACGCGGGGAGCTCTATTCCATTGAGCTGCCCAACGATCCTGAATGCGTGCTCAAAGCGGTGCATGTCGTCGATCCTTCTACTGGCCGGACATACTTCCTGCGCGTGCCTCCGGGCATCACCCGTGCCGATGATGCTGTGGCTTGGACCTTCGGGTTCGACCACGTCGGAGATTACAGGCCGCTGCTGGAAACATAATGGCATGACCTTGGCGGAGACAATCCGGCTGGATGAAGCGGCGAAACTGGCCGGCGTGCACGTTATCACGCTGCGCCGCTGGCTCGAAGCCGAGCGCGGGTTGGTCTTTGCCCGACGTCGGCACGGACAAATTTGCCTGATCGAAGTGAGCGACTTTGAAGCGGTCCAGAAACGCCATATGCCGAAAAAGAAGTGGGCAGCAAGGGGGGAGAAACAATGCAAGGAACCCGAAGCAGGTGGCTCTCAACCTACGCCGAAGAGGCGCGCGCGGGGCTCGCCAAAACCGAGCGGCGAGCCGAACGCCGCCGGCGAATCGCCGCCTTCTACTGCCGGCACCGTTGGCTCCTGAAGGCTGCGCTGTTCATCGGCGCGGCGGCATTGTCCGGAGTTGTGGCGGGACTTCTTATGATTTTCGGACTGATTCGATGATCTTCCCGCAGCGCCGCTCCCATTCGGCGCCCTTCCCTAGCACAACTGCGGGGCCGGATCGCCACCCGGCCCCGCACTCCCCTCGGGAGCGGAAACGGTGAGCTGAACGCTGGAAGATTTGCAGCGCTTCCTTTCTGCAGCGCGGCGGGTCCAGCGATGGAAAGCGGTGCTCTTTCTTAGGCTGCTACGGGATTGGACGAATTTCGGAGACTTGCGGTGAGCAACGCGAAAAAGGGGGAACGAGCATGAAAGTGATTGCGAAGTTTGTTTGTACGGGAGTCACAAAGCACAACTGTCCAGGCGTGACGGCGAAACTCACGGCGGAATATGACTCGGCACTGCCCGAGGATCGGCGCTTCGCGCAATCGACGCCGACTGGAACGCTCGAAATCTTCGTCACGAATCCGAAGGTCGAAGAATTTTTCGCGCCCGGCGAGGCGTACTACCTCGAATTCGAGAAGGTCCCTAAAGCCGCGGCAGCTTAGTGGGCAGGCTGTTTCAAGATAGCGGTAGCACTGCAGACGAAAGAAGAACTGAGGCTGACCGCTTGCTGACCATGCTGGAAGGGTACGAGGTGCAAATGGAGCCAAAGGAGCTGCGGTTCATCGAGGACGTGAACGATGGCCGCGCGGTGACTCCCAAGATGCTCTTTTGGCTCCGCGACATCAAGGACAAGTATTTGTGACGAGATAGGAATCCCCGAAAGGGGAAGGTGAGCCCGTCAAGAACGTAGTAGCTGCGCGGAAGTCTGAGGGACAGACGAAGAAGCTTCGGCTTCGATGCGCGGTGTTCAGACTTTGCAAGGACGCCCTTCACCTGCAAAGCGCGGGCTCATTAAAATCTTGCGAGGGCGGCACAACTCAGTCCTGGGCTGACTGAGCCGTCGTGCGGTTTCGATTCCGCCCTTGCAGGAAGTCCTGCGGCGACCGCGACAGGTTCCGGCGATTGAGGGCTGCTGGAATCACGCGCGGACGAGCGGAGACCGTGCCGCGCGGGTCGCCGCAGGCAATTGTTAAACGCTAAGAGGAGCCGTGACCTATTGGCTTCATTTTGAGGAAATGCCGAAGTCCGCGGAAAGAAAGACATTGATCTTCGCGGCGGTCACCAAAGAGGGCCAGGTGATCGGACAAATCAGGTGGTTCGCGGCTTGGCGAAAGTATTGCTTCTACCCATTTGCAGAAACCGTGTGGGAAGAAAATTGCCTTCGACAGATTGCCGACTTCATCGAAGGCGAAACGAAAAAGCAACGAATCCGGTGAGGCGGAATTTCAAGGCGCACTTTGCGGGGCCGGCCTACGAGCCTGCGGCGGATCGCGCGCGGCTATCAACCCAGGTCGAGCGCATCCGGCTCTATATGCTCGGAGTGGAATGGCGGACCGTGGCGGAGATCCAAGAAGAACTCGAGCAAATGTATCCAAGGACTTGCTTCCCGCCCTGCTCGATCTCGGCGCAGCTTCGCAATCTGAAAAAGGCGCAATTCGGGAGCCATCGCCTGGAGAAGCGTCGGCGCGGGATGGTTCCGCGCGGTCTTTGGGAATTCCGATTGCTGCCGCCGATTCCCTTTGATCCCCGGCCGCAGGGCGTTCTGTTTCCAAAACAGAGTGCGGCGCCGCGATGAGGTGCAGGCTAGTGCGCGACTGCAACACCACCGCAATCATCTGCACGCGAGGACCGCGCCGACAGCATTGCCGCTGGTGCAACCGATGGAGCACGAAGCTCTGCGACTTCTCCACTCGCAACGGCGAGACCTGCGATGCACCGCTTTGCGATACGCACGCGACGCGCCTTGCGGACCGGATCATCGACTACTGCCCGGAGCATATGAGCAGAATCCACGCCGCGGCGCCGTCCAAACCGAAGAGGGACTGACGATGGAGATTCAGCACTATCCGACCGAACTCAACTACGTCAACGCATGGCTCGCTCTGCGGGGGTTAGACGATAGGAGTTTCCTGGGACTTTTTTTGCAAGCTTGCCTTCACGCCGACACGGAGAACTACGAATTCATGCGGCCCGCGCTCCTGCTGATGATGGAGAAATATCCGGCGCCGGCGAAGCAGCTTGCCGCTGAGCAGTCGAACGACTAATGAAACACGAACTCGCGATCGAGGATGCGCTGGCCATCTTGGCCGCCAGGAGGGAATTTCGCCAGCAGGGATTTTTTGCGTGCGGATGCTGCGGCCGGCTGCTGATGTACATCTCGCGCGACACCGGATTCTCGCCGGCATGGATCCCCGCGTCGATGGTCACCATGCGATTGCTGCACAACGAGCGCATCACCGGAGAATTGGGCGGATAGTCCATGGCACTTTCCGAGAGTCTGATCGTCCGCGCCATTCGGGAACTCGATGGGACCGAATGCGTCTGCGGCAAGAAGAAAGATAGCGGCCGGCCGCTCTGCCAGTACTGCTATTTGGCACTCCCGACCGAAATGCGCGCGCAACTGAACAAGACGATCCGCGAAGGATTTCCCGAAGTGTACGACGGCGCCAAAGATTGGCTGCGGATCAACACGACCCGGATCAAGCCATGAGCGACGACCTGCGCGAACTGATGATCTGCGGGCATCCGAAGGCGTGCGAGCAATCTCTGAAAGGTTTCACGCCGCAGGTGCTGTTTGCATGTGCCGCTTGCGAGCGCGAAGCCGCCGCCGTCGAAGCGGCGCGGGAGGAGTGCGCCGCCCTTATAGGTCGGTATTTGTCTACTTACCCTCCTGATATCTTTATTGAGCCGCCGCGCGGGCAACACGGTACGACCGTGGATAGTTGCTCTGCGCGTGCGCTCCGTGGAGTACTGCCGAATATTGCTTTCGACATTCGTGGCCTCAGCGTTACCGGCGCGCTCGCCCTGCGCATCGCGCAGGCGCGGCTATCTACCTTGAAGGCAATTCTCGCTTTCATGCACGACCACTGCTACGTCGGAATGTCCGGGGATCCCGACGACGTCGAGTTCCATGAGGATGTTTTGGACGGCGAATTGCGCGAGCAAATCGCCGAACTCGAAGCGACGCCAAAGCCATGAGCCAGATCATCATCGGAAAAGCCGAGGGGCGTAACGTCGCGCTCGATCTCGATGTGCTCCTGCGTACGCGGCTGCTGATTCAGGCTAGCTCGGGCCAAGGCAAGTCCTGGCTCATCCGCCGCATTGCCGAGCAGGCTTTCGGTAAGGTGCAGATCCTCATCATCGATTCCGAAGGCGAGTTCGCTTCGTTGCGCGAGAAATTCTTCTTTCTGCTGGTCGGTCCCGGAGGGGAGACGCCGGCGGACGTGCGCTCTGCAGCCAAGGTTGCGGAGAAGATGCTCGAACTTCGCGCCAACGCCATCTGCGACATCTTCGAGTTGAAACATGCCAAGCACGCTTGGGTGCGCGCCTTCCTTTCGGCGCTGATCGATGCCTCGAAAAAACTTTGGCATCCGGCGTTGATCATCGTGGACGAAGCGCACAAGTTCTGCCCGGAGGGCAAGGCGGGCCAATCGGAAGCGGCCGATGCCATGATCGATCTGGCCACGGCCGGCCGTAAGCGTGGCTTCTGCGCCATCTTCGCCACGCAACGGTTGGGCAAGCTGCGCAAGGATGCCAGCGCCGAGCTGCTGAATCGCTTGGTCGGCGGCACGTTTGAGGACCTGGACGTGGAACGCGCCGCCGACGAACTGAGCGTGCCCCGCTCCGATCGCGCAATCTTTCGGCGGGACATCAAAGTGCTCGAGGCTGGCCAATTTTTCGCTCTTGGCCGTGCGGTCTCAAAAGAGCGGATCCGGCTGACTGTCGGGGCGATTCTGACCAGCCATCCCGAAGCGGGGTCAACGAAGCACGCCGCAGAGCCCCCGCCGGCGCCGGAAAAAATCCGCGCGTTGCTGCCCAAGCTGGCAGACCTGCCCAAAGCCGCAGAAGAAGAGGCACGCACGCTCGCAGAATTGAAACAGCAGATCCGCGGGCTGAAAGCGCAACTCCGGGCGCAGCCGAAGGCGGCGCCAATCCAGCGCATTCAGCCCGCCGAGCGCCACTTGGAAACCCAACTGCGACGCCAATATCAGGATGTGGCCCACAGCCATGGCCGGATGGCCAGAGCCGGCACTCGCCTAGCTCAGCAATTAGCAGAACTCGCAGAGAATATGGCGAAAACTTTCAATATCCCGGTCCCGAAGCCGGTTCTCCCGAAACTGGAAGATTCACGAATTCATGAAAAGTTGAAAACGCCAGTTTCAGCTCTGCCGGCCAGTTTGCATTCGATGGCTAAGAACAATGGAGAGCTGCCTGGGGGCGAGCGCGAAGTCTTGAAAGTGATCGCCAAATACCAAGACGGAGTGAAGCGCGATCAAGTCTCCATCCTGAGCGGCTACAAACGATCTACGCGTGACGCCTATTTGGCGCGGCTGCGAACAAAGTCCCTCATTGACGAGCGTGCCGGAAACATCTTCATCACCGAGGCAGGCATCCTCGCGCTCGGCGACCACTATGAAACCTTTCCGGATAGCGGCGAGGAATTGCAACGCTACTGGCTCAACAAATTGCCGGAAGGCGAGAAGAAGCTGCTCCAGATCATGCTGCAAGACGGCGACCGGAGCACGCCATTCGACCGGGAATTCTTGAGCGAAGCGACCGGCTACAAGCGCTCCACTCGCGACGCCTATCTCTCCCGCATGGCCGCCAGGAAAATCATCGAAACGATCGGCCCCGGCCAGGTTAAGGCGTCGGAAGCGTTCTTTCAATAATGAACCGGAACGGGCCACAAATCGCATTGGTCTATTTCGGCCAGCTCTGTCTTTTCTGGACCGACCAGGAGCGCGAGTGCTCGCGCATCGGCGGCTTGCGGGCCTGCCCGCATTGCCGGCGGCCGCTGAACATGCTCGACCTGACCGGCTGGCGCGAGATGCACAGAGATTATGCGCTCACATCCGATATCCCGAACTATTTGGCGATGATCGAATGGATGAAAGGGAAATGTTTTCTATCTCTGCGCGATGCCAAGAGCGCCTATGAACACCGGAAAGGACCTCGAGGGCCGATCCTGGTGAGTTGACGGAGACCGAAAGCATGACCAGGCCGGAACGACTAATCGGGACGCGGGAGGGCGTACTCACCCAGGAGCATCGCCGGCGCATGGGCCCGGCGCGGCTGCTGTTTGACTGGCTGGTGGCGCGGCAGACGGCCTCGCGCAATGGGACCGGCCTGGTGCTCCGCGGAGCGCCGATCACCTACGCGCGGATCCAGTCGGAGACCGGCTATCCCCGCCGAAGCCTGCAACGCTGGATGCAGCGCCTGGTCCGGGAGGGTTACATCGAAGTCCAGCACGCTCATTACTGCCGGATGATCGTGGGAATTCCGAAGCAAAAGAAGTTCAAGCCGAAGCAGGGCGAGATGAGATTTCCACAGATTTCCACAGATTTCCACAGGTCTAAGTGCGCCAGAAGTGGCGCACCTGGGGCGCCAGAAGTGGCGCACTCAATAAGGGGTTTAGGTTTGAGTGACAAACTTCAAAAGATTACTACGAAGCGCCCCGCCCTGGTGATCGAAAGAAAACCCGAGGAACAATCCCCCATGACTTCAGAGCAATGGCGCGAATTCCGGGGCCTGCTCGGCCGCGTCGCCGCGGGCAGAAATTTCTGATGGAACTGACGGCGATTGATATTTGCGGGGGAGCTGGTGGCTGGGCGATCGCGGCGCGCGGCTTGCCGATCCGCATCATCGCGACGATTGATCGGGCTGAAGATTGCTGCGCTACGTATCACTATAACCACCCGCAAGTTGAAGTTATATGCGCGGATCTTCTTAATATAGAACCGACAAGATTCGCTGGCGTTGATGTCGTGCTGGGTGCTGTCCCCTGCGAGGAAATCAGCGTGGCTCGCCATGGTTGCGGAATCTTGAAAAACAGCGATCTTCACGATTGGCACACTCTGCTTGATGGAAGTCTTGCTTGCGTCGAAAAAATCGGACCTCGCTTCTGGTGCTTGGAGAACGTACAACAGATGCGGCGCCATCTGCCTCCCCTCACTCCCTACGTCATAATGCACGCGGCTGAGTTTTCCGGCCAAGCTCGGACGCGAATCTTCGTCGGCAAGTTCCCGACAGTTCGGCCGCTCGGCGATAATACCACGTTGAGCGACTACCTATTGCCCGGGCCCTACACAATTTCGCCAAAGACGCTGGCAGCAACGCGAATCAGCCATCGGCAATGGTATGAGAAAGACACGAAGCGCCTTCTCAGGCTCGATCGAAAATCTCCTACGATCACCGATTTTGGCAGTCGGCATTCACGCGGCTTCTGCGTGGCAATGGAAGACGGCCGCGAGCGGACCTTGCAGTTCACGGAAGCGGCTGCAATCCAAGGGTTTCCGAGTAACTACGTTTTCGTTTGTTCGCTTTCCCGCGCATGGAAAATGGTCGCGCAGGCCATTCCGATTTCATTGGGACGGGCCATACTGCGAGCGATGTGCGATTCCGTTCAAACAAGGGCAACCTGCGGCAAATAATATGGATGCTGATCTTTTGCGGATCGTCGTCCCCGGGCATCCGCTGCCGATGCCGCAGGGCAAGGTTGTCTACCGGCCAGGTCTAGGTCGCCACATCCGTCTGATGCCCGACAATATCCGCGCATGGCAGAATGCGATCGGCACCTGCGCCCTTCTAGCCATCCGCGAGTTCAAAGCGAGCCATCCTCGCGCTCAATTCCCGATGCGGGGACCGCTGCTCGTCGGATTCCAATTCTTCCGCAGCAAGCCGAAGCACGTTCCCATTGGCTGCGACCAGTTCCCCGCACAGCGCCCGGACCTAGAAAACTATGAGGAGCTGGTCGCGGACGCTTTGACCGGGATTGTCTACCACGACGACTCCCAAATCATCGGGCACTTCGGCTTCCCCTTCCACGCGAAACTGTATGCAGGTGATCTGGGAGAGCGTACCGTCATCTTGGCTATGCCGCTGAAGCCCGTCGATCTCACATTGGGATCTTCCGGGTTCGAGATCATCCATCAGCGAACGCTCGCAAAGTGCGGAATGTACTGATGCCGTGGAAGCCTAAGCATCCTTGCGGAGTTCGCGGCTGCCCGGCGCTCACCGATGAACGCTTTTGCCCGCAGCATGAGAGACAGCAACAGCAGCGGTACGATCAGGCGCGTGGCTCCGCCGCGGCGCGCGGCTACGATTACCGATGGCGGAGACTGGAACGGAGCATCCTTGCCCGCGATCCCATCTGTATGAAGTGTGGCCTAGCGCCTTCCACCGTGGCGGACCACAAGATACCGCGAAGCCGGGGCGGGGCGGATGATCCGGAGAACTTGCAAGGCATATGCGCTCCATGCCACGGCCGCAAGACCGCGCTCAAGGACGGCGGGTTCGGCCGCGCGCCCGCGGCAGGGCATATGCCAGAAAATCGCTAAGTGCCTGTCTTTCTAGACCAGCGTGCTACCAACACATGCGCGAGCGCGACTTTCGGTAGGGGGGGTGGGTCATGGCCAAGCCAAGTAGCAGGGCAGTAAAGCCAGGCAAACTGCAAATCAAGCACGCGGATCCGCGCTCGCTTAATCCAGCCGCCTATAATCCGCGCAAGATCACTCCACGCGAGCTTGCCAAGCTGCGAACGTCCATTCGCTCCTTCGGTTTTGTCGAGCCGGTCGTTGTGCGCGCAGCCACGAATGACATCATCGGCGGCCATCAGAGGGTCAAGGCCGCGATCGCGGAAGGTTTGAAGCGCGTTCCGGTCGTTCGCCTAGAGATCACCGAACAGAAAGCGAAAGCCCTAAACCTGGCGCTGAACCGAATTCACGGCGAATGGGACGTCCCAAAGTTGCGCACGCTGCTCGATGAACTCGCCGGCGACGAATTCGATTTGAAGCTGACCGGATTCGAGCCTGCGGAGATCGAGCAGCTCGCCAACGATTCGAGGGCGGCCATCGAGGAAGTGGACTTGCGGCCGCCGCCGTCGGTGGTCTGGATTCTCTGTGGGATTCCGCTGGACGTGTACGGCGAAGTCCGGGAGCACGTCGCGGCGCTGGAAACCCATGCAACCATCTCCATTCAGGCTTCCCGGGACAAAACCTAGAAAATGCCTGCCATGATGCCGCCTCATACCCCGGTTTCCATGGTTTCCCGCCGCCCACAGCCTCTAATTCCCTTCCCCACTACCCTACCCTATGCCGGAGCGTCAAAATCGCCCATATTGACTCCCAGGGCCTGTCTTTGCGCCACAAAGTTGTGCTCAGCCGCGGCTAAGCGTCTGCCATCCTCCCGGGCTTAACTTTCCCTGAAATAAGACTTGACAAACCTATGGTGCTAGGTTTATACTCTGGCCATGATAGACATTCAGAAGAGAGCAAAGGAGATGGCCATGACACTCGATTTCCCGCAATCGCTCACAGAAAAATACCGGCCACGCAAGCTGGACGACTTCATCGGCTTGGCCAAACCCAAAAAGGTGCTCTCGGCCTTCGCGGCGCGGCCTTTCGCTTCGGCCTGGCTTTTCCTCGGCCCTAGCGGCGTGGGCAAAACTTCGATGGCTCTCGCGCTGGCGCAGGCGATCCCGGCGGAGCTCCAACATATTCCCTCGCGCGCCTGCGACCTGGAGAGCGTCGAAGCCGCCTGCCGGCACTGCTGGTATGTCCCCATGGCCGCCAATTTCCACCTGGTACTGGTGGACGAGGCCGACCAAATGACTCCGGCGGCGCAATTGGCTTTCCTTTCCAAACTGGACGCCACGGCCTCGCCGCCGAATACCATCTTTATCTTCACCGCGAACGATACCCGCCTGCTCGAGCAGCGTTTCCTATCCCGCTGCCGCACGCTCGACTTCGGTCAGGAGAATCTGAACGGCGAGCTGACCGCTTTCCTACGCCGGCTGGCCAAGTCGGAGGGCGGCAAACTGAGCGGCCTCACACTCGAGCGCATCGCCAAAGAATGCACCTCGAACGTGCGCGATGCGGTCACGCGCCTGGAAGTGCAACTAATGACCGGCGAGGAAACCCCGGCGGCGGTGGCTTCCGATGATTTGCACCCGCACCGCTGCCCAAAGTGCTCCGCGCAATGGGAACACGACGCCGGCGACTGCGCGGCGCCCTTCAAGACTCCTTGCCGGAACTGCGATCCCGCGGAGCGGCCGCTCACGGTCGGCCAGGCCCGCGCACGGAAGGCTTGGCGCACAATTCGGAAGAACGTCCGGGCGGAGATCCTTGGAGACGGACGCCGCCAGCACAAAACGAATTCTTGACAAAGCTATGGGAATAGGTTAATTCAAACGAAAGGAAAAACGACTTGTCCGACAAAACTGCGATTAGCTGGACCGAACACACCTGGAATCCCTGGCGCGGCTGCCAGAAGATCAGCCCCGGCTGTAAAAACTGTTATATGTATACCGCGCAGCTCAAACGCGCGCGGCAGACCCGCGACACCGAAACCTGGGATCCCTTCCGCATCATACGGACTACTACCTGGCGCGATCCTCTGCGCTGGCAGCGCGCGGCCGCCGCCGCCGGCCGCACCGAGCGCGTGTTCACCTGCTCTTGGTCGGACTTCTTCATCGAAGCGGCAGACGGCTGGCGGCCCGAAGCCTGGCAGATCATCCGCGAGTGCAGGAATCTTCAATTCCAGATTTTGACCAAGCGCCCGGAGAATATCCCGGGCCGGCTCCCGCAGGATTGGGGCCCGGGCTATCCGAACGTGTGGCTCGGGGTGAGCGTGGAGACTCAGGAATACGCTGATGCCCGCATCCCCCTTCTGCTCGAAATTCCCGCCGCCATTCATTTCCTCAGTGCGGAGCCCCTACTTGGGCCGATAGACCTGCGCGACAAGGATGCCCAATCGAGCTGCTTAGACCCATACGATGGCGACGCAAAAGTAGATTGGGTGATCGTCGGCGGGGAATCCGGTCCCGGCTACCGCCCCATGGAAACCGAGTGGGCGCGCTCGCTCCGCGATCAATGCAAGGCGGCGGGCGTGGCCTTCTTCTTCAAACAGAGCGCGGCGCCACGCACGGAGATGGGCACCCTGCTCGACGGAATTAAGATTCAGGAATATCCAAGGATCGGAAGATGAACGTCAAGGTGGAACTTTCCGAATACGAGCTCGCCATACGAAAAGATCGCAAGATCGTGGGGCTTCGCATCGACATGGGCAACCTTGTGACGCGGCGCATAGAAATGGACATCGAGGGGGAAACTGGCGATAGCCTTTCGATTTCATTCAAATATGCGGTGACGTCCGAGGGGAGCGGAATCGCCTTTGGAATTCGCCTAGAAACGGATGATGGGCAGATTACCGGCCTGCTGCCTTTCATACGATCGGCCGCTGTGAGCCAGGGAGACGTTCTCCAGGGCTTTCTATCTGGCCGATTCACGGCAGATTGAGGGTTGAGCATGAAGAACCGAGAAGCCATCCGCATCCTCCGCAAGTTTCGCAACGATAGTGAGATAGCTCCGAAGGGGTCGCGATTCTATCCCGCGCTCGATCTGGCCATCCTGGCGCTGCGGCGGTTCGACGCCGCTCTGGTCCGCGCGCGTAAGGCTGGCCACAAAGGCGGCACGACCACCACCAAGAGATACGGGAAGAAAAAAAGGCTCGCCTGGGCCCGCCGCGGCGGGCGTCCTCCGAAGCTCTGCGAATGCGGCCATATGGTCAGACAGCACATCGGCCCGGGCCGTTGCCGTGAATGTGTCCAATGCGAGGCTTTCAGAGCCAAGAAGCCATGACAACCAAGACTGACAACCGATCCCTCTCGATGAAGTTGCAGCTCCGCCGGCGCGTGCTCGAGGAAGCCAAGTTTGATTCCCTCCAGGTGCTCGACCTCTGCGCCGGCGAAGGCCATATCTGGCGCGCGCTGCTCGAGGAGTTCCGCGTCACGAGCTACGTTCCGGTGGACAAGCATCCTCGCATGGCCGGCACGGTGCGCGGAAACCTCACTGGCAGGTTCCTCGATGCCTTCAACCTCGAATGCTTCAACGTGGTGGACATCGACACCTATGGCGAGGCCTGGGAACCCTGGCGAAACATCTTCGAGCGCATCGCGCAGCGCACCGTGATCTTCCTCACTCATGGCGCGCCCAACATTGCCATGTCCATCGGATTTTTCGCGCGCGGAATCCTGGGAATTCCCCCGGAATGGAATCTGCCGAAGGAGAAGAAGCTGCAA